>CAJOML010000041.1 GCA_905235705.1 uncultured Bacilli bacterium | reverse complement strand
TGTTGAACATATCGATGATATCGGTCAAATCCATGGTAGCTGGGGTGGGTGCGCTCTTATTCCTGGTGTTGATCAATTTGAAGTGGTAGAGGATAAAAATGGAAAAGGAATTAGAATTTAAAGAAATCATTAATATCATTCAAAATCATCGCCAAAATGCTTATCGAAAAATCAATGAAGAATTAGTGACAATGTATTTTGAGATTGGGAAATATTTGTCAGAAAAGGTCAAATCAGAAGATTGGGGATCAAAATCAATTGATAAATTAGTTTTAACTATAAAATCGCAATATCCATATTTAAAAGGGTTCAATAGAGCTGGTTTATATAGAATGATTCAATTTTATGAAACATATAGAGACAATTTAATTGTCTCACCACTGGTGACACAATTGAGTTGGACTAATAATCTGCTAATATTACAAGGTACTAAAACAATTGAGGAAAAAGAATTTTATATACGTCTTTGCATTAAAAAAATAATTATTCGAAAAGAGAACTCCAAAGACAAATACAAGTCAAAGATGAAAAAACAAACTGCCGGAAGAAAAGTCCTTGGGGATATCGCCCCCAAATTCGCCCAGTTAAATGACGATGTCTTATTTGGGGAAGTGTGGTCACGGGAAAGCGAACTTTCGCTTAGGGATAGAAGCCTCATTACCATCTCCGCTTTATTTAGCGCTGGCTTATATCCCCAATTAAAGGCCCATCTCCAAATTGGGAAAGAACATGGATTAACGAAAAAAGAAGTGGTTGAGGCAATCACCCAGCTTGCTTTCTATTGTGGCTGGCCCAAAGCCTGGTCGACTTTCCCTCTTATCGAAGAAGTTTATGGGAAAGAAGCGGGGGAATTAGATTTAAGCGTCTTCCCCGTTGGGGAGAAGAACCCATTTGGTCAATATTTCATCGGCCAGTCTTATCTATATCGATTAGGCAACGATCAACTTCCTTTATTTAATGTGACTTTCGAACCGGGCTGCCGTAACGCCTGGCACATCCATCGCTTCTCTAGCGGCGGAGGCCAATTATTAATCTGCGTCTATGGCAAAGGCTGGTATCAAGAAGAAGGGAAGAAAGCTAGGGCTCTTAGACCTGGGGATATCGTCAATATCCCACCTAACGTCAAGCATTGGCATGGGGCCAGCAAAGATAGCTATTTCCAACATCTAGCCATTGAAGTTCCTGGAGTCGATGGGTCAACGCAGTGGTGCGAACCAGTCAGCGAAGAAGAATATCGAGCTTTAGAAGAATAAGAGGCGAGCCGCCAAATCGGTGGCTTTCTTTTTGCCTTGCCTTAAGGATGATATGATTATAAGCATGGATTTAGATCGCCTTTATCAAGAAATCATCGAAAAGGGGAAAGAAAGCGAAGACTATTTCGACCTTCCTTATTCTTTAAGCCTGGAAGAAGTCATTGCCCTTTATCAGGCTCATCCAGAGCTTGTCTTAAGCCATAAAATTCATATCGATTCTTATTTCCATTGCCTTAATATCTTTTCTTCTTATCGCGCCCCTTTTCTAAAAGATTGGGAAACAAAAACATTTGACTTCGTGGATGGATATGATGAGGCACTAGCATATATCCGCGAAAGAAGAAAGAACAAAATCGAAGAAGGATTTGGCTTTTTTGCAAAGAATTTGGACATTAACGCGCTTGGATTCTCACTTGATTATGAGATGGCTGATGAACTAGCTAGATGCTCAATTATTCAAGTGGAAGGATACCAGGCTTTCCTTACCCCCCGAGGCACGGTTTTGCCAGCTCCGCTAGGGGGCGAAGAATCGACCTTTTATTTCTTTCAAGTCGAAAACGACTATACCGAGCCAATCGAAGAAATCGAATATAAGGCAAAACAGGTTGATCGCGAACTAAACCGAATTGCCGCCATGATTTATGATGATGATATGCCTGAAGCGGTGAAAGCCTTCAACGCCTATAACCAAATCGGAAGCCGCGCCAAATATTGCGACATCAAAAAATATGGCGATGTCCTCGACGATATCCCTTTGACTTACCATGGGCCCTTCGCTTGCTTGTTTTCGGGGGAATGCGTTTGCGATGGGTTTTCGAAAGCCTTGACGATGCTACTAAGAAAAGGGGGCATTCAAAGCCTTATCCAATTGGGGGATTATGTCGAAACCCCGGATTATCCCCATTGCTGGAATTTAATCCAAGTCGACGGCACTTATTACCAAGCCGATATTACGTGGGATAGATATGATGATTTCATCAATCATTTCTATTTCCTTCGTAGCGATGCGATGGTCGATAAAGTCAAACATTGGGAAAAGAGGCAATATCCACAGTGTCCTAAAGAAAAAGACTTTTCTCCGGAGATAGAAGCCTATTTATCGTCGCATCGGAATGAACTTATCAAAAAGGGAATTGACGCGAATTTGCTTGATTATGATTATGCCGACATCATTGCCAAATATTTCGATGGGTTTTATCGCGGCAAGCCACCAAAAGAAGAATAGCCTTATTTGTCTTCTTTTTCTTTTAAGGCCTTTTGATATGCTTCCTCGATTTCGGCAATGAGGTAGCGGTCTATATATTCGTGCAAATCGGTGTTTTGGCCATCGGGAAAGATACGAAGATAGACGCGTGTTTTTGTTTCCGGGTGCTCGACGATTCCAAATGTTTCATCCCCTTTATGGCAATAGGCGAGTAAATCATATGGCTCGATTTCGAAATCAACATCGGCATCGATACGTCCCGCGGCGAATTCGATGGTGCAAGGCTCCTCCTCCTTTTCCTCTTCGCTTCCTCCGCTCCAAATCTCAACAAAAGAGCCATAGCAGGCAAGAATGGCCTTATCGGTGGTGGCGAGCACCATTCGATTATTGTAGGCGTCAAGCATCAGTTGGTAATCTTCGCCCATGATCAAAGGGAATTCCGATTCATCTTCGTCAGGTTTGATGGAGGCTTCTTCTTCGGGATAAACGGCTTCACCAGGGACTTCCATGTAGTAGTCCATATAATTATTCGGATCGTCCTCATAGGCTTTTGCCATGATGGAACCCCATAAGCGCATAGAGCAGCGTAAAGCCGTGCCATCGGAGAAAACAGGCACGCAGTTGGGTACGTTTTGGTGATCTTGGCCAGAATAAAGAAGACCGTGATGTTGAATATAGGTAACGATTGTCCTCATCGCGAATTGCTGTTCTTCATCGCCATGAATGGAAGCGTTTGGATAGGTTTGGTCATCATAAGAAGTGAATCCGGCAATTTTCGATGTCTTGTCCATAATCTTGTCCTCTTCTGATTTGCCTTAATTGATTATATCAAAGGCATGCAAACCGAAGACATCCGCAATGCAACAAAAGTTAAAACTTGTTGTTGATTAAGACCCGCCTTCTTCCTATAATAGACCCGCTGCCAAAAGGCGGCCATGACCTATCCCGGGTGTTTAGCTCAGCTGGGAGAGCACCTGTTTGACGTACAGGAGGTCACAGGTTCGATCCCTGTAGCACCCACCAGTCATGATAGAATCCGCATCCGAAAGGTGCGGTTTTTCTTTGATTTAGTCTAGACAAGTAGGCGGATTTCATTAAAATATCCCTTGCGCACGATTAGTTCAGTGGTAGAACACCAGCTTCCCAAGCTGGTTATACGGGTTCGATTCCCGCATCGTGCTCCATGAGTCAAAAAAGTGTCGATGAATTCGGCACTTTCTTTGATTTTGGCCCGATTTGTACAACGATTTTACAACGAATTTGAGCGAAAAAGGAGTGGAGCACTCGTCTCTTCGTAAAATGGACCCCGAAAAGTGGACGGTTACGTACCACGAATACCCGCATTGTGGACAAGTCGTTTGCCCAGAAACCCATAACGTGGACAGCGAAACCCGGCTTGTGGACAAACGTTTATTTTAATTCGGGCGTTTGCTTCTCCTTTTGTAGGACAAACGAGGCTGGTGGAAACGGACGCCTCAACCACCAATCGATTGTAGGAGCACGATTCCCTGTCGTGGTATCTCAGGTGTTTCATATGCTTTCGTTTCCTTACTGCTCCCCGCCTAGAGGGATGTTAAAAGGATAGCAAAGGCGAATTCGCGGGTGAAACGCGACGGCCGGCGGCCGGCTGTTGCGATTTAATTGCTAACTAACGATATTTTAAAATTTTTGTATTTTTTATACCATTTTATTGAAATATTGACAAAATACTGCTACTATAACGGCCTGAGGAGTGCAATATGGAAATTGGCATTGTAAGAATAGAATCGCTGCGTTTGTCTCATTTTCGGAACGTTGGATTTGGAGAAGTTTTTTTCTCCGAGAAGAAAAAAGTCGAAAAAGGGATTATCGATGATGTTTCTCTATCTCCGCTTTTGGGGATTTATGGGCAAAACGGATCTGGAAAAACTTCTGCTTTGCTAGCTTTGCGCGTTATTCAGTTTCTGCTTTCGGGCAGGGAATTGCACCCCGCCATCTGCGATTACATTCAAACTGGTTTCGAATCCTTTACCATAGCGATAGATTTTTTGGTTCGCCGCGGTGATACATATTCTTACGCTACTTACGAAATCGAAATCGGGCGAGCAAAAAATAGGTCCGTCCGCATCTATAGCGAGAAACTTTCTTTTACGAAATTTGCCAAAGGTGAAAGGAAGGCCAATCTTTTCTCGTTCACGGCCCCCGATAAGATTAACCCTACCTTCCTCAAGAGGATGGACGCCAAAGACCAGGCGATTTACCAATATGTATGTGTCCATGACACGGGGAATGAGAACGAAGGCATGACCGCCGTTTATTCATCGGTCTTCAGCAAAAATCTTTCAGCACTCTTAGAAGGCAACAAAGAGGCATTCCCCGATTATTACAATCTGGTTGTTGACTTACAAACATTCGCGGCATCTCGTCTCGCTATTTATTCGATTAGCTATTTTAACGAAAACGATCAGGTTGGCATTCGTCTCCGCCTCAAGGAAGAAAAAGGGGATGACCCTTCCCGATTTATTTGCCAGGATCTATTTATTCCTTTTGCGATAAATCAATTACCAAGGGCTCAGTTTGAGGTTTTAAAAACTAATTTAGACCGCATAAACAAGGTTATGCCCGCCATCATTCCAAATTATAAAGTCGAGATTATCAATGTTATGGTTCCCGACCCCCAAAAGATGGATCCTGAGAGCAGCTTCATCAATTTCGTTCTGGCATCGAATCGAGGCAATGGGCCAGTACCTTTGCAATACGAATCCAACGGAATCAAAAAGATTATCTCTATCCTTTCTGGGTTTATCGATGCTTATAACCACGAAGGGTGCACGATGGTTGTCGACGAGCTTGACAGCGGCATCTTTGAATACTTGCTTGGAGAACTCGTTTATGCCTTTGGCAGTTTTGGAATGGGACAATTAATATTCACATCGCATAACATGCGTGTTTTGGAAAAACTAAGCCATAAACATGTTTTCTTTTCGACAACGGACAGCAATAACGCTTTCACGCAAATAACTAACGTACACGAGACCAACAACCTTCGCGACCTTTACTATAGATATATCGCGACCGGATTAAAGGATGGCACAAAACTTTTCGACATGGTCAATACCGAGGATATCGTGGCTGGCTTGTCTTCGCCAGAGGAGCAAAACAGATGAAGCGATGCCTGTTTCTCGTAGAAGGCCCTTTCGACCGTCAGCGCCTAGCGGCATTGAAGGGTCTTTTTGACCCCGGCAAGCTTGAAATCGTTCCTTTTGGAACCGACATCTTAAAGTCAAAAACTTACGCGGAGGATACCGACAGGGAAATCGCGGCTCTCCTTGCCAAAGACAAACTCTATGTTTTCTCGGATTTCGACATGATAGTGCAGGTTTGCGATACTGATGGCTGCTTCATCGATGAAGGACTAATAAAGCAAGGAAACGGACATATCGTCTATTGTTCTGACCATATTGAAGCAGCGGATCCGCAATCTGTTCGCGCCGAGCATCGGCAAAAAGCCAAAACGATAAATATGTTGCTCGCGAGCGGACACATCATGCTTTATTACAACTCATGTAATATCGACCATGTCTTTGACAATAATCAAAACCCCTCAGACGCCTTCAAGAAATCGGCAGCAATTAGAATGTACAAGAACACTCAAAACAATCATGAGGCTTTGGTACGTGCTCTCTTTGCAGCGGAAAAATCTCATTCTCATTCATTCCAAGACAGCTGGAATTACATTAAAACCGGAACGAATTCACTGATGGCGACGTCGAACCTCGTCTATTTTCTCCTTGATAATTATGAATACCTAACCGAGGATGCCAAGGCTCTGGTGGATACATATCGCGGGAAGGAATAAATTTCCAAATGAAATCGGCCGAAACGCTGATTGTCACGATTGCCAAAATGGTTTTTGAGAAAGAAAAGCCCGAAGATTTCAATTCCAATATAGGAATGGAGTTTACTAAACGGGCCATCAAATACTGTGCCGCCAACAAGCAATACAGGCTGATTGATGAATGGTACAAAATGTCAAATGCCGCGCATCACGACGCCAATTATCAGGTCGATGAAGGAACGCGCCAAACCAAAAATATTACACGAACAAAGAGCGGCTACGCTTTCACTAATTCCAGTAAATCGCCATAAAACCAATGCAAAAACCACCAGCGCTTCACTGGTGGCAATTGCTGATTATGGCATTATTTCGAAGATGGATCAGACTCGTCTTTCGGTTGAGATTCTTCTTCTTTTCCTTCTAACGGCTCTTCGCTAGGCTCTTTTTCTGTCGATTCCTCAGGATTCGATTCCATAGTTTCTTCATCCTCACCGGAAGAAACTTCGGCCGAATCAACGTTAACGCCACTGGGATTCTTCTTGAATAAGGTGGCTAGATCGGCGAAGGTCTTCTTCTTTAGCCCAAACCAGATCACCGAGAAACCGATTAGTCCAGCACCAGCAACAGCGCCTAAGATAATGCCAATGGTCGCGCCCGTTGATAAACCGCCACCCGAAGAAGGATGATCGGGGGTAGGCGTCATTTCGTCTTCGCTTGAAGTGGCGCTTTGGGACTTTGAAGTGACTTCGCTTTTTTGCGAAGAGGCGTCCTTCGAAGAAGCGGTGCTTTCCGAGCTCGCTTCACTAGAGACGCTTGATTCTTCTATGTCGCCCCATTGCGCATAGAAGACAGTATCGGCAGTGATGACCACTTCGTCTTCAGGGTAGAGCATTTCGCCTTCGTTATTGGCTTTCCAGCCGAGGAATTTTTTACCTTCTGGAGCGTCAAATGGCCAAGAAGGAAGCTTATAGGTCGCCCCTTCATAGCACGTATCCGAAGTTAAGTTATCGCTTGCCCCATTTGAGTTGAAACTACTCGTATATTGGGTTCTTTCTGCGGTAAGCGCGAAGAATTCGACCTCATCAAAGACTTCGTATTCGTCCCCGGCCTTATATTGGGCGCCGGTTAAGCTACCTTCTGCCCAAGCGACGAATTTCTTATTATCGGCTAGATCATCATAGTTATATTCGGGGAGCACCATCTTCCCGCCTTTTTGGGTTAAGGTCGCGCCAAGTTCGCCACTAGCCTTATATAGCTTTACATCATGATCTAAAGCCGCTTGGCCGTATTCGATGTGGAAGGGATCGCTTACCAACCAAATAGGATTATCTTCATTATCTTTATATTGGGTGGCTAAATAATAATCGCCTTCCGCGACGAAATTCCCATCGATCTTGGTCTTGCTATTAAACGAATCGGAAGTATGGACTTTGGAAGAGACGTCTTTTGGATCTTTGATTAGCCGCGCCGCAAGAGGTTCTAAGGCGAAGCGGAAATGGAGATAACCCGAATCGCTTGCGCCATGGGAATCAAAACAGGGCTCTACTTCAAATACTTTATAAGAAGCTTGCAAAGACGTATCCTTGTCCGGCATCACGAACTTCGTCTTCGAAGCGTTGATATCATCGAAAATTAGGGTATCTCCGCTCACCCAGCGAGCGAATTCGATGCCGGGGATCATCATGGCTTCGACGCCAACTTTTTCTCCAGGCATGTATTTGGCTTCGGTCCGATCAAGCTTGCCCCATGATATCGAGACGCTTCTGGTTTCGCCTTTATAGATGCGTAGCTGCCCAATGGGCGCTTCATAACTTTTGATCGTTTCTAGGCTCGGATCGAAGATGTCGCTTGGTGAATAAGGCTCATTTTCTTTCCCTCGCCAAGAAAGCGACACCATGCCGAAATTAAGGATTTCCACGGCATTGGCCTTGAGTGCATAGGAAGAGCTGGCAACGCCCGAATTATCGATGATGAGGCTTAAGGAAGAAGAAGTATCCAAGATGAATGTATCCCCAACGCTGACGCCAACATCCGAATCGAGGAAGGTGGTCGTATGGTCGTTGCTATTTTTCACGCTTAGGCGCGAGGCTTGCCATAAATAGAAATCCCCATTTAAGACGCTGATGCCGCGGGTCATGAAATTGGAGTTATTGGAAACGGCTATATCCACGGAGGCTTCGCCATTAAACCATAAGTCGCCCGTATCGATTTGAATGCCGCTAGAATGTTTGCCACTAATGTTATCCACCTCGATCGAAAGGACGCTTTCCCTGGTTTGGTCAAAAGATTGGTCCGCATAGATGATGATCGAGCCTTTTTTGGCGCGGATACCATATTGATCGGCGCGGATTTTGCATTCGCCTTCGATCACGACCTTTAATACCGCTTGATCGTCATCGCCTTCAAAGATAATCGCTCCGCCATCATAATCGGTTAAGGTAAGGGTTCCGGCAAAATAATTCCACACGGCGTTATATGCGGTTCCCGCTTCATAGGAAGAAGCCGTGTTTTGCCCATTGATGAACCCAGGCGTGGCAAACCAATCTAAGGGCACGTCATCATTGACGGTGAGCTTCGAGCTTCCTAAGGTATTGCTCACGATAAGGTAAGGCAAATCATAAGGCGTATCGAAGCGGATGCCTTCTTCTGAACTCGTCTTTTCTATTTCCACCCAAGAATCATCGAGGAAATAGCAATGGCCGATGCAGGCAGCGTCCAAATAGATGCCACCCCCATCAAAATTAGGCTTATTCCCGGCTGATGAAGTGATTTTGAAATAAGAATAGGCTGGAAGATCTCTTATAGAGACAATAGCATTGGTCAAATCGATGGTCGCATCGCTTTTCCAATCGAGTATGGTCTTTTCGCCCGTGCCTTGCACGTAGAGATAATGGTCGATGCCCATACCTTTGAAAACCAAAGGTTCACCATCGCCTTCATAATAATATTCGCCACCATCGATTAAGACGTCATTGCTAAAAGCGACGATGCCTCTATTTAGCTCTTCGCCTAGATCCACGCCACCACCGATCCGAAGGATTCCTTCGTTGGTGATTTGGATTTCTTCGCCTCCGCTTGAATCCACATCGATGCCAGTATGGAAGCCATCGATATTCACTTCGCCCTTGACGCCATCGATGATCACGGCGCCACTAGACATGCTTTCGACCTTGATTCCGGTGGAATTAAACGCTTTATCGGCGGTGAAGGCAACGTTGCCTTCCCCTTTTAGTTTTACCATCCCGTTACCGGCGATAGAAGAAGAAGCGCCGCCATTATAGATGCCATTGCCCTTTACGTTTTCATCGTCCCCATTACGCTCTAAGGAAATCTTCGTTTCTTCTCTAGAGTCGATCAGGACCTCTCCCCCTTCGGTATATAAGCCATGGGTATTGGTTTTCACTCCTAAGTGGATGGATGTTTTTGCGTCATCGGTAATCTTGATGCCCTTCTCTGCGCAAAGGCCGATTATGTCACTATAAGCAGTCGCACCCATAACATTCAATTCCAATTTCCCACCGATGGTAATGGAACCACTCGAATAGATGCCTGCGGAAAGGATGCCGCCATCAATGCTAGCGATAAGCACGATCAAGTTCTGTTCGCTATCCGAATATAGTTCGATATCACCACTGCTTTTGATGCCGAAGTAGTTTTTCGATGAATCCGCCAAAGCTTCGGACCCAAAGATCGTTGATACGTTGCTTCCGGTGTTTTGCACCTCGATCTTTAATAAGGAGGAACTCGTGCAAGTGATATTCCCGCCCAGGAAATTCCTTAGGACGAGCTTATGGTTATAGTCATCGAAATGGATGTTGTAATCGGCGGAACTACCGACGGAGCCATCGTTTTTATAATAGAGGTTTGAACTGAAATCGATCGGGTCGGTCTTGGTGAAGGCGAATTTCGTAAAACTGATTTCGGAGCCAGTTACGTAAGTGGCCGCTAGGGTTTCTTGCGGCGAAGAAAACAGCAATGGCAAAGATGAAGACAAAGACAAAACGAATGCTGATAAAGCAGATAAACCTAGGATTTTCTTTTTCATGGCCAAGCTCCAACCGGGTAGGGTCTTAATTACTATTAATGGTAAAGGACTAAACAAAGCGAGGCAAATCTTATTTGCTCTGCGATACCGTTAGACAATATGTAGTGACCCTGGGACTTGCGAATCCCGTGAGTTCGTGTAGGCTGTTTACACAAACAAACATGTCCACATTTAGCACATCGCAAGGAGGATCACTACATGGAAAGTTTAGTTTACGTCGGGATGGATGTCCACAAGGACACATATTCCCTTTGCTGCTACGAGCCTAGCGGCGGCGAATTTTTCGCCGAGACCAGGATCGACGCGGACGCGAGGCTTGTGAAAAAATACCTGGAGGAGGTGGGCAAAGCCCGCCCGGGATCCAGGTTCCTGGCCTGCTATGAGGCGGGCTGCCTCGGCTTCTCGCTCTACAAGGAGCTGTCCAAACTCGGGATAGACTGCAAGATAGTCGCCCCGACTACGCTGGCCAAAGAGCCGGGCTCATCGGTGAAGAAGACGGATAGGAAGGACGCGAGGATGCTCGCGAGGAACCTCGCCTTCGGCCTATGCCGGTTCGTCCACATACCGGATGAGGTCGACCTCGAGACCAGGGAGTTCGTCAGGATGAGGATGGCCCACAAGAAAGCCATGAAGAAGGTCAAGCAGCAGATCCTCTCCTTCTGCCTGAGGTTGGGTGTGAAATACGCCGACGGCGCCAGGAAACAGTATTGGACCGCCGCCCACCTCGAATGGCTCAGGAAGCTCGACCTATCCCCGACGATGAGGGAGATACTCGACGAGTACCTCGACACCTACGGCAAATACGAGTCGAAGATAGAAAGGCTCGACGGGAGGTTGCTCGAAAGGAGCGACGCGGAAAGGTACAAGGAGGCCACGGACAGGCTAAACTGCCTGAAGGGCGTCACCAAGCAGGGCGCGTTGACGATAGTCTCGGAGGTGGGCGACTTCTCGAGGTTCGCCACCCCGAACGAGCTTTGCTCGTACCTCGGCATGGTGCCGGGCCAGAGTTCGAGCGGGCAAAGCGTCAACTACCTCGGCATAACCAAGCAGGGCAATTCGGCCGTCCGGTGGCAGCTCGTGGAAAGCGCGCAATCCATAGTCAGGGGCACGCCGGGCAAGAAGTCCAGGAGGACGCTTTCAAAGCAGTCCGGGATGCCGGCGAGGGTGGTTTCGTATTGCGACAGGGCGACGGAGAGGATGATGAGGAAGTTCAACCGGCTCGTCCTTTCCGGCAAGGAGAGGAACAAGGCCGTGACCGCGATAGCGCGTGAGCTCGCGTGCTTCGTTTGGGGATTGATGACCGACAACATCGACGGCAGGCCCCAAAGCAGGCGGCCCGGCCAAAACGGATAAGGAGGCGAGGAAGGGATCGAGAAGGCGGGCGGGCAAGGACCCGATCGCAAAGGTTCGGCCATCCACGGTATAACTATAGTCATCACTGAACTTAGAGTGTGGGGCCATTCAGCGGGACCATTGACCTGTCGATAAACCCGAAAGGGCGAACTCACGAATAACAGAGTGGCGATAAGCTGATTGAATCTTCGGGGCCTTGCCGGCCCGCCTTAAAGAGAAAGGGCTTAAAAATTAATTTGCCTATTGACACGGGTCACGACATAACAGTTATTTGTAGGTAACAAAGAAAAAAGGAAGTCTTACAATGTTGATCGCTCACATCACAAGGAGATGGCCCAAAGGCTGGCATATCCTATGCCACGGTCAACCGGTTGGAGGGCGGAAGATTTAAGCCAAGCGCCGATACCCTTGAAAGGTTTTATTCCCTAGATTCTTCTTTGAACTAGAGAATTATTTCAAATTAATTTCCACAAATTCAAAAAGATAATTGAAAACGTGTATCAAAAGTGATACAATATATTTGGAGGTGATTTTTATGTCAAAAGAAAACAAAAATGATTTAATTCATATAAGAATAGAACCTACAGTAAAGCAAAAAACAGAAGAAATCTTTAATAGGCTTGGAATAAATATGTCATATGCGGTTTCTCTTTTTTTGAACCAAGTAATACTTAAAAATGGTTTCCCTTTTAATGTTGAACTACCTAAGGTTAATGAAACAGAGTTAGAATCATTAGCTAAAATAATAGAATCAACAGGCGGAAGCGGTAAAGTCAATAAAAAAAATCAAACGATTATTCATTTATATGCGATAGGTGATATAGATTATGAAACCGCAGTTTTTGCTATTAAAAGGAACTTTATGCAATTATGAAAGATCCATATGTATATGAAGGTACTAATGTACTAATCAATTTAGCAAATATTAAAGAACAAGATAAACTTGATGATTATGAAACAACTTTATCTCGCATTGCTATTATTGAATTATTAAATAAACCTATTGATATTACATCTACTAAAGATATATTTAAGATTCATAAAAGATTATTTAAAGAAGTTTATTCATGGGCTGGAAAACCTAGAAGTATAAACATTTATAAGTCAGAGCCTATACTTGGAGGTTTATCTGTTAATTATTCTGAACATAGTAAAATTATAGCTGATTTAAATAAAATTCAAAAAGATATTGATTCATTTGATTGGATAAACAGCAAAAAGAAAGAAGTTATATCAAAGTTAGTTAGAATAATATCCAGCATATGGCAAGTACATGCATTTAGAGAAGGTAACACTAGAACGATTTGTCTATATTTATATCTGTTCATGAAAAAATATAATTTAAAACTCAATGTTGATTTTATCGGAGAACATTCAAAATATTTTAGAAATGCATTAGTTCTTGCTTCAATTGGAGAATATAGTGAATATGAACATCTAGAAATGATATTATCTGATGCAATAAGTTTGAAAAAAACCGTAAATGGTGAATTCAAATATCAAACAATAAAAGATTATAATTTAGAGAAATATAAATATAATTATCATCATATAAAAAAAGAAGATTAGATTCTATTTCAAAAAGCATCTATAATTTATACACATAAAACACCAGAGATAACATCAAAGGTGCTTTTTTAATATCATCCTTATCTAGCCTATTCATTCGTGCTCCCGCTTGAAGGGGCAAACGTATTCGACGAACTTGCCTCGATCGTTGAGGAGTCCAGAAGTGCCGCGATACGTGCGGTCAATGTAATATTGCTACGCCGGAACCATCTTCTTGGAAAGCGCATTTCCGAGGAGATCCTCAAGAATGGAAGGGCCGATTACGGCGCGGAGATTATCTCGAAGCTATCGACGTTTTTGACGGAAAAATACGGTGGCGGTTTCGAAAAGTCCTTGCTATATTTATTTGTTCGTTTTTACCAATCGTTCCCAGAGATTTTTGACGCAGTGTATCAACAATCTTTGCTTTCACGGTCTCATTACAAAGTTCTTTTAGGGGTCGATAGTAGCCTTGCCCGCTCCTATTACGAGAAAGAAGCCAACATATCCGGGTGGAGCGTCAGGCAACTTCAGCGTGCCATCCATAGCCAATCCTACGAAAGGCTGTTATCGACGAAAGGGAAGGCCGCGGCGAAAGCCTTGCTTAAAAAGGCGTTGCCCGCCAAAGCCAACGATCCAGAGGAATACATCAAGGACCCGGTCGTCATGGAGTTCCTGGGTCTATCCGAAAAAGGAGCCAAGGACGAATCTGAGTTGGAAGATGCCATCATCTCGCACCTCGCGGAATTCCTTTTGGAGTTAGGCAAGGGTTATACGTTCGTCGCCAGGCAGAAAAGGCTTCCCGGCTTGGAATCCGGGGACAAAGTGGACCTCGTTTTCTATAACATCTTTTTGCTTTTCTTTATTTATTTCGTTTTCTCTTATGACTCTTTTTAAAGCCTCGTTTTCTTTTATTTTTTTCTGAATTGCGGCCTG
>CAJOML010000040.1 GCA_905235705.1 uncultured Bacilli bacterium | reverse complement strand
TAATGAAATAAAAATGGCAAGTAGTTTTGATACTTCAAAAGACAAAGGTTTTGAATGATTAAAAGCAGGATGGGAATCTTTATCAAAAGAAGCACTTCATATTAATCACCTTTCCCTTTCTTAAAATGCGAATTTGATGAAGTTTTTGTTAGTTTGTTTGTTGATTATTTGCCGTATTGATCGTGGATGGCTTTGGCTTCGGCATAGGTCGAACCGCAAAGTTTCGCGAATTCAGCGTAGGAAGTGTTGTCGTAGTGGTTGATGACTTTGGCGTTGTAGCAGAAGCCCGCTTCAGCATCATCGACCTTGAGGATTTCCTGCATTTGCTCTTTGCTGGTGGCAACCCAGTAGTTAAGGTTGGCTTGAGGAGCAAGACCTTCGGCGTTCTTGATGGGGTGGCCTTCGATGGCGTTTTGGAGCAAGATGAGGCCAGGTCCCATGGCGGAAGCATATTTGCCACAGTCATAGGTGTAACCCATATCGAAGTAGGGGAGATAAGCAGAGGTGATCGCATCAACACCGCCGACTTTGAGGGTGCTTACATCGATCGCAGGAACGTTGCTGGCGATACCATAGGCGATACCGGTGACGGCATCGGAAGCGCCGACGGATAAGATGGCGGTGCCACCGGCCAACATGGAGTTGGTTAAGGTTGTGGAGAAGGCAGCATCGAAGTCAAATCCCTGCATATAACCGGAGATGTCATATTTTTCGGAGACGAATTTATCGGGGTCGATGCCTTTGCCGGCGATCTTGCCAACCAATTCGCCATGGGTCTTAACGCCATCATAGCTGGTGGTCGCGTCTTCGCAGAGATAAGTAAACATACCGGCAAGTCTCTGGTAGTGCATGCTAACACCCCAGTGGGCGGCGCCGCCGAAGACGGTGAAGTTGGTTCTTTCAAGATTCTCGACGAAATGCTTGGCCATGTTGTAGCCGGCTTCATAGTCGGTTTCTTCATAGGGAGCGACAGAGCCGACGAAGTGGGAGAGCTTGGAGATCTCGGCATATTGATCGGGTAATAAGTTACCGGTCGGGATAAGGACCCACATGTCGTTCTTATCGGCGGTTTTGGTGGAAGCTAAGACGTCGTCATCGGAGAGAAGCAAGACGCCTTTGTAGCCTTTGGAAGCAAAGGTGTTGATAGCATTGACTTCGGAAGCCGAGGAATCGGTCTTAACGAACTCGAAGGAATAGCCAAGGTCGCCACCGACGGTGTTGAGATAGCTCTTCCAAGCAAGGAATTCGCCAGAGCTATCATCTTCCATGATGACGCCGATTTTTCCGCCCTTAGAAGCTCCGCCACCACAAGAAGTGGCAATGACTGCTGCGCCAACGGCTAGCAAGGTCGGGAGTAAAACATTTTTAACTTTTTTCATAAATACCTCCTGTCTCAAATGTTTTTGTAGTCTCATCTTTCTAATAATCTGTGTTTTGTGCCGGAGTTAATGGCAAAGACGACGGTGACGAACAAGATGCCTTTGACAATCTGCAAATACCAGCTGCCTTCGACGTAGATATTCATAAAGGCATCTAAGAAGGCCATGGAGAAGGCGCCGACGATAGCGGCATACATCTTGCTCTTAGGACCACCGCTCATCGACATACCGCCGAAGACCAAGACGATAAGCATGTTCATGCCAACGCTAGATCCGCTAGAAGCAGATAGTGTCGGGGTCTCAACAGTCATGGAGAAAGCGGCAAGGCCAATACCGATACCGGCAAGGGCGAAGGAAAGGATCGTCAATTTGCTGGCTTTGATACCGGAGAGGTAAGCGACGAAGGAATTACCACCGAGGAATTTTTGCTTTCTACCAAGCTTGAGGATGTAGAAGATAAAGAGGCAGAACAATTCGTAGACGCCAAGTAAGATGAGGCGGAACCAAGAATTATTCAGCGGCTCAACTAGTTCCATAGGAACCGCCACTTGGGCGTTTTGCCCTAAGGTGGTAAGGATTAAAGTCGCGACGGCGCTATAAACGGACATCATAACGATGGTCATGATGAATACCGGTAGCTTGAAGACCGAGGCTAAAGACGAGTTCAAGACGCTTAAGGCGATAGCGACGGCAATGCTAACGATGAGCATGAGGAAGAGGTTTCCCGTCGCTTTGCCAACTAAGCCCCCTAGAAGCGCGCTAACAAGCATGTTGCTGCCTAGGGACAAGTCGAATGAACCGGCGGTAAAGATGAAGGTCGCGCCGGTGGCCACAAGAGCAACTAGGGTCGCCTGGGAGATGATAGATCTAAAACCAAGCCTTAAATTGAATCCGTTGGCGAGGGCGCAAATGATGTAAAGCAAGCCAAGGACAACCATCGCCATCAAAGGAATGAAAGAGACGATCCTTTGCTTCACGAGCGCCTTCTTTCTTCTGAAAGCGGCTGGGTCAGTTGCGTAATTGGGGACAGTTTCGGAAGAGCTTGAAACTTGTTTTTCCTTCTTAGCCATAACGATACCTCCTTAAATCATGTACTTGATGATTTCAGCATCGGATAAATCCTTGCTGCGCGGGAATTCTTTGGTGATTTTCCCGTCTTTCATAATGACTAACCTATCGGCCATACCCATAAGTTCAGCCATTTCTTCAGAAATCATGACAATCGTTTTTCCTTCTTTTTTCATGCGGTACATCAGCTGATACATCATCTGCTTGACACCGATGTCGATGCCTCTGGTGGGGCAATCGAGAATGAGGATTTCGGAATCACGTCCGATCCATTTGGCGAAGACGACTTTTTGTTTATTGCCGCCGGAAAGAGCGGAGACAGGTTGTGCCGTAGAGAAGCATTTAACCTGCATGAATTCGCTATTTTCTTTGACGTATTTCTTTTCATTGGGCCATAAGATGAAATGCTTTGCGACGGCGATTTTATCTAAGCCGGCAATAGCGATGTTGTCGAGGATGGAAGCCTGCGTGCATAAGGACTCGAGGTCTCTATCTTTGGCAACATAGCCAACTTTCATTTTCATGGCATTGGTGGGGTTTTTGACGGGTTTTCCGTGGATTAAGGCCTCACCAGATTGAGGTTTAAGCGCGCCATACATTATTTTTCCTAGCGCGTGCATACCACAGCCGGAAAGTCCGCCGATGCCGACGATTTCACCTTTATGGGCGACGAAATTGACATCGATGGCTTGGTCATGGAAATTGACATGTTTGAGTTCGAGGGTGACTTCTTCTTCGCAAGAGCCATCGTAATCGGAACGATAGTAGTCACCTTGTAATTCGCGTCCAATCATGGAGGAGCGAATCGCGTCGGGATCGAATTCTTCTTTTTCGAAGGTACGGATGATATGGCCATCCCTTAAGACGGTTAAGGTATCGCATTTCTCCATGATTTCATCTAAGTCATGGGAGATAAAGACGACGGAACGATTGGATTCTTTCATCCTCACGATGAGGTCGTAAATGATGTCTCTGCCGAGTTGGGATAGGGAGGTCGTGGTTTCGTCGACGACGATGATTTCGGGATTTTTCATCCAGACCTTAGCGACTTCGACCAATTTACGATCCATCATATCCAAGGTACCGGTGATTTGATTGGCTTTGATATGGCCGGCGCCGATATCATCAAGGGCTTTTTGGGCGGCCCTCATCATGGCACGGCCATTAATGAAGACTTTGCCTTTGGCGAAACGCTGAGAATCGCAAAGGAACATATTCTCGGCGACGGTGATGCCGGGAACGGTACCGCTTTCTTGGACGATCATGCCAACGCCTTGGTCAAGCGCCCAGTTCATACTCTTCGGATTCCAGGGCTGTCCTTTATAAAGCATCTCGCCGGAATCGCAAGGTTGCATGCCTGAGAAGATGGAGGTAATCGTGGATTTGCCAGAGCCGTTTTCACCAATAAGGCCCCTGATTTCGCCCCTTCTTACCGTCAAATCAACATCGTCCAAAGCAATGGTCGGTCCAAATGTCTTGCGCATGTGGCTGATTTGCATAATGACTTCGCCACGTTTTTTCATTTCCGTTTCATTTTCCATAAAACTGCCTCTATCACTTTGGCGCGAGGGTAGACCCCATTACGCAGGATAATGGTAAAAGAAGGAAGGAAATCGAAAGAACGAAAGGCGATTACCTATATATGCAAATTTTTTACAATTAAAGCGCTTACATTTTTGGATATAGGACAAATTTTTACAGTCTTTTCTTAAATTTTTTCAGTTTTAGTTAAAATCTAGGCAAAGAAATGCTAATCTTTCCCAAACAAATGCAAAAAACTGAACCTCAATACGAGATTTTTAAAGGAACCGGATCGCTAGATATCCGTATTTTCCTCCATAAAGTCAGCGTTTATCCCTACCACTGGCATTACGCCAACGAATTCCTTTTCATCCTAGATGGGGAAGCGAAAATAACCATTGGTGAAGAAACCGACTTATACAAAGAGGGCGATCTGCTCCTGATCAACCCCTTTATCCCCCATATGATTTCCGCCCCCGAAAGCGTCGTCATGCTCGCTTTACAGGTAAATTCGAAATATTTTGGAAACGGGACCCGTTTTGAGGTCAACTCCGTCAAACACCCCAACGAAGATTACAGCAACATCGTTTCCATTTTAGCTAACCTCATCAAATTCCATAGCGAGGCCGGCCCAAACCACGAATTATTGATGCAAAGCATAATGCTTAAACTCAAATATGAGATGCTCACCAAATATAAAGTTGCCTCTCCCGGCAACGAAGAGGAGCAACGTTTTGAAAAGCACTTCGCGAAATTCCAAAATATCCTTCGTTATATCCAGGAAAACTTCAGATACGACATTTCCTTGACTGAGGTGGCCGAAAAATTCTTCTATTCGCCCTCATATCTTTCGCGCTCTTTTGAAAAGATGATGGGCGTGTCATTTAAAAAATACGTCAATAATCTAAGATTAACCGAGGCCGTCGCCGATTTACTAACTAGCGATAAGACGATCGACGCGATCGCCTTAGAAAGCGGTTTTCCCAATACACGTAGCTTCGTTTCCCTCCATAAAGAGGTCTATGGTAATCTTCCGTCTGAAAGAAGAAAAACAGGTAATACCAAAACCGTCTCCTCAAATGATGAGAATTACATGGATTTTAAGAAAACCGACTATCTTTCCAAACTCGCCCCTTACCTTGATCGCAGCGGACCTAAACCGGCGAATAAAGACCGAGCCGACATCGAAAAAATCAGCATTAAGGCAGACGCACGTTATCCCCAGGGAAAGCTCACCCACACCTTCAAAAAATTCACCTCCGTGGCAAGGGCGAGCGATTTATTGAAGCAAAACGTCCGTGAAATGCTTGCCACCACCCAAAAGGAAATCGGATTCGAATATATCAAATTCCACGGCATCCTCGATGACGATTTAAGTGTCTATAGCAAAGGAAGTGATGGCCACCCCATCATGAATTTCGATGCTATCGACAACATCATCGATTTCCTTTCCTCAATTCACCTCAAACCCCTTATCCAACTTTCCTTCATGCCAAAGGATTTGGCCAAATATCCAAATAAAACGACTTTCTTTAAGCCCATCATCACAAGCGAGCCCGCCAATATGGATGAATGGGTCGCCTTTATTCAGGCTTTCGTCCACCACTTATTATCCCGATATGGCGCCGAAACGGTGGAGACGTGGCCTTTCTCGTTATGGAACGAGCCCGAATCCGACCAACGTCTTTTCGGGCTTAGCGATCCAAGCGTTTTCAAAGAATTCTATCTTCGTACTTATAAAGCGGTAAAAGAAATCTGCCCAAGCATCAAATTTGGCGGCACCTCGCTTATCGCTTCAACGTATACCGAGACAACTTATTTTGAAGATAATTTCCTTTCTGACCCAACCGCCATCCCGGATTTTATCAATCTCCATTTCTATCCCTTAAAAAGCGCAACTTTCAACGATTCAAACATCTCCGGGCCTGTATTTAACCTTTCATCTAATCCCTATATTCTCACTGAATATATCGCCCAGTTAAAAGCCAAGATGGCATCCCTAAATCTCTCCCATCTTCCCATTTATATCACCGAATGGAATTCCACCACGTCCCATCGCGATTTGCTTAACGACACCGCCTTTAAGGGGGCATATGTGGCAAGAAACATCATCGATAATTACGATGCGGTTGATTCTTTTGGCTATTGGTGTTTGACCGACGACATGCTTGAGCTTCCCGCCGTTAACAAATTGTTCCACGGGGGAATCGGATTATTCACCAAAACAGGCATCAAGAAACCGCCTTATTATGCCTTCCGTTTCCTAAGTGAACTTGGCGATGGCCTTTTAATCAAGCGAAAAGGCTGCATCCTCACCGAAGATAAACGCGGCTTCCAATCCGTCTTGGTCAATTACATCCATTACAGCGATATTTATGCCGCCGGTGAACTTTTCGATGCCTCTTCCAACAATCGTTATGCCCCATTTAGGAGCAACCGTGAATTAACTTATGAAATTGAAATCAGCGATGTCATTAACGGCACCTACCTCATCGAAGAATATATCGTTAACCGTCAATATGGCAGCTGCTATGACATTTGGGAGGACCGTTTCCATGGCGAAGAACCGGTAACCCAATCCGCAGTCGAAGCTTTAAAAGAGGCTTCCATCCCCAAATATTGCATGAATAAAGTCACCGTCGAAAACAGCATCTTAAAATACAAGGCACGTTTATTGCCACACGAAATCCGTTTGGTAAAAATCAAAAGGTTATAAATTAGCCGTGAATCGCAAGTAAGGCCTGCTCATATTTTTCCATTGTCTCTTTGCTTGTCCCAAACATGGCAAGGAATGACATGAAGCGGCCGTTATTGATTTTAAATTCGTCGTTTTCCCCAGTGACCATGGCGTAGGCTCTAGGCAAATTCGCCTTAAGCGCCTCACGCGCTTGGGGATGATTCAAAATATCTAGGTTGGGCGTGTCGAGATTAAAGGGATGGATGATCGATTCGGGGAGTTTAGAAACAAAGCGATATTCCCCGCCTTCGACTTCGCATTCTTTGCCATCGGGCAATTTCACCGTCGCCTTGCAGCCATGAGGAATAACGACATTAAGGACAAATTCATCGTTTTCCATTTGCCATTTCACTTCATATGTGCCAGAAGGTGAGGCGAATTTGAAGCGGACGTGCTTCATGCGATAATTCAAATGAGGTTCGATCGCCACCTTTTTCCATCCGGGTACGAGGTTTTTTAATCCCACGATGCGGGAATAAATCGCCTCGCAGACGGAGCCGTAGGAATAATGGTTGAGCGAATTCATGTTGGTGCCGCTGATGGTGCCATCGGGCAACAAAGAATTCCATCTTTCCCAAATCGTCGTCGCCCCGAGGTTAATGGCATAAATCCAACCCGGGCATTCCTCGTTATAAAGGATGCGGTAGGCGTCGTCATCCATGCCGTTATCGAATAGGCAAGGCAAGATTAAAGGGGTGCCGGTAAAACCGGTTTTCATGCGATAGAAATCTTTTCTTAGTCTTTCCTTAAAATCGGCAATAATACGGTTTTTGTCGCGGTAAATGCCAAAATGAAGCGACAAGACATAAGCGGTTTGGGTATCTAAAGCCAGTTTGCCATTGGGCGCGAAATATTCATCCAAGATGGCTTGATAAATCTTTTCCATCTGGGACTTATATCTTTCCTCGTCTTCTTTATTTCCCAGTTCTTTGGCGGTTAAAGAAGCGATTTTGACTGAATTATAGTAATACACGGACATGATGAACCCGTTGTCGGTTCCACCCATCAGGCTTTGCGCGCATACCCCATCTTGGGCGAGCCAATCGCCAAAGGTAAAGCCGTAAAGAATAAGGCCGCGATTTCCTTGGGATTTGTCTTTTTCGATTAAGGTCTCTACATAATCGCGGATGATTTGATAACTATAACCAAGGAGGTCTTTATCGCCATAATTGAGATAAAGATTCCAAGGGATAATGGTTCCGGCGTCGGCCCAAACGGCCCCTCCATTCCCGGCTTCATGCTTAAGCGAAGGAGAATACATGGGGAGGTCACCTTCATAATATTTCTCTTGGTCCACCCTCAAATCGTGGAGATATTTCTTGTAGAAATTGTAGGTGTCCATTTGATAGCAGGCCGTATTGACGAAAACCTGCGTATCGGCGGTCCAGCCAAGCCGTTCATCACGTTGAGGACAATCGGTTGGCACGTCTAAGAAATTGCCTCTTTGTCCCCAGAAGGCGTTATGAATCAATTGATTGATTTTGGGGTTATCGGTCTCGCATTCGAACGTCTTTTCCAAGTCGGTATAAAGCACGTCCGCCTCAAAATCGGAAGGATCGACTTCTTTTAAACCTTCAATCAAGGCATAACGGAAGCCAAAATAAGTAAACGAAGGGATAAATTCTTCCCTTACCCCATCGCCAACATAAATGGCCTCGGCCTTAGCGGTGCGGAGGTTATCGCGGTAGAAACAACCTTGTTGCAAGACCTCGCCATGGCGAATGGTGACCTTTTGTCCTTTTCCAAGGCGCTTGCGCATTCTGACAAAGCCAGCGAGGTTTTGATGGAAATCCAAAATCTTTTCGCCTTTGGGGGAGATATATAAAGATGGCTTCAAACGGTCTTTGATGACGATCCCTGGACCAAAATCAGGGGTTAGGTGATAATTTTCTTCGGATTCGACCACCGCTAAACCGGAAATCAAATCAGTGGAATAATCGATATATTCGCCATCATAAATGCTGTTGGCTTTTTCATGCGATGACCCATAGCTCCAGCTATTATCGGTGAGGATGTCTTCCCGATGCCCGTTTTCATAATCGATGCGCAGGCAAGCGCAAAGTTTATATTCGCTGCCAAAGACTTCCCCGCCTTGGTCCACCGGTTTATCAATGCCAAAACGGCCTTTATACCAACCATCTCCCATATGGACGTCGATGACGTTTTCTTCTTTTAGCATGGCCGTGACATCGTAGGTTTGATAACGAAGATATCCGTCATAATCGTTGCACCCCGGAGCGAGGAAGCGATCACCGACTTTTTCGCCGTTTAAATAAGCAACATATAGACCAAGCCCGGTGATATAAAGTCTTGCTTCTTTGATTTTCCCTTTGCTGAGGAACCGTTTTTGGAAAATGGGGCTAAAGATATTTTTATCCGCAGGTTTGATGAAGGGGGCTTTTAATTCAATCGCGGTTTCGAATTCCAAGGCCGCCTTCATAGATCCGTCTTTGACTTCGAAAATATATTTCTCCCCGGGTTCAAAGATATTGCCGAAAGAGAAACAGTGGCATTCTTCTAAACCCACCTCTTTGGTGGCAAGGATCTTATCCTGGTGATATATCGACGCGGTAAAAGGTCCATCTTCATCAGAGAGAAAAGAAAAAACGTTGCCGATAATAAAAATGCCTAAAGGCTTAGTGAGATGATTAACCTTGAGATTAAAAATAGCCATATCAATACCCTATTATTTTTAACTATTTTAGCAAAAGGAAGCTTAAGTAAAGAAGAAACTATTCGCGCGTATCGGAAGCAAAATCCCTGTAAAACCCCGGGAAAAGTAGCCGAATCTACAATTTGTCCCATTTACTCGTCAATTCTTTTGGAAAGACTTGCTTAAAGCAAGATTGGAAAGCAAAGGTCTTATCGGTATCATTATTAAGCCAACCGAATCGAGAAAGTTATGAAAAAGAAATCAGCCCTCATTCTCGCCCCCGCCTTATTACTTGCCTCTTGTAACATAGAGACCCCCGAAAACCCCGTTTCATCCTCGAAAGTTCCTGAGCCCGCCAAAACGGCCCAAAAGGAATAAAACCAATAACTGGTATCGCTAAATTCAGAGGAGTAAGCATGAAAAGATTCAAGCACGTCCGTCGTCCAGGCTTCCTTCTTGGGGCCATAGACTTTTGCACGGCCGGCATCTTTTTCTTGTTTTATATGCCTCTATGTCTAGAAAAAGAAATCAACGAGATCAAGGACATCTATGATAAGAGAAGGTTTGCCGCTCAATATTTAATCAGGCATGGCTTAGATACCTCTAGCCCTGATTACGCCTTCGCCGAAGCCGCATACAAAGCCTTCGATAGCCCAAAACGCGCGATGTTCGGTGACCTTGCCACAATC
>CAJOML010000039.1 GCA_905235705.1 uncultured Bacilli bacterium | reverse complement strand
ATGAGCTTCGACTTCGGGGGCGGATTCGGAGACGGATTGGGAAACGGAAACGGATTCAGAAGATTCGGAGACGGAAACCGATTCAGAAGTAGATTCGGAGACGGATTGGGAAACCGAAACGCTTTCGGAGGTTTTGGAAGAGGAAGCAGGTGTGCTTGCGGAACTGGGGGTTTGGGAAGAGGATTCTCCACCACCGCAAGAAGCAAGTAATGCACCGGCCGCGACGACCAATAAACCTAATTTTAAATTCTTCATATGAATGAACCCTCCTTAGATATTTTTTGGTTCAAACAAGATTATAGGATGAAAGGGCTTACATTGAAAGTAAAATGTTCTAGCCATATAGAAAAAAGCCCCACCGCAGCGGGGCTATTTGAGATTTCTTTAGATTATGCGGCAGCCTGGACCCTGGGCGTTGACGTAGATGTCATAGGAACCGGCGACGGTGCATTTGATGTTTTGCCCGCCAAAGCCATCGGGATCCCCACTAAAATTGGTCGCGCCTAGATTGGCGACCCCACCGCCATCGCTTTGGTCGACTTTGTCATAGCCGAACCATTCGGTGCCGTTAGTGACCTTAAAGAGGTCGCCTTCGGCAAAGGTGATGCCAAGGACGCAGCCTTTGTCGGTTTCAGATCCTGGATTGGAGAAGAGTTGGACGCCACCTGCGGTAGTCCAGCCATCATCTCCCCAAAGCGAGCCGGTGCCACAGAACCACCAGGAGACGGGAGTCGAGCCTTCGGGTCCGTGCACGTCGGAGATAACCGAGGAATGAGAATCTTCGCTCTTTTTTGAGTCGATGGATTCGCTTTGCTCGCTAGACTTCCACCCGGCATATAAAGTCCAATCGGCGGTGATGTCCCAAGAGAAATCAAAGAGGGTCACGCAGATAGAATCTTCGTACCACCCGGTGAATTCATAACCTGCCTTTATCGGGTCTGCAGGTTTTGTCGCTTTCGCGTAATTGGCGACTTCTTGGGGTGCGACTTCGCTGCCGCCATTAACCTGGAAAGTAACGGTCCAAGTCAAAGCGCTTCCCCCACCGCTAGATGAAGAAGATGGGGTGGAAGCTTCAGACGAAGAGGATTCGCCAGGAGCGCAGCCGCAAGAGGCCAAAAGCGCCCCGGCCAAGAAGAACGAGAATAGCGTGAAGCCAGTCTTTGTTTTCATGTTTTTCCTCCTAAGGAATTGATATGGAATAGTATATGCGAAACCGCTTACATTGTGTAGTTTTTTCTATAAGAAAAGGCCACCGCGAGGGGTGACCTTGTTCGGTTTTTTCTTTCCTTAATCGCCAGAGGTGCGACGGACGATGAGGGTTTCGAATTTGCCGATAGAGATGGAATTATTGGTGATGGTGATATTGCCACTACGGGGGGCTAAGCCGGAACTATAGAGGACGTCGAAGGTGCCATTGCCGATACCGATTTTGGAACGCTCGGCATTATCGCCGCCTTTATTGACGAAGATGTAGACTTGCTTGCTATCCTTCTTGCCGGTGAATCCGCCAGCAAGGACATCGGTCTTGGAGGCGCCTTCTTCGTTAAACAAGTCGGAATAGCTCCAACAATAAGCCCGTGGAGAGGTACCGGTGACGTCTTCTTTGCCAAAGCCTAAGGTATTGCCCATTTCTTTGTTGCGGAGAGCGACCGCGGCTTTGATTTGGTTATAGTATTTGGCAACCATCGCATTGGTCTTGCGGTCCCAGCGGAAGGCATTGACCGCGTCACCATATTTGTAGGAGTTACGGACGAGCCAATTGTCGTTATCGATTTTGATGCCATCGCCGGCGATGTAATTTTTGGTATGGTGTCCACTATCATCATCC
The DNA here is from genome assembly GCA_905235705.1 of uncultured Bacilli bacterium. Classification (GTDB taxonomy): domain Bacteria; phylum Bacillota_I; class Bacilli_A; order RFN20; family CAG-826; genus Alloenteromonas. Next base: position 8,640 of record CAJOML010000039.1, on the reverse strand, counting down.
CAAGTGGCGGTCTTTTGGCCATAGGAAGCGACGAGTTCATCGAACCAATAATCGCCTTTGGAGACGATCTTCTGACGGAAGAGTTCATCACCGCCATTGATGAAGCCGACGCCTTGTCCGAATAAGGAGAGGGCGGTCAAGGAAGTAGCGGCTTGCATGACGTATTCATGGTTAGGATCGCCAAATGATCCATCATGGGAATAGAAGAGGTAATTGATTTGGTCGTAGAGGGTGTAGTTATCGTGGCAAGCAAGGTAATTCACCGTCTGGTTGGGGTTATTCGAATAATTGGCATTGCCCTCTTTTTGCCAACGGTTCTCGCCGATGATTTGGGTAAGGCAGTTATAGACGTTATCGATATTCGAGCCTTCGTTAATCCAGCCCGAGGCGGGGATGACGTTATCGTAAACGGTGTTGCCTTTTGCCCCATCACGGCCACAATCATTGAAGCCGCCGATCGGGAAGGCAGCATCGGTATTTAACTTGGTGTAGACGTTATAGGTACCGGATTGTAAATCCCCGGCAAGGGCACTTCCTCCGCCTGTCCAGCCTTCGCCATATAAGACGATGGTCGGGTCGATTTTGTTGACGGCGGCGCGGATGGCTTTCATGGTGTTGATATCGATGCAACCCATTAAGTCGAAACGGAAACCTTTGATGCGATATTCTTTGGCCCAGTAGGCAACCGAATCGGCGATGAATTTGGACATCATCGGACGTTCGGTCGCGACTTCGTTACCGCATCCGGAGCCATCGGTATAATCGCCCGCGGCGTTAGTACGGAAATAATATTGGGGGACGAGTTTTGTGAAAGCGCTATTGGCAACGGAGGACATATGGTTATAAACGACGTCCATGATGATACGCATACCGTTTTTGGCGGCGGTTTGGACGAGGTTCTTGAATTCGCGGACTTTCGTCGCCGGAGTCCAAGGATCGGTCGAATAGGCGCCTTCGGGGACGTTATAGGTGGCCGGGTTATAACCCCAGTTATAGGTCTTGGTGTTTAAGGTGTCGGTGGGATTGCCTTCTTCATCAAGAAGATAATTGGAAGTCGTTCTTTCGTCGTTATCTTGGTCGAAGACAGGGAGGAGTTGAATGGCGTTAACGCCGAGTTCTTTGATGTGATCGAAGCCGGTGGTGACGGTTTTGCCATTTCCCTCATAGGTCGTTCCCTCTTCGACGAAGGCGTTATAAGTGCCACGGGGATTGCCGACATTAGACTGCCACGATTCATGGGCGGTCAAATCGCGGATATGGGCTTCATAAACGGTGAGGTTGTTGGCGCTTTTAATGGTGGGAAGGCTATTATCGACGCTAGCCCCATCATTCCACCCTTCGGGATCGACTTTGGAGGAAGGATCATCGAAATTGAGGATGGCGGCCCTAACGCCATTGACGCCAGTGGATTTGGCATAGGGGTCGCACACTTCGCTTGTGCCGGCGGAGTTAGTGACCGAATAGGTATAGAACTTGCGCTTAAAGGCAAGGTCACCTTCTTTTAAGGTAAAGGACCAAACGCCTTTTTCGCCGCGTTCCATTTCCCTTCTGGAGAAGTTACCTTCAGAGCCATAAACGGTTTCGGCAAGGGCGGCCGGAGCGCCATCTTGATATAGACGTAAGCAGACACGCGGGGAAGTCGGTGCCCAAACCTTAAATGTCTTGGAGCCATCGGCGTTGAAGGTGAGGCCGAGGTCATCCCCATCATAAGTGTAATCGGATTTGAATTTGGCCGTGTCATAGAGCTTAACGATGCCGGCGGTTTTGGTCTTACGTTTCTCGGTATTCATCGAGAAGAAGCCATCGACCTCGTAAATGCAGCCAGGGTCCATATCCTTATCAAGGGTAATGGTAAGGGAATTTGAATTATGGGTGCCTTTTTTAATGAGGTATTGGTCTTTGACCTTGGCTTGGTCGGATTCGGAAAGTTTGTAATATTCGGAATTGAATTCATAGACTTCCCATTGGGCGATTTTGCCGATATCGGCGTCGCTACGACCATTAGGTGTGCCTTCGCCGGTGGCGACGATTTTGCGCCAATCGGCGAAATAAACCTGACCGAAGTGGTCGCCAAGCGCATCGTCTTTGATTTTATAGGTTTCGACGATGCCGTTTTCGGCAGCCGCGGTATAGATGTTCATGACCCCGTTTTCATCGACTTCGAATTTTTTGAATTCGCAGATGGTATCTTGGGACTGCCCTGACCAGGTGCCACGGACTTTCATGATTAAGCGGATATCGGTTGAAATGGCATCTTTGAATTGCTCCGAGGTGCTTAAATCGATATCGAAATATGCGCCATATTCTTCGTCTTTACCGGTGAATTCATATTCTTTGCCATCGACGGCCATGTTCCATAAATAGATGACGCGATCATCATATGACATGTCGTCGCGGTGATACCAGAAACGGATCTTGCCGTTATATTCGACATCGGGTAAATCTTCGTCTTCCCCACTTCCGCTGCTAGATTTGGAGGTCGCGGATTTCGAATCGCTGCCTGTCGAAGCAGAAGTCGAAGTCTGACTATTCGAGGCAGAAGAAGAAGTTTGCTGACTGGAAGAGGAATTTCCGCCTCCGCAGCTTGCTAGCCCAATAATCAAGGCCGGCATAAGGATCAAAAGGGACTTTTTCATGTGCTCTCCTTTTTTATTACTTCTTAGATTATATCTTGCTTTGTAAGCGATTACATCTTTTTATTGCGCCCCTAGGATGACGCTTGAATAGGGGGCAATCGATAAAGAAGTACCTTCTATCGTGGATTCAAGGCCGACCGTTTTTACTTGGTCAAGGATCTTCAGGCTAGAAGCGACTTCTAGGGTGGAGGTCTCGGCTAAAGTATTGTGATAGACATAATATTTGTTCCCTTGGTATTCGATTTCAAATCCAGGCATGTCGTCATTGCCAGAGGCGCTATAAACCCCATAACGGATGAAAGGATATTCTTTTCGGATTTGGGCAAGCTTACGGTAATGGGCGATCGTCGAATAGGTGGACTTTAAATCGACATTGGCCTCGTGGCTAGTTTTCGAAGAGGAAGGATAAGTCGAGCCAACGGGGTCTTTGCAATTCGCCTCGTCTCCGCTTCCCCAATTAAAGGCAAGGCGGCGATTGGCATCGGTGGAAGCCCCACCCCTTAATCCGGTGGTCAAAATTTCTTCCCCATAATACATAAAGGGAGTACCGGGGGCGAGCATATAGCCAGAGACCCCTAAGCGATATTTATATTCGCGGTCTGTGGTCAGTAAGGAAGTGTAATTATAAGCCCTATCTTGGTCGTGATTAGAGAGGAAGAAAACGGGTTCTTCCACATTTTCTTTCTTATTTAGCGCACCCTGGAGCAAAGTGACTTGTTTGGTAAAGGCAGACCCACTAGATTTATAGACAGCCAAATTATGCAAAATGGAGGTTGGGGTATAATCGATCGAGGTAGTGAAATTGAAAGCCTTCATCCCCTTATTGCCAAATCCGGCGATGATGGAACGATCGGTCCCGCCTTCCCAATATTCGGCGATTAAATAAGCATCTTCTTTGACGCTTCTAGCCGCAGTGGATAATTTCTCGCAATAATTTAAGTTGGCGCGATAATCGCCCTTAAACCAGAATGAAGCCCCATCGAAACGGAAGCCGGATGCCCCTTTCTCGAACCAGAATTTCATAATGTCGGATTGGAGGGCATAAACGGATTCGCTGGAAAGGTTCCAATCCGCCATCGCCGAATCGAAATCGCATTCATAGAAGAAATCTTTGCCTTCGCGGCTAATGGATTTGAAATTCCTTCCTTCTTCGGGATTAGACGGAAGTTCGTCGAAGAACATAAACCAATCGGCTTTTGAATCTTCGCCAGTGTTGCCTTTAGCATAATCCGTCGCCGCTTCATAGAAATAATCAGAAGAAGTCGAGGCATGGTTAAATACCATGTCAAGGACGATTTCCATGCCTTTTTCTTTCGCTTTGGAGGCTAAGGAAACAAAATCTTCGACGGTGCCGAAATCTTCGGAGACTTCGTAATAATCGATAACATCATAATGATGGTAAGTGGAAGAAGGATGGATGGGGGTAAGCCAAAGATATTGGACGCCAAGGGAAGAAAGGTAATCGAGCTTATTTTCGATTCCTTTTAAATCACCCTTTCCATCTCCATTACTATCGGCGAAGGACTGGACGAATATCTCATATCCGATGCCTGAATCCCCGTTAACTTCCTTGATGTCATAATTCCAACTTTCAGGACGTTCAGCAGAAGAGGAAGAAGAGGAAGAGGAAGAGGAAGAGGAGGAGGAAGAAACTTCTCCCCTTCCCCCGCAGGAAACAAGGAAAAGTAGGCTACATCCTAGAATAAAGGTTTTCGCTTTCATATTGACTCCTTTAGATACAAAGCAAGGGGGCCGACTTGGCCCCCTTTGCGTTTAATTTGATTTTAGCCTTTGACGGCACCGCCGGTGACCCCGCCAACGTAGTTCTTCTGCATTGACATGAATAAGAGGGAGACAGGGATGGCGATGATGACGGCCCCGGCACAGAATTCGCCCCAGTATTTGCCACGGATCGAACCATCGGTCGCGTTAATCATATCGTAGAGCTGCGTAGCGACGGTGGTTGCTTTGCCGGTTTTGTTGTTTTGGGCACCGCCTAAGATGTAGGACGAAGTGATATATTCGGCCCACGGCGTCATGAAGGAGGTGAGCAAGGTGTAGGTGACGATCGGCTTGGAAAGAGGGATGGTGATCTTGTAGAAGATCTGGAAACGGGTCGCCCCGTCGACCATGGCCGCTTCGTCGATCTGTTTGGAGATGGTGTCGAAGAAGCCTTTGGAGATGTAATATCCCATGCCGGCGCCGCCGGAATAGATGATGATAAGAGCCCAGATGGAGCCGTTAAGCCCGATCATGGCGAAGAAGTTGTAGAGAATGATCATCCCGACGAATCCAGGGAACATGCCAAGGATTAGGATGATTCTCATCATCGGCTTCCTGGCCTTGAAACGGAGACGGGAGAAGGCATAAGCCGTAGCAAGGGTGAAGACGGTGGAGATAAGGGAGGAGAAGATGGCGATGATAAGGGTGTACATGAACGACCCGAAGACAAAGCCTTTAGAGGAATCGGCGCTCCAGAAGAAGTTGTAAGCGGAGACGACTTCCTGCGAAGCAAGCCATCCACCACCTGGGAGGGCGTCGCCCTCGATGTGGCGATTGGTGAAGATCGAATAGTAATTCTTCAAAGAGAAGGTGGAAGGGATCAAATTGGATTGATCGGCCGAACCGCCGGCTCCGGTGAAGGATTGAAGGACGATCCAGACGATTGGGGCAATCCAGATGATTGCCATAAGGGCGAGGATCACATAGACGACGATATTGGAGATGATACGTCCGGTGCGCTGCGAAGCATAATGCCTTTTCTGATCGGCTTTGGATTTCGCGATGATGGCAGCGGTATCCATATTTTGGGTAGCCATTATTGGAATTCCTCCTCATTTTGGGTGGAGCCCATTCTCGAGTACATGATAAGGGAGAAGAAGGCGCAAACGATGAAGATGACGCAGCCAATCGCGGAAGCCAAGTAGTATTGGTGACGTTCCGAGGTGACGGTGATCTTATATAACCACGTGATTAACAAGTCGGTGGATTGGGCTTTGGTGGTGATGTTTAAGGCACCGCCGGCATCCGGTCCACCACCGGTAAGGAAGTAAATAACGTTGAAGTTATTGATGTTACCGATGAAGGTGGTAAGTAAGGAAGGTCCGGTGACGAATAAGACGTAAGGCATCGTGATCTTCCAGAATTGGGTCCAGGTGTTGGCCCCGTCGATACGAGCGGATTCGTAGAGGTCTTCGGGGATGTTCATCAAGATGCCGGAAGTCGATAGCATGGTATAAGGGATACCAACCCAGCAGTTAATGACGATGATCATGATCTTCGGCAACATACCGAGCCAAACGAATCCATCGGAGACGAATCCACCCCAGTCACGGTCGGTGAGCCAGCCGATGTTGGTGCCAAGGAAGGTATTGATGGCGCCACGGTCGGAGAAGAGGATCGAAACCCCTAGCAAGGTGATGAACTGCGGAACGGCGATGGAGATGACGAAGATGGTACGCCAGAAGCTCTTGCCATAGATGCCTTTCTTATTGATTAAGAGGGCAAGGATAATACCGAAGATGTAGTTAAGGAAGGTGGCGAAGAAGGCCCAGACAAGGGTCCAAACTAGTAACGAGACGAATGTCGTAAGTAGACCACCACTGCCCATTGAGAAAAGCGAGGGGAAGCCAACGTTGGCCCAGTCGAAGTTATTGGTCGCGTGCTCGATACCATCCCAGTTAGTGAAGGCAAGGAAGATCGAGAAGATAAACGGAATGATGACGGTAATGACGGCACCTAAGACCGGTAAGGCCATGACGGTGACGGCAAAGCGCTCATCGGCGAAGGCCTTGATTTGCTTCTTCGCGGTAAGAGGAGCCGGATGTAAGGGGGTCTCTTCCTCATAAGCGCAATATTCTTTGGCATGGGCGAGGCGAAGTTCCATATGGGAAGCGGCTTCCTCAGGGGAGAGCTTAGCCACATAGGAGAGGGAACGGTAAACTTCTTTGGCCTCGGCAAGGGTAAGCCCTTTGGATTCGCGGATCTTATTGATGAAGGTCCGTTTTCCTAAAGCGATGTCGCCGGCGAGGTTTTGATAGTCCTCTAAGCAATCGACGAAGGAATGGACGTGTTCAAGACGGACATCCATATTGAGTTCGACGAAGCGTTCATATTGGGCGTTGACGTCATCGCGTTTTTGGGCGAGAAGGTCAAGGGCGCTGCCTTTACCGACGCGTTCGGCTTTGACCGCTTGGGAGACCCAGCGTCCAGCAAGCATCGCGGTTTCGAGTTCGCATTCGAAGAGACCGACGATACGTGACCCGACTTCTTTCGGTTTTAAGGCAGAGCCACGGGCGATGGGGGCAACGCCATTACGGGCGGAAACCTCATCCTCGGCATAGGCGACCTTAAGCAATAACTCAGGGTCGGCCATGACACGCATCATAACCTTTTGGTTACGGGTCCAAGGGAGATAATCGTTATATTTATCGTAAGTATGATGGAAACGTGCATCAGCGCCCACTTGGATGGCGTGGACATAGGAATAACCGCGTTTGACCGGTTTTTCCTTTGGATAATAGAAGAGATATTTCGCGAAGATGTTGCTCCAAGGCGAGGAAGCGATGCGGTTACGGACCTTATCGTATCCACGGTAGAAGAACATCTTGCAAGAAGTCATCGCTTTGGAGAAGCCGGATTCAGGTTTCTCGGGGATGAGTTTGAAGTCAACGTAGGAGATGAAACGGGCGGATAGCAAACTATATCCGTATTTTTCAAACATCAATCTTTTGATCTTCTTGCGGCTAAGGGTGGTGAGATCTTCTTCGAATTGGTCGCGGTTTTCAAGAACGTAGCGGGCATCGTTATAAGCCTGCTTATATTCGTTCATGTGGGCGATAAGATACATATCGTATCCACCTTGGAGGCCCTTGAAATAAACGAAGATATAGGCGGCGATGACGATGAAGGTAACAATACCGACGATCATGAAGCGAACGGAGGAGTTCTGCGGCAAGCCACCGGCATAGGGGTTCTCGGAAAGGCCACGTGCTCCGTTACCTAGCAAGATAAAGTTATAGATGCCAGGACCACCGACAAAGATCATATAAAGAATGAAGGCGAGTTCGGTGGCGAGGAAGATGACCCCGTTGAAATATTGCTTATAAGGCAGATAACCGATGCCGTTGAAGAAGAAATTGAGTCTTCCCCACTTGTCGGTTTCGCGCCAAATCCTGCCTTTATCACGGAAGAAACGGCCAAGTCTGACCGATCCGTGAACGATAACCTTGAAGACGGTTACGAAAATAGAAACAAAGGCGCGTAATACATCCAAAATGATGCCGAAGATAAAGAGGAGAATCTTAACGAGTGTCTCGAGGATCCCGATTCCAAGCTTCTTCCAGAAGGAATCGCGTTTGAAATCGTTATTGGCAAGGGCGTCGACTCCGCTAAAGTCGATACCGGCGCCATCGGGAGTAAGAGCACCGCTATTAAAACTCTCTTCTTGGTCTTTATTATTCATACTCATATCCTTATTTCTCCCATTGATATAAGGTAAATCCTGGGGAGGCGTTTTTACCTCCCCAGGAAGATTTGTCAATTAACGGAATTAGCCTTGGAAAGCTTCGACCATGGCGTCGAGGGCGTCTTTGGCGGAGTCGTAGGTTCCCCAGCTGCCATCCTTGGAGTTTTTGATCAAGGAGGTGAAGGAAGCCATCGGAGTCCAGAAGTCACCGTTGACGGAGGTGCCTTGGGCGAAGGTCATGCCAGTGGCAACCTGTTCGGCGACGGCAGCGACGAAGGGAAGGGCCTTGATTTCGCTGTCAGCGGCGAGTTCGAGGTTGGACGGGCCATAGCCGAGTTCAAGGGCGCGCTTCTTCTGGTTGTCTTTATTGGCAACGAATTTGGCGAAGTCTTGGGCACGGGCTTTCTTGCCATCTGCAAGACCGGCTTTGACGGCGGTGTATTTGTAACCGACGAAGGCACCGAGTTGCTTATCTTCGTTCTCGACTTTGAGGGTCGGGAGCTTGGTGATCTTGAGGTCGCCTTGGCGATCGGCGGG
>CAJOML010000038.1 GCA_905235705.1 uncultured Bacilli bacterium | reverse complement strand
TGGCCTCTTTGTGGATTTCCTGCGATTTTAGCAGAAAACCATCTAAAGTCTCGTTGTTAAGTGGTAGAATATCCATGGGAAGTCTCCTTGTGATGTGAGCGATCAACATTGTAAGACTTCCTTTTTTCTTTGTTACCTACAAATAGCTAACGGTATCGGAATTCGGAAAGGGCTTTGACAAAGTCAACCTCTATTACTATTTAAGGTTCTTCAAGGCGTATCCAAACATTTTTTACACAGCGAGTAAACAATTTTTCGTCAGCTGGTCCCATTACCGTTTATTGCTGGCAATCGATGATTTGGAGGCCCGTCAATGGTACGAGTCCGAGGCAATCCGCTGCGCATGGAGCGTCCGGACGCTGCAGCGCAACATAGAGACGCAGTACTATTACCGAATCATCGCGTCCCAAATCAAAGAACCGGTGGAGGAGGAAATGAAGGCAAAGACCGCCGAGTTCCAGATGGATCGGCTCGAGCACGTCAAGAATCCGGTCATCCTTGAGTTCCTCGGCATGTCGCCGGACGTGTCGTATCTGGAAAGCGATCTGGAGTCTGCGATTATATCGAATTTGCAGAAGATGCTCATGGAACTAGGCAAAAGATATGCGTTCGTCGGGAGGCAGTACCACATCCACACCGAGGCCAGAGACTATTATATTGACCTCGTCTTCTACAACTATATTTTGAAGTGCTTTGTCCTCATTGATTTGAAGGCGGGAAGGATCGAGCATCAAGACGTCGGGCAGATGGACATGTATGTCCGCATGTTCGATGAATTGAAAAAGGACAAGACGGATGGCCCGACGATGGGTATCGTGCTATGCTCTGAAACGGATGAGAACATTGCGAGGTATTCCCTGCTTAAAGGAAACGAACACCTCTTTGCTACCAAATACAAGCTCATGCTTCCCAGCGAAGAACAGCTAAAGGCTGAGATCGAACATCAAAAGGAACTCTTCTACCTACAGCACAAAAAGGGAGGGCCCGATGAATAGTCTTGCCGGTGGAGACTTAGTCGCGGAATTGGTGGATGCCAGGAAAAAGAAAGGGCTCAGCCAGGCGGAGCTCGCCGAACGAGCGGGGCTGCCCCAGTCCACGATAGGCCGCATCGAAGCTCGCCTCGTTTCACCCAATTTGGAGACGTTGAATAAGATTTTGCCGGTGTTGGGGTTGCGTCTCCATCTTTTTGGGAATGATTAGTGGTTCGCCCTTCAGAAACATCCGTTCATTCAAAACAAACTATGCCAAAGCCAAGAACCCGACTATATCGAAAATTCTTGGACTACTTTGGACTACTCGGCTCCCGAAAGACTCGGCGATTATTTGTGGTTGAATGGCGTAGCAAAGCCTTTGGAATGTGGACCGCTCCCCGCAAAGCGAACACCCGTTCATGCAAGTGGCCGATCTGTTCGCGACTTTGTCCCTTCTCGACTATAAGACCAGAGAGTCGAATCTTAGTGCAAGTGAGGATATCTTCTTTGGCGGAAGAAGGATGCTCAAAGACACTTATCTTGGCCTATTGAGGATCAAGGCGTTTAAATAACCGGCCAACGATAACGGGTCCTCTCCGAAATACGTTGCGCAAATCCATTCAAGAGCAACTATCTCCGGTCATATTGATGGACCATTAGGACCCGCAAAAATACGGAAAAGCGCCTCGCTTCCGCTTCCATAAGTCTTTTTCTCGTTTTCCATCTCAGAACGCTGTATGGTCCCCTCGCTGAATCGAGAAAGGACGAAATACCATGTCAGCATATCAAAACCACTCGGGCCATTATGTCGTTGACTTCATCGTCAATGGGTACCGATACACCTTTGGGCGCTTCCCGGGCAGCCCCAACGCGTTCCCGACCATTGAGGCCGCGGAAGATTACGAAGCCTTGGCGAGAACCCTTCTTGACTACGAGGCGGAATCGGGACTATTCCTATGTCCAGGTGGCTTATATAATCTTGGGCAACAAGGAAACCGAAGACAGGGAGTATGCGCCCCTGGAGAGGATTGCCGACAACTATCCCAAGTTCGTGCTGACGCGCGACTTCCTCATCTAAAGTCGGAACGGGATAAGCCACGCCAACCTGATGGATTTCATCCTTGGCGGTAAGCCCTTTAGCTGATGCCAAAACCCTATCTGATGGAATTAGGAGCGACCCACGAAGGCAAGAGAGAACCCAGCGAAACCGGCTTCGTCTATCTTAGAAAGACGAAGAGGTTAACGAACCTGCACTAAGAGCATCGGGATCATAGTAATGTGGAATGGTAAAAACTTATTAACCAAGTTAATGGTTTCAAATGGAAGATAATTCAATCGATATCGAGGCTTAACCCCATAGAAACACCATCTAATCCCCTTCATTGGGGATTTTTGATTCTTTTAAGGTTAGAAAAAGGCCCCAAGCGAGGGCCTTAAGATGATTGGATGAGGATTAATAATTGGCGACGGAGAGTTCGAAGTAGGATTGCGGATGGTTGCAAACCGGGCAGATCTTCGGGGCCATCTTGCCAACGTGGATATGTCCGCAGTTGCGGCATTTCCAGATGGCGACGTCTTCGGCGATGAAGACGACTTCCTTTTTCACCGATTCGAGGAGTTTACGATATCTTTCCTCGTGGTGTTTTTCGATTTCACCGACCATGCGGAACTTGGCGGCGATTTCACGGAAGCCTTCCTTTTCGGCGACTTCGGCGAAATGGGCATACATATCGGTCCATTCGTAATTTTCACCTTCGGCCGCGGCAAGAAGGTTTTCGGGGGTGGAAGGAACCTCGCCACCATTTAGGTATTTGAACCAAATCTTGGCGTGTTCTTTCTCGTTGTCGGCGGTTTCGGTGAAAATGGCGGCAATTTGTTCATAGCCTTCCTTTTTTGCCTTTGAGGCAAAGTAAGTGTACTTGTTACGGGCTTGCGATTCGCCGGCAAAAGCAGTCATCAAATTCTTTTCGGTTTCGGATCCTTTTAATTCCATTGGGGGTATTCCTCCTGTTTGGCCTAATTATAATAGGAAAAACCTTGATTAAGAAGATTTAACGTTTATCTAAACGCGAAATAATGGCGGTCGTCGAATCCTCTTTGGCATGGCCATAGGTATCGATCATCATCGTCGCCGAATGGCCAAGGTATCTGGCCGCGGCTTTGACCTCCGCCATATTCTTGCAAACCGACATCAACATCGTCGCTTTGGTATGGCGTACGCCATGGGGCGTGATGAGGGGGACTTTCGCCTTGGCGATATACTCTCTCATTTTCCGTCTTACCGTCGATTTGGCGGTGGGGCGGTGACGCTTTAAAGGGTGGGAAGGGAAGATGAATTCATCTTCGTCTTGCGGGTTTTGCCTTAGGTAATAGGCGTTTAATAGGCTTAATGTCAAGGGGTCCAGGCGGCAGTTACGGTAAGATTCGCTTGTCTTTAATTCGCCGGTCAAAATCCAATGTCCCTCTTTTAGATAAAGGATTTGTTGTTTGATTACGATCACCCCCTTTTTACGGTCGAAGCAATCCCAGGTTAGCCCGACGAATTCGGAGATTCTTGCCCCCAGGGTCGTAAATAGATGGAACATCACCTCGTCATCGCTTCCTTCCGGGATGACGGAGAGGAAGCGGTGAAGCTGATGGGCTGTCCAGATTTCCTTCTCCCCGTTTTTCTTTTTGCTTTCTTGGATGGTTTCCATGACATTCGCCAAATCGGTCCAGGTTTCCGGGGTGATATATTTCCATTTCCAGGCTTGTTCGAACATCCTTTTGACGGAAGAAATGATTTTGTTTTTCCAAACCGATGAAGCCTTTTCATTGGCTAAGAGTCCTTGATACCATTTTTCGACGAAAGGCAGGTTGAAGGTGGAAGCGATCGGAAGCCCGAAAAAGTCCTTGAGGTGGCATTTCGTCATGGAGTCGATTTGCAGCACCGTCGAAGGCCGGACGTGGTTGGCCCGATACCTCTTATACAAAATAAGGAAGTCCTCGAATAGTGGCGATGCAATCGTCTTTTTCGCTTCGCCTAATCGGGATGCTAAGGCATCGGGGATATTGGCTTTCGCCTCCGCTTCGGTAGAGAATCCGGAGCGGTAAATATGGATTCTTTTCCCATGCACCGTGCGGACGAAATCGATTCGCCACGAACGGCCATCGAAAAAGATGCCAGGGGTGTGAGAAACGGCTTGTTCGTTCATAGATTTATCCTCCTTATAATGAACGTAATATCATTGTAGGAGGAGGAAGCATCCAATCGTTGCCCCCTTCAAGTTTCCCTTTCTTACTTTCTTTTAATAAAAGAAGACTCTATAATTTAGCCAAACCATGTAAGGAGACCAATTATGGCATATGGCATAGTGTTTGATTATTTGATGGGCCAATCCATTGACGCTTTCCGTTATTTCGGGGCGCATTTCGGATCCATCGAAGTCGAATCCGAGGAGATCGTACCACCTAAGACAAAAGGCGGTCGCTCTCGGAAAGTTAAGGTCAAAAAAGACCTCTATGGGGTTTGGTTCCGTCTCTACGCCCCGATGGCAAGCGATGTATCCGTCATCGGCGAATTCAATGGCTGGGACGTCCGCTCCAACAAAATGAATAAGATCGATTCTTCCGGCGTTTGGGAAACTTTTATCCCCGGGCTCCACGATTACCAATCTTATAAATATCACTTCAAAAACGCTCGCGGCGAATACGTCGATAAAGCCGACCCCTTCGCCTTCTATAGCGAATATCGTCCCCAATCCTGCTCCCGTTTATTCGACATCGAGGGCTTCCCCTGGATGGATGGGGATTGGATGAAGCAAAGGACGCGTAATTTCGACACCCCGATGTCGATTTATGAAATCCACCTCGGCTCTTGGAAAGGCAAAATCGGAGACCGCTTCCCCTCTTATGAAGAAGTCGCCGACTATTTGATCCCCTATCTCCAAGAAACCGGCTTCACCCATGTTGAAATCATGCCCATTACCCAATATCCCTTCGATGGGTCTTGGGGATACCAGGCAACCGGCTTCTATAGCGTCGATTCCCGTTATGGCAACCCGAAGCAATTAATGAGCTTCGTCGACCGCCTCCACCGCGCCGGATTCGGGGTCATCCTTGACTTCGCCCCCGTCCACTTCGCCGTCGACCCATACGCCCTCCGCGAATTCGATGGCACTTGCCTATATGAATATAGCGACCCAGCCCATACTTTGTCTCCTTGGGGCTCAGCCCAATTCGATTTAGGCAAAGACCCGGTTCGTTCCTTCTTGATGTCGGCGATGAACTATTTCCTCACCTATTTCCATTTCGATGGAATCCGCGTCGATGCCGTCTCCAATATCGTCTATTGGGATGGTAACAAAGCCAATGGCGAGAACACCGGCGCGACCGAATTCATCCGTCGTTTAAACGGCAAACTCCATTACGTCCATCCTTCGGCCATGATGATCGCCGAGGACTCGACCGACTTCACCAAAGTCACCCACCCCGTCGAATATGGCGGACTTGGCTTCGATTATAAATGGGACCTCGGCTGGATGAACGATACCCTCAAGTATTATTCCAAAGACCCCGTCTATAAGAAATACGAGCACAATAAGCTCACCTTCTCGATGGCTTATTTCTACAGCGAGAACTTCCTCCTTCCTCTTTCCCACGACGAAGTCGTCCACGGCAAAGGGACCATCATCAACAAGATGTGGGGCGATTATGACCAGAAGTTCTCCCTCCTCCGTAACCTCTATGCCTATCAATTCGGTCACCCCGGCAAGAAGCTTAACTTCATGGGCAATGAGCTTGGCTCCTTCGATGAATGGAATGAGAACCGTTCCTTACCTTGGAACCTCCTCTCCTTCCCCAAGCACGATTCGATTCGCCGCATGATCCGCGATCTTAACCTCATCTACGCCGCCGAAGCGGCAATGAAGGTCGAGGAATATAACCCCGCCCATTTCCGTTGGCTTATGGTCGATAATGCCGATCAATCCGTCTTCGCCTTCGAACGCGAAGTCGGGGATAGCGACCTTATCTTTATCTACAACATGACCCCCAATTGGTATGAGCATTACGATATCGGCGTCTACCACGAAGGTATCTATGACGAAATCTTCAATTCTGATAAAGACGTCTATGGCGGATGGAACCAATATAATGGCCTTCCTTGCGTCGTCGAAAACGTCCCCGGACCGGAAAACCGTCCGATGAAGATGACCGTCAAACTCGGTGGCTTCTGCGCTTGCATCTTGAAGCGTCGCATCGAGAAAGCACCCGAACCTCAGGTTGAAGAGGAACCCGCCCCCAAGAAAAAAGCGACTCGTAAAAAAGCTGCCTAAGGAGCAACTATGTTCGATAATAAAAAAGATTTCCAACAAACATTCGAAAGCCGCTTGATCGAAAAATACGGTCGTAACGTGGCTGATAGTCATATCACCGAAAGATACGATATCCTCGGTGAAATGGTCCGCGACTACGCGGGCAAGGATTGGCGTGCTTCGCGCGAATCCATCCTCGAGAAAAACGAGCCTCAGTTAATCTATTTCTCGATGGAATTCCTGATGGGGAGATTATTAACCTCCAACATGCAAAACCTCGGCATTTATGATGTCGCTAAGGAAGGATTAGAAGAACTTGGCATCGATATCGGCGAACTCGAAGACCTCGAAGCCGATGCCGGGCTAGGCAATGGCGGCTTAGGACGTCTTGCCGCCTGCTTCCTTGATTCCATCGCTTCCCTAGGTTATCCAGGACACGGCAATACGATTCGTTATGAATATGGCTTCTTCCGCCAGAAATTCGTCAAAGGCCAACAGGTTGAATTACCCGACCAATGGCTCCGTAATGGCTTTGTCTTCGAAGTCAGGAAGCCCAAACATGCCGTCGAAGTCAAATTCTATGGCCAAGCCGAAACCTATTTAAAACCCAATGGCGAATATGGCTTGCGCACCGTCAACGCGACCTGCGTCCGCGCCGTCCCATATGACGTCTCCATCCCTGGCTATCATAATGGCGTCGCCAATAGCCTCCGTTTATGGTCTGCCGAACCTAGCGAAAGCAACCTCCCGAAGGACCAATCCTTCGAATCTTATTTGCAAACCCTCAGGGAACTTTGCCACGGCTTATATCCCGATGATTCGACAGAGCACGGCAGAATGCTCCGCCTCCGTCAGCAATATTTCCTCGTCTCGGCCGGTCTGCAATCGGTCATGCGTTCTTTCAAGAGACGTTTCGGCACCCTTGATAACCTCGCCGAAAAATATGTCTTCCAGCTCAATGATACGCACCCCATTTTGGCGATTCCCGAAGCGATGCGTCTATTAATGGACGAATATGGCTATGGCTGGGCCGAGGCCTGGAACATCGTGACGAAGATGTTTGCCTATACAAACCATACCGTCATGCCCGAAGCCCTCGAAAAATGGCCCGTCCAATATGTCCAGCAACTCGTCCCGCGGGTCTTCATGATCATTGAAGAAATCAACAGGCGTTTCAACATTTGGCTGAATGAAAAAGGCGTCTCCCCCGAGAAGCGTTATTCGATGCAAATCATCAAAGACGGACAAATCCATATGACCAATATGGCTATCGCCACCGTCTTCTCCGTCAATGGCGTCGCCAAAATCCATACCGAAATCCTTAAGAATTACACCTTCCGTGATTTCTATGAGATGATGCCCGAGAAATTCAACAACAAGACCAATGGCGTCACCCATCGTCGTTGGCTCATGTATTCCAACCCGCGTTTATCCAAAGTCATCTCCGATTGCATCGGCGAAAAATGGAAAGAGGATTTCGAGCATGAAATCGGCAAATTCAAGGCTTTCGCCGATGACCCCAAAGTCCAAAAGGCCGTTTTAGATGCCAAAAACGCGAATAAGAAGGATTTCGCGAATTACGTCTATGCCAATTACGGCATTGAAATCGATCCTAATTCCATCATCGATGTCCAAATCAAGAGGCTGCATGCATATAAGAGGCAGTTGCTTAATATCTTCCATATCATTCACCTCTATCAGAAGATTAAGGAAGAACCCGGCTTTACGATGGAACCGCATACTTATATCTTTGGCGCGAAAGCGGCCCCAAGCTATACCTATGCCAAAAAGATCATCGAACTAATCCTCGCCGTGGCCAAAGTCGTCAATAACGATCCCGATGTGAATCGTTTCATCCGCATCGTCTTCGTTGAAAATTATGGCGTAAGCCTAGCCGAACGCATCATTCCCGCGGCTGATGTCTCCGAGCAGATTTCCACCGCCGGCAAAGAAGCTTCCGGCACTTCGAATATGAAGCTCATGATGAACGGGGCGATTACCTTAGGCACCCTTGATGGGGCCAACATCGAAATCGCCGACCTCGCCGGAAGGGAAAACGAAGTCATCTTCGGTCTTACCGCCGATGAGGTGCAACGCCATGTCGATGCCGGGGATTATTCGCCTTGGGACATCTATAATGGCGATATGCGCGTCAAAAACATCATGGATTCCCTCTTCACCGGTCCCTGGACGAATGGTGATTCCAACCGTTTCCGTATGATTTTCGACGAGATCATGAACCGTAATGACCAATTCTTCGTCCTTGCCGATTTCGCCGCCTATAACAAGGCCTGCGAACAAATCGAACAACTTTATAAGGACAAAAAGGCTTATGCCCATGCTTCGATTATGAATATCGGCGGATCTGGCTATTTCACCTCCGACCGCACCATCGAAGAATATAACCGCGACGTGTGGCATCTTCGCAAACTCAAGGTCAAATAAATGACTGAGGATTTCATCGATTTAAGCGTCCTTTTTCCTTTGCAAGCAGATCTCGACGCCGAGATTGCCGCCACCCATCACGTCGATTATGAGTCGACATTCTCGCGTCGATTGCTTTCTTTGCTCGTCGAACTTGGCGAATTCGCCAACGAGACAAGATGCTTTAAATATTGGTCGACCAAGGGTCCTTCCCCCAAGGAAAGGATTCTCGATGAATATGCCGATGGTCTCCATTTCCTTCTTTCCTTAGGCATCCCCTTAGGGGTTGATCACTATAAACATTATTTCAAAGTCGAGGTCAAAGACCTCACCGAAGCTTTATTGATCGTTTATAAAAACGCCTTGGACTTAAAAGAGAATTACACCGTCGAGCAATATGCGAAGACTTTCGGTTCCTATTTGAACCTTATCCCCTTATTTGATTATTCGGTTGAGGAAGTAGGACAAGCCTATCTTAGTAAATTAAAGGTCAACCATAAACGTCAGGAGGAACATTATTAATGCAATTCTCACTGAAAAAAGGCGTCTGCCTTGGGATGGTTCTTGTCCTTGCTTTAGGGATTGGCCTTCCTTTCCTTCCTGCTTATAACATCGTCATCACCGAGGGGGAAACTTCTACCGCCCATTATGGAAGCCTCTTTGAATTCTTTGGGAATCTAGATACCCTTCGTACTTGGCTTGTCGCCGGGATGTTCCTCATCGTCGCCATCTTCTATGGCTTTAGCTTATATTTCTTGTTCCGTTGCCTTTTCACGAAAGCATTAGACGGAGATAAGGAAGACCGCTATTTCGTCTATGGCTCTTTCCTTGCCGTTGCAGGCGGAGCCTTGTTTGGATTAAACGGTTTAGGCTTAGTCCAATATGTGGCGATGGGGATCGGCTTAGGGGTTGCCTTATTTGGCATCCTTGCCTTAATCCTGCATTATAAAAAATTATCAGATATATAGGCAAAACCCGCCTAAAATCGAGAAAAAAACCTAGGAATTGCAAGGTTCCTAGGTTTTCCTTTATAAGGAATTAGGTTCGCTGACGTAGGGGGTTAAGGCAATTTCGAGGTTCGCGTTTTTGGTGCGAAGTTCATCGATGAATTCCTTTTCCTCTTTCACGTTTTTCATCCTGATGCGGTAAGAGAGGCGGAACATCGATCCCATATTGACCAGCTTAGTTCCGACGAGTTCGGATTCCTTAAGATAATGGGCGAAGGTTTCATCGAAGACTTCGGCATAATCCAGGGATTCGGGGATGGTGACGCGTAGAAGTTTTTCTTGCGCGATTCCCTTATGGGTGAAGATGGGAAGGGCGGTAAGTCCAAGGTAAAGGAGGCCAATGCCAACCATGATGATGACCCCATAGGCAAGATAGCCCATCCCGAAGGCGATGCCACCGGCCATCGTGATTAAGATAGCGGCGATTTCATCACTTGATCCAGGCGCCGAGCGGAAGCGGACAAGGGCGAAG
>CAJOML010000037.1 GCA_905235705.1 uncultured Bacilli bacterium | reverse complement strand
ATCTCCTGTTGGACATAATCTATCATATTAATATCCATTTTTAGAAATCTTATGGAATTTTCCGGTTATTTATGTCCATCACCAAAACGCCGAGTCCAGGATGAACCCCATCTTGCGTGCCGACATGAAATGGCCGCTCCTCAGGTGTCGCCCCCTTCCTTTCGCTTGTGTTTACCGTTGATGCTACCGCGCACAAAAAGTGGGAACTATTGACGCCCCAATCTCCAGGGAAAATCACCATGGTCATAAAGTATATAGCCTCATCATTTCAGCAAATATGGAATGAGGCGTTGATTCTTCTGAAATTCCTTATTACGGTATGTGGCAAAGAATATCCTATGGATATGACTGATTGGCAGAGATATTAGAATACTTTATATTGGATTGCCTCTTGGTTTATGGAAAACAACTTTGTTTTTGATTTGGAATCGATTTCCGTTAGCCCTCCAGCCTCTACTAGTTTATTTAGGATTTTCAAAGCACCCTGCTTGGAAATATCGATGTGGCAAAACTTAAGGAAGTCTTGATGATTAAACGCCCCTTTGGAGGAAACGAGGATACATTTCATATAATGCAATTCGGTTTCCGTTAGCTCTATCCCTTTATTCTTGGCCTGTTGGACAATGCTTTCTAGGTTCTTGTAATTGAGGTAATAGGAAATCGTTCCTTTTAGGAGATATATCACAAAATAAGTTAAGTCATTGCGAGCGTCACGGCTATCACGAATGGATTTATAATATTTCGATTTGGTTTGGTTGATCATTTCAGAAATCAATGGTGGGAAAAGATCATGGCTTATGAGTAGATAAATCCAAAACGAAACCATTCTCGCAGTCCGTCCATTGTAGTCGAAATACGGGTGGATATAGATTATGTAATAGTGACAAATATGGGGAAGGATAAGGCTAAACGAATCGTCTGCCTGGGATAGCAGGCCATTCACGTATCCAAACAAAGAATCCATACAAGAATCGATTTGCCCACTTGGGCATCCTCTATAGCCATCGACCTTGACCTCGTCGTAGCGGTAATAGTTGCCCGGTCTAAGCTTTTCATCCTCTTCAAGGCAGCCATCGGTCAGCAAATCGTATAGTTTGCGGAGGTTTTCTTTATTGAATGCCGGTCTGGTTTTGACAAAGTCGATTCCCTTGCCCATGTTTCGGATGATGGTGTCGTTTTTATTTTCGGGCGCGATTCCTTTTTCGAGGAGATCCTTCACTTTCCTTCTGGTGGTCGGAACGTTTTCGACGTTTAGGCTTCCCTCGATTTCGGAAAAGATTCGGGAGCGATCGAAGTCAAAGAAATCCCTCTCGGATAATAATGATCCATTGTTATCGATCAGGTCCTCGCGAATTAAGTGGAACATCTCGCGATAAAGGCTCTTCACTTCGAAACAGGCGCATAAATGGATATGCCCCGAGTTAAAGACTCGTAGAGGAAAAACATTGAAGGGTTGCTTATCTAAAGCGTTCTCCTCCAAATAGGCAAGGTAGGTTTCGTAATCATATGGGGATAGACCAAAATATGGGTCATTCCCATACTCCAATTCCCGTGCCGTCAGATAACGCTTGTTGATTTGGTAGTCTAATATCTCATCGAAAGTGTGATTCATATAATTTAATAAACCTTTCCGTAAACCTCATCAGTATAGATGGTAAACCTTTCCGTAAACTTTATCAAGAGAGCCAAAACGTGGGTATAGTAGTTATGCAGCAAAAGACAAAAAGCTTCCGTAACGTCAATCGAAAAGCAATACATAAGGAGCCTATCAATTGTATTTAAAACCACTGATAGGAAGAGAATTGCAATCCCGCAATTTAATTTGTTTTCATAATAAGTTTCACCAGGCGAAAAGAAAAAAGGCGGGATTCAATCAAGCACGACGCATTCACGCTAAAGACTAAACAATTCGTCAGTCGAACGGAAAGAGGGGAATAGATTTCGGCGCAAGTGGTTTTGGTAGAGCGTCGGCAATTATGGACTCTATGGTTAGCCAAACGATACAACGGCAATAAAAAAAGAAAGGTTCTTATGCAATTTAGAGACACGGCTAGTTTCGGGAAAAGAATTGAATCTTTCATCATTGGGGAAATGTCAATGAAGGGGTCGGATGTTCGTACCCCCGTCATCGATGATCACAGTGCCGATTGTGCCGTTAAGAAAGAGGACGGGACATTTGTCGAGATACAAATTAAAGTGAAATCTAAGGGCACGAAACAAAGCGGCCATTTCAGTGTGGACAATCATAGAGATGCACACGAGAATTTCTTTTTTATCTTTTATGGAGAAATCGCTGATACATTATGGGCTTTTCATTCGGAGATTTCCTTAAAGAATCTAGAGTCAATAAAGTCGGCAAAAACGCAAGAAGTCATAGTTTCCCTTTATTGACGCCCGCTGGAAAATCACGGGAAGCATTCACAAATACTGAATCAGCGATTTCGACTTTCCCCATTAACGAATGAAACCCAAGTCGCCTTACCACATTATGCTTGTTTATCGGGGATAATCTTTTTTTCGCCATTTCGATCGGAATATGAAGTTTCCTTTACTTTGGCTTAATGATGTTTTCCTCAAACATTCGCACCACTTCCGTTTTCGGATTGTCTTGCCCAAGGGATAATTGGAAAAGACTATTTGCGATAGCTTTATCAATGTGTTTGTTGACAAGCGAAAAAACATCCAAATTTTTCTCCTAAGCGGGAATATAACGTTTGAGTTCTTTTAGGATTTGCTTATCGTTAGATGGTTTTCCCATCCTTTTAAAATGATTGGCTCTGTTAGACATGTTTACTAATGTACCGTCTCTTGTCGGGGCAAAATAATCCCGCCAAACCAACACGCCCAAGCAGACTCCGGCCGAATGGAGGATGCCTTTGTTCAGCCAACCCTGGGTTTGGTTTGGCGATTGAGTCTGCGAAGGCTGGCCGACCAAAGGCTTTCTTTCAATGAAAGCCAAAGAGATAGGCGCGATCGTCGATTCGATGCACGAGGACGAGCTCGACGTCCTTTCGCAGCTGCTGACGCTTTCCGACCCCGAACGCTCCGACGCGATGATCCTCCGCGAGAACGGGCGGCCCCTCTGTCCCGGATGCGGATGCGCCATGTCGAGAAACGGGACAGAGGGGAACGGCATCAAGAATTGTGTTGCTACCGACATCTAACTTTTTTGCAAATTTGGCCATTCACAATACCTAACTTTTTGCAAATTTAGGCCTTTCCGACTTCTAACTTTTTGCAAATAACCCTTTGATTTATCCGTGATTATCGATATTATTTCATTAAGGACTAGAAAACATGTTCAAAAGGAAAATCTATAATCAACTATTAAAATGGAAAGAAGAATCCAAGGGCGAATCGGCTCTTCTTATAGAAGGCGCTAGACGAATTGGCAAGACAAGCATCGCGGAAGAGTTTGGAAAAAATCTCTTCCCTTCATTTAAAACCATCGATTTTTCGAAGGTATCAGACGATGTGAAGAAGGCTTTTATCGATGTAAGCGACATGGATAGATTCTTCGAAAAATTGTTTTTATCCCTAGGCATGAGCCCTTTGCCAAGAGGAAGCTTGATTATCTTGGATGAAATCCAGTTCTGCCCAAAAGCCAGGCAAGCGATCAAAAGCCTTGTCGAGGATAAACGGTATTATTATTTGGAAACCGGCTCTTTGGTCTCGATTAAGGAAAACACGGCCGATATCCTAATACCTTCGGAAGAAGAAACGCTTCAAATGCACCCCATGGATTATGAAGAATTCTTATGGGCTTTGGGCTATGAATTCGAATCCGAATCGATTAAGGCGCATTTTTCAAGCCAATCGGCATATGATGGCAAAACGCATAATCTTCTGATGAGGAATTTCAGAACCTACCTTGCCGTAGGCGGAATGCCCAAAGTCGTCGATACCTATTTATCGACACATGATTTCTATGCTGTTGATAAAGAAAAGAAAAAGATCATCAAACTTTACGAAGAAGACCTAAGGAAGATCGATAATCGGTTTAAAACCATTACGTATTTAGTCTGGAAACAAATGCCGTCGATGCTATCGAAGCATTCCACGAGATTCATCGTTTCTTCAACCGATGAAAGAGCGGATTCGGTCCTGTTTAAAAACACGATGGAAAAGCTGCTTGAATCAAAGATGGCGATAGCGGTTTACAAATGCACCGATCCTAGCGGGGGATATGCTTTGACGAAAGACGAAGGATCGTTCAAATTGTACTTTAATGACGTCGGATTATTCACTTCATTGGTTTATCCAAATACCATGGATGACGCGCAAGATATTTATCAGCGCCTCGTATTCGACAAATTAAAAACGAATTTGGGAATGCTTTTCGAAAACGTATCGGCGCAGATTCTTGTCTCGAATGGCTTTGAGCCCTATTACTATTCCTGGGAAGAAGATGACGACGGCTTATCAAAGAAATATGAAATCGATTTCCTCATCTATAAGGGGGGCAAAACCATACCGTTTGAAGTCAAATCGAGGAACGTTTCGAACAAAGTGTCGCTGGAGCGATTCAGAGAAAAATTCAAGAAGAAAACCGGTGAAAAATACATTGTCGATATCTTGAATTTGAAGCACGGCGATAATTTGACATATCTTCCTTATTACATGTTGTTCTGCGTCAAATAGTTTGGGATTGTCCAAAAGATTACGTAAACCCTCAACCCTCCCGTTGACCTAGGGGGGCGAAAAAAACTTTCGTATGCGAAGGAGTGCCTCGACAGGCCGGAGGCAGAGCTGTCCGCGGTCCCGAGGGAGAAATCCGTCATCCTCTGCCGGGAGGCACTGAGAAAAGCCGTGCCCGTCGGCTTATGTCAAACGTGCGGCGAATGGCATTGCGGGATCTTCACAGATGGTGCCCATCAGTAGATATGTCTAGCAGAGCCCAAATTTCTTTATCGATTTCCTAAAAAAGCATGACCAAATAGCGTACGCATGGACATGAAAAGCCCTTATTCGCCTTTATCCTCATTCCTTTTCAGGCGGCTCTTTAACAAGCGGTAATACTTGACCAAATACTTTTGCAATTGCTTCTTATGGGAGCAAAGCTTCTCTTTGCAACTATCGCACCTTAAGGAAAGATTCGTCTTATCCGAGAAACGCTCGGGATGACGGCGATATGTAATCTCCCATATGAGTAGCAAAACCCAAGAAGTCGCCACCAGGGCAAGGGCGAAATAATTGACGACCCACCCCTGCCCGTCATGGCTAACGATGATAAAGATCAAAGGGGTGAACATCATCGCGAAATCCCAGTTATAGATACGGCATGTCCCGCAGCAACGGTTACGCATCATCCAGGTTTGGAAAGGGCAGAAGAAAAGGATGCATATCATGTCGCAGACCGAATAAAACAAAGAAACCAGCGCCATGATCCCTTGGTCAAAGACATGAACGAAATACAAGGTCGCGAATATCGCATTTAGCGTAACCCAACTGGCGAAAACGGCCAATGTCCTCTTCCAAGATTGAAGTTCGGGCTCGCTTTCGCCGCTAGGGCGATAATTGCGCGCGAATTGCTTTTGCGAGCCCATCGAAGAGGTTTTGGCCGGGATCGTCCTTCCGATCATCTCGACGATAAAAGAAAGGGTGACAAACCCTAGCACCGCATAAGTCAGCGGTTTGGTGTAATCGAAAAAGACCAAACCATTCAGACGGGTATAGATATAATAAACGAGCATGCCGATAAGTAGCAGGCTGCGATACACCAAGCGGAAATAGTTCAGCTTGGAAATGATAGAGAGGGCAATCGCTTTCGTCTTCACGGAGAAGTATTTTATACTTGCGCTCCCTTAAGGCAAGGAAAAAGCACCCCCATAAAAAACAAAAACTCCTAGGTGCACGTAAGGGATGAAGAGACCCCTTCCCACCAAGGCTGGTATAATATGGCTGCTGTCCTGAAAGGAGGCAGCCTTTGTTTTCACAAAAGCCCTTCGGGGAGCGTTGGCCTTTTTGGGACTTGGCGGTTCCGGGAAAACGCTCCCCGAGCGGCGGAACCGCCAAACATGAACGAAAAGCAGCTCAAAGCCCTCAGGGCTATGTTTTCGGGTGGGGGGCCATCGTCGGCGATGATGGTCGCGACCCTGTCCGAATGGTACGACGCGAAGCATAGGAGGGCTTCGCCCGAGGAGGTCGCCTTCATCAATTCCCTCCCCGCGGAATCGTGCCCCTACTGCGGGTCGACGGGACTCAGGAGGGACGGCTTCGCGAAGAAAACCGGCCTTCTGATACGCGAATGCAAGACGTGCGGGAGGAAGTTCAACCCCCCGCCGGGACGATATTCGACTCCAGAAAGATACCGTTCTCGGAATGGGTCGAGTTCCTCCTCCGCCTGTTGTCCGTCACTGTTTTTTGTCGGTCAAACGTCAGATTAAAATGCCCCGCTATTCCAATTCCAACTTGGCGTCCGAGCCTCCGTCCCTTCGAACCCGAAGACACCAAAGTCTCGATTCAGTGGAGATTGTTTGGGTAAGATCGTATCGAGGGACGCTCGCCCGCCAAGCTTTTTCTCGGCATATGCTCAGGCATTTTAATTTTGAAGTTTCGGTTACAAATTATCATGACGGATAACACTGAACCTGTTCTGCTTCTGGTCGAACACGCCCGGCGACGCATTCCAAAAGGCCCAGGAATTCATCAAGTTGGCTGCCAAAAAGCGCACGATGCTGCGTTATCGGGACTGGAAAAAAGGCAAAAATCGCGATGGCGAGTGAGTTCGCCATCCCTTACGTGCACCTAGGAGTTTATTTTTTAATTGCCTTTTTCTCCTTTATTTCTTTCTTTTATATCTGCTTTTAAATTTTTGGTTTCACTGGCTAATATCTTCTTTACTAAACGAGCTCAACATTCCAACTGCGATTAACTAAACGAGTGTTGAGATATAATGCAGGGCCTTAATGTAATTATCTGTTCAGCAATGTATGCTATGAGAAGTATTTTTGATAAGGGCTTTGTGGTTTATCTGGGATACTGAGTTTTAATTGACCCGAGGCGACTAATGGTGAGATGTATTTACTGATTACGTGGTTTTTGCTTTTGCCAACAAACTTAACAATCTCTTCTCTACTTCTAGGAATAGAACAATAATCAATAATTGATTTGTTTACATTTTCTTCATCATCGATAAAAGAGTTTCTTAAAACAACTTTAAATTCACCTCTTTGGGATATAAATATTGGTTGAGGGAGATTATTTTCACGCATCTCTTTTCTAATCGTGGGTATTCCTGAATATCTGTTCTCTGTTATCTCTAAAATTTCAAGAATGTCCGCCAACACTGGATTTCTTGTGTCAAAACGATCGTGGCCAAGAAGTTCCACTCTTCCTCCACCATATATTTGACCTGGATTAGTGATTTCTATTCTATCGTTATACATTTCAACTCTTATTGGCATACCTTCAGAAAGAATGGAATAATCCCTGTGTATTAACGCGTTTATAATTGCTTCTCTTATTGCGATGATTGGATATTCTGGTTTATCGTTTCTTTGTCCGGAATTACTAATTATTGTTTTTTTGTTCATATTTCTCTGGACAAATTTGACTAGTTCTTCTGCCATATCATCAATAGGGCCGGTTATTTTTTCACTATCCACAAATCTTTCTCCATCAATCCCTAAATCGGTCATTGTGGTGCCGTTTATCCTAACGGCATTAATACAATATTGTGGAAAATATGTTTGAGGGTATTTAGAAAATGTTATTGTTGCCGCTAATGTAGGCTTATTATTCACACGTAAGCCCATCAATACATCAATCTCTTCGTCGCTGACGTTTTTAGATAAATTTTGTCTTTTTTCTTTCACCAGTTTCAAATACTTATCATGTTTTTCTACATCAAATAGCTTGATATCACTATCTTCAATCGTTCTAATATCATCCTTGATTCTTTTTTTATATGATTCATATTGATAGATTTCAAATTCATTCATCACTATATCTGCATCACCAACTCTAACATATGAACCGCCATATTTGCCTTTTGGCCTATAAAAGCATGGTCTTTTTAATGGATTTATCCCAGGTATTTCCATCGCCAAAAAGTCTTTGCTATCAATTGAAACAGGAGTAAAAAACGCTCTAACGGCAGGAAGCATGTTCTCACATTGATTTTGTAGTTGTAACTGAAGGTCTGAAACGTTATAAACACCGCATAGTTCATAATTGTTTTTTTCATCAATTCCAAATATGATGACACCGCCTTGATCCTGATTGGAAAACGATGATAAGGTATCATATAAATGTTTAGGGCAACCCTTTCTGGCAGCTTTACATTCTTCTATTTGAGATTCATATTTGCGGTTAGAAATAGATGTAATCAATTGAGTTAGTTCTTCTTTTTCCATATCAAACTCCTTCGACAGTTTAATAATATAATTTTGAACGATAAAATTCAAGTTTGAACGATTTTTTATGTAATTTGAACGATAAAATTCAAGTTTGAACGAGTAATAGCTACATGTCACAAGTCGCTAAAAATATTATTTTAAATTTTATGTATTTCCACATTCGCCTGGTTCCAAGCAACCGTTTCTACTACTCCGTCGGCAGATTATGGAGCTAAAGTAACTAGTGACGTCGCCCTTCCGACGTTGCAAGAAACCGCTTCTAGTGTGACCATCACCTTTGCGATGGAAAGAGTTGAGAATTCAGCCGTTCTGAAACTATCGGAATACGGGAAACTAAATAATAACGTATTAACCCTTTATACAGCCGATGGATATGACGCCGTTGAAGGAACCGGGGCTTTCCAGCACGCATATATGAGGCCGAACGGATCCCTCATTTGGAACAATACCGATGCCTTAAAGGATGCCGGAACAAAAGCGGATGCTTATGGCGATAACGGTATCCGCCGATTTTATCGTCGCAAAAGTAACGGCAACTGCGGACGCCACATATCAAGGCGACTCCAACTTACAAGCTGGTTTTGAACTCTATGAGAAGGAAATGACGTTTACCGCAACCTCCAGAACCTATTACTGGTGCGCAGACGGAGCAACTCAAAGCGCTCTTTCGGCTACACCATATGATGAGTCCAAAGATACATTAGCTCCTGTTGCTATCAACGTTTCCCTGCCTGCCGAGTGGAACGGACAAGAAACGATCGTGGGTTATGTTGCGATCGCCGCCCATGGTTCTAATATCAGCGCAGACGACGCTAACGTGACGGCAGGTTTTACAACTATCTTAGTTTCTTAATTGTTCATCATCAACAAAGAAAAGGGGCTGTTAAGAAACCTATGAGGTGACTCAGCCCCTTTTAGTTTGCGCTTTGGCCTTATTAGCCTTAACAGGTAAACTGTTGAGAAACCTTTTTCTTCTTTCGGTGCTCTAGCCTCAGCGACTCATTAATGTCCTTTTTGCGTACCTTTTCCTAAAGGTTCTCGCGTCGACGACCGGCATCTCCTCGTCCTTCAAGTCGGGCGGGGCGACCCAGTACTCGAACTTCGCCTTCCGTCGTAAAACGCGAATAGGTTCCTCAATAGATGGCCGACCAAGCGAAAAGAAAGGAAAACCCGTTTACAAGCCCCAATCATAAATCGCTGGTTTTGCAAAACTTATTTTTCGTTTGTTTTCCCTTTTTGGTTCTTCCGCCTTCTTGTGAATCCGCTCCCGCCCACTGGATCAAGAAACCTAACATCCACGGTAGGAAGGAAAATCGGAATGTAGCTATCGTTTGTTAGCCCCATGACAGTCTGGCGAATATAGGGAAGAACGATGGCGGACATATTGGAAATCATCATTTGGAATTGATCGGAATCGGGATCAACGACGATCTCTTCGTTAACGCTATAGACGCAATTGTATGAGAACGAACCAGCGGTCTTCTTGCCTTTGAATGACAGCGTCAAATCAAACGAGAAACTGTGGTCATGTTGCTCGTAGCGATCGGATTTGAGACTGAAGGAAGCGAGATCGCGATCGTCTGGGCAAGCCAAAGAGGCTTCAATTAAGTGATAGCCCAAAAATCTCCACTTAGGCGCGGTATCCATTTGTTTTATACTCCTTCACCGGTAAAAAGGAATCAAAAATCGAGGTTTTGGAAGTTGCAGCCCTCTTTTGAAAGACCTCGATTGACTGGTCCAAATACCGGCTATCGAAATCTTGTGGATAATCGCCGGCTTGTTTCTCTTCGGGTTCAGCAAAAAACGCCATTTTTGTGGGAACGACCATGTTATGGGCGCGGATGACCAAGAGCTTTTTCGCCAGGGCCCTGTCTTCCATCAAAAGGGACAACAAAACTGCGTCACCGCCTTTGACGGGGTTGGATCCTTGTTCCCATTTCTCAACGGTCTTCTTGGAAACATGAAGCAGACGAGCAAACAAATACTGAGACAATCCAAACGACTGACGGAGTCTCTTAATCTCTTCCGCACTTAGCGGTTCACAAACCCGGTAATCATAGGTCAGCGCCGGGGCAGCGCTCAAATCGCTTAATTTCAATGCCTCTCCTAGTTAGCATCTTTCTCTAGCATATCAACAATTCTCTTAAGCTTGCTTTTCTCCTTGTCGGAGATAACCGTATCGGAACTCGAACGGACGTGTTTCTTTATGCCTAACAGAAATGCCTTTGTGATTGGGGGTACGACAAGGGTAATTGCCCGATAGCCATGGCTTTTGCCTCTTTCGCTATCCCCTATTCGAATTTTGGCGACGAAGATGGAATTAATACTTCCCGCCACCTTAACAAAGTTATCTTTTCTCGGACCTCCTTTTCTCAGTTCTTCGCCAATCCTGGCGCTAATGTCATAGCTACCATCTTCGCTAATATGAAGACTCGCATATTGACTTGATAGGTTATAGGGGGAATCTTTCCCAAAAAGCCGATCTATTTCTTTTGGATCGACGACAACAGCGAAGCTTGGCCAGGTCTTTACTTCCATTCGATAAGTCCTATCGGATAGTATTTTATGCCCTTGGTTATCCATTTTCAATAGGCAGTAAGCCAACAACGTCGTTTCTGTGAATTCTCAAAGTAAATTCCTGTTTTAGCCAAAATCGGGATTTTAGTCTGATAAGTTATAATTAAATCTCCTGTAGGCAAAGGAGGTTTTATTTTA
>CAJOML010000036.1 GCA_905235705.1 uncultured Bacilli bacterium | reverse complement strand
ATTAAATTGGAAAGACGGATCTGCTATTGAAGACGTCACTGATGTTACTGTTGGCACCGCCAAGAAACTCGGCACCGTCACAGTTCAAGCCACAGGCAAAGACCTTGAAGGCAAAGCAATCTCTAGCACAAATCCTTTTACTGGCTACCTTGATTTAACTCTCGGCTCCACATTTGGCGGAAGGTTGGAAGCCTATGTCACCGAATCCGGTAAAGCTGCCAAGATTAATCCATCCTCTGTTAACGATAATCGCTTTACATACGAAGTTGAGATGGAAGGTGAAGATAAGGCCTTTGATGTTTACGTTTTGTTGAGTTGGACCACAGAGACTATCAGCAATGCGGATATCTTAGCCGTTTCCGAAAAAGCAACTACTCTTACCGTTGACTGGAAGGGCGAAAGCGAAGAATTTATCCAAGGCTATTCCTACAAAATTGGGGATGGCGAACCCGTTGCCTTAGTTAAAAATGAAGAAGCAAATTTGGGCGAAAACCAGGTTGCTGAATATAAAGCCGAAGGCGTCACCATGGTTGGAGGCCAAGGAATTACCTTCTATTATGATGGAACTCTCATTACCGAAATCGGTCCTGATGGCGATGGCGGAAATGCTTATGGTGTTGGTGATGAAATCAAATTCTACAACGATGCCACTGGTAACATCTATCTCAAAGAATGGAACGATGGATTCAGCTACTGGATCGACGGTTACGAAAAAACCTATTATGTTGTCGGCTCTATGACTGGCACTGAACCTGGTTATTGGGGTATTTCCAAAGGATTTGTCCTCTCTGCGATGGGTGAGGAAGAGAAAGTTGATGGGCACGTCCAATATCAATCTGGTGTCCTTGCTTTAAAACAAGGCGACCAATTTAAAGTTGCTGAACTTAAATTGAAAGATTGGTATGGGGCAGACGGCAACTACTATGTGGATAAGGATGGGAATTATCGTGTTTACTTTGTTCCCGAAGGCAATAGTAATTCCGATTGGGCTTCCAATGGCGGCTACTTCTACGTTGCTTCTGTTAAATAATCTCAAAAAATAGTGATTGTTTAGCCCCGCCTAACCGCGGGGCTTTTGCGTTGAAAATAGACATTAGAATTGACAAGGGGGATAATTGGAACATGAAAAAAACAAAAGGGAAGAAAGCCTTGGACATTATCTTGACGGTGTTAACAGGTTTGATTTTTCTTTTCGTTGGTTATGAAATCGTTATCAAATTTACGGGTAACTCCATTTATCTTTTTGGTTATCGCATCGATGCAGTTGAATCAAACTCAATGTCTGGTGTGAATCAAGATCCGGCCGTGGTCAGCTTTTTAGAAGGCCACAATGATCAATTTTCTAAAGGAGATTTAATTTATTCCGTGAAAATAGAATCAAACACACCGGTAAATGTCTATGACACTGTGCTATTTATAAATCCGGCAAGCAAGCTTTTGACTACACATCGTGTTGTTGCAAAAAAAGTCGAAAAAGGAATAACCAAATATCAGATTCGCGCTGATATGGCAAACCACGAATCTCCAGATGGTTGGTTTACCAAAGATCAGCTCATCGCGAAGAAAGTTGGAAGCACTCCTTGGCTAGGAAATATCGTGAGGTTTTTACGTTCTATATATGGAATGATAATGTTGATTGGTCTTGCTGTAATCCTTATCTTATATACTTACTTCTCTAATCAAGATAAGAATAAGAAAAAAGCCTTGGAAAACGCGAGTAGCCAAGAACTTGAGCAGCCGACAAATCAAAGCGAAGCGGTGGAGAATTCACCCGCAGAAAACCAGGCGAAAAAGGAAAATAAGTAAGCGCTTCCAAATTCGCTTTAACTTGAGTTAAGAAGGTCCTATAATAAGGGCGGTTATCGAAACCTCAATCCTCTTATGAGACCCAATAAACCCATCGTCATGTTAAGTGCAGCCATACTTGGCGTTGCTTTGCTAACGGGCGGGGTTTTTGCCGTTTACGATATCGATGATAAAGCTGAAGCCAAATCAGCCGTGATTCATATTGACGAACTTGTCCCTTCTTATTCTTTGAAAGTCGGAACCCAAGAATATTCTTTAACCCAATCTGGCAATGACTATGTCTATACCCCTTCCCTCTTGCTTGAGGTGGGTTCAGTCACCGTCACCGATGGGACAAACGATCTTGCTACCTTTAATGTCCCCGTCGAAGGGCATTATTCGACTTTCACATTCGATGGAGCTTCATCGCTCACCGCTACCCAAGTTGACAAGGCCGTCTATCTCAAGCAATTAAATGAGAACCGCCTTTGGGACGCTTATTATTGCCATGCTTGGAACGAGACAAGCGGCACTACCTACCCCGGTTTAAAGATGGAACTCGATTCCGATAAAGGGGTCTATAAAACATTCATCGATGCCGCTTATAACAAATTGATGTTTGATTATAACGCGGTTA
Source organism: uncultured Bacilli bacterium (assembly GCA_905235705.1). Lineage (GTDB taxonomy): Bacteria > Bacillota_I > Bacilli_A > RFN20 > CAG-826 > Alloenteromonas. Next base: position 8,267 of record CAJOML010000036.1, on the reverse strand, counting down.
ACGGGGAGACTTATCCTTACTCTGTCGGTGATGACGAAAACCATATTCAAACGGGCAACCTTGACTATAACGTTGCCACCCCGCTGTATCAGATGAGTAATAACGCCTCTGGGGTTTGGACTGCATTAGGAGATACTACTAAATCATTCTCTGGTTCCTTCGATTATTATCTTGCCGCAAGCTTTAATTCGTGGAATACATCCAACCCCGCATATGGGTTTGAAAAGGTTGTTTCTTCACCCGATAAATCTAACGGCCGTTATCTTTGCAAAGTTAATATTCCCGAAGGTGGACAATTTAAAATCGTATCTTCCGGCGGAACTTGGTATGGATATAACACTGGTGATTGGGCGACGGCCGGAGGAAACGAAGGCAACATTTCCATTTCTGCCGGGATCCATTACATCGCCATCGTCGATTGGGGCTCTGGGGTGAATTACTACGTTTGGAATGCCTAACCCTCGGCTGAGGGTTTTTCTTTATGAATAGACCGACTTACGAACAAATCTTCGATTATGCTTACGAAGGCTATCAAGCCTTTGCTTCTTTTATCGTTAACGCGGTATCTTTCTATAACAAGCATTTTGAGCATGTCGATAAAGATGAGATGCTTAAGGACTTTGATTTGGCATTACAGATATCCTTACTGCAAACCGCTTGTTTGGATGGACATCTCCATTACAAAGAAATCGAATTCATCATGAATCTGCAAGACTATGATGATTTGCCTATTTACCTGACTTCTTTATTAAAAGAAGATTGGGACTGGGATAAGATCTATGCCACGCCGGCAAAGCAGATAATGCAGGTATTAAATGATTTAGACGAGGATATCACCGTTAAATTACGCCCTTTAATCAAAGTCGTTGCCATCGCCTATGCTTCGAAAGACCCATCTTTATCTTTTGAAGGCAATGATCTTTTAATTCCTCGAATCCATGCTTGTTTGGCTCACATTAACGGGGATGCTTCCTTAAAGCCGGAAGAAATCAATCAAACCTTCTTCTTCCGTTTGGAGAACACGGCCTATTTATATGCCGATGAGAAGATACCGCTAGAGCAAGCCGAAGCTTTAAACGATGAGCTCTCCTTGGAATTGATCCGGAAGATAGGCTATATTAAAAACAATCAACTATAACGAGGATATCCTTATGGCAAAGAAGAAAAGGAAAACCGAAACCGCCGAGGCTAACGATACCTTGAAGGAGATGGTGTCTTCTTTAAACGAACTCCCTACCGATGTTTTGGCGCAGCTATTAAAAAACCTCGAAGATATCGAGGCTTATAATAAGGAACATCCCGAAGAAAATTGTGGCGAAAAGAAGAAATAGGCCCTAAGCTTTTTTCTTTTCGAATAATCCCCCGAACCAATAGACTAAGATCCCTAGAATCAATCCGAAGGCAATCGAACCGATCGAGATGAAACGGGTGACGGTCCTAAAGTCGCTATCGGGGACATAGCCAAAGGCGTAAGGGATTTGCAAGGACGCCCCACCAAGGGCGATAACAAAGATAATCGAGACGGTGAAGAGGTTCTTTCCTTCCGAGACGTCGATCCCTTTTAGCATCTTTAATCCCGAGGCGGCGATAAACCCATATAAGGCAAGGCAAGCCCCACCTAAGACGGAGGTGGGGATGGTTTGTAATGCCGAAGTAAGTGGCGAAAGGAAAGACAAGGCGATGCACATTAGGGCGGTGAAGATGATGGTGCGGATGCTGGCGTTTCCCGAAATGGCGGTGGTGCCGATGGATTCGCCATATGTGGTATTGGGGCAAATGCCGAATATCGTGCCCCCAATCGAGCCTATACCATCGCCAAGTAAAGTAGCGGCTAAGCCGGGCTTATCCCCGACTAAATCACGTCCGATGATCGAACCTAGGTTTTTATGATCGGCGATATGTTCGGCGAAAGTCACTAAGGCGACGGGAACGAAGGCAAGGGCGATTTCGGCTACCCCTAAGCCATTAATGGCGACTTTGTTATTAACGATTTCATTGATTCCTTCGATTAAGGCGAAACGGGGATAATCAAAGAAAGAAGTGATGCTTATGGGCGAGAACCTGGCGATGATGGGATTAAAATCGATAATCTTCAAATAAGGGATATCTAGCCCATAGCCGATGCTAGAGAAGATGGCGGCAAGAAGATATCCGCCACCCATCCCGATTAAGAAAGGAATCATGCGGAGATGCTTCCATCTTTCCTGCAAGGAAAAGGCCATGATGAGGAAGAAAGTCACAAGCCCGCATAATAAAGCCAGAAGGTTATAAGGATGGACGCCATCGGGACTGATATAGCCATCTGCCGATAGCAGGTTCGAGATGGCGCTGCCGGCAAGGGAGAGCCCAATGCAGGCGACGACTGGCCCGATGACGACGGGAGGCATGATTTTATCGATCCATTTGGTGCCGGCGAAATGAATCACCAAGGATAAGATGACATAGACCAGCCCGGCGAATATGCCGCCGAGGATAATCCCTAAATAGCCATATCCGGATAAAGCCATCGTCAAAGCCCCGATAAAGGCAAAACTGGAAGATAAGATGACAGGTGATTTGGCTTTGGTGCATAAGACATAGATCAATGTCCCTACCCCAGCCCCAAGTAAAGCCGCCGACATATGGTCGCCTGCCCCGATTAAAACCGGAACGGCGATGGTGGCGGCGATGATGGAGAGAAGCTGCTGGAATGAAAAAACGACAAGCTCACGTGCTTTGGGCTTGTCTTCGACATTATAAATGATGCGTGCCATCGGTAATTACCTCTGGGACTTTATTATATGATGGGGCGAATCTTTGCAAAGGGAAAAATGAGTATTTCTCCCCAAAACATCGGCCATCAGGGTATACTTACCTTAAGAGGTAAAAATTATGAATATCTGGCATTCCGTCAATTCCTCACGTATCCATCCGGAGGAATTCCTCGCCTGCGTGGAAATCTCCAGCGGGAGTAAGAATAAATATGAACTCGATAAGGAGTCCGGGGCGCTGATCTTAGACCGTATTTTGTTTACGGCGACCCATTATCCCCATAATTACGGATTCATCCCCAAGACCTTATCCGATGATGGCGATCCCCTTGACGTCTTAGTCCTTTGCTCCGAGCCGATGGTCCCCCTTTCCTTGACCGTGTGTTATCCGATTGGGGTTTTGAATATGTTAGATAACGGCAAGAAGGATGAGAAAATCATCGCCGTCTGCGCCCATGACCCGGTGTATTCGGGCTATAAGGATATTAAGGATCTGCCTGCCCACGTGGCCGATGAAATCGCCCATTTCTTCCGCGTCTATAAAGAACTTGAACACGATAAGGTGACCGAGGTCCAAGATGTCAGGGGCCGTCAAGATGCCTTAAAAGTCATTGAAGAATCGATAAAACTTTATCAAGAACGTTTCGGAGGTTGTTTCTAATGAAAAAAGCCGTTCTTCTTGTTAGCGCTTTGCTATTAACTTCCTGCGGGATCACTTCCTCCTCCTCTTCCGCGATTAGTCGATCGGATAATCCGTCTTCTTCTAGCGAGGTATCTTCTTCTATTTCTTCCGCCTCTTCTAGTCAAGAAAACCCTTCCTCCTCTTCTTCCCTTTCGCAAAATTCAATCGCGCTTAGTGAGGTCAAAGAAGATGAAGGTTCCCTTCCTGCTAGATATCGGACTTGGTATCAGCTCCTCGTCTATTCTTTCGCCGATGGCAACAATGACGGAGTGGGGGATTTTAAAGGTATCGTCGATAAACTCGACTACCTCCGAAATCTAGGGATCGGGGGGATTTGGCTTTCCCCCATCCACGAAGCCGCCTCATATCATAGTTATGATGTGAAAGATTATTATTCGGTCAATTCCAAATACACCCCAACCGTAGGAGGGGTGAAATACGATTTAAAGAAATTATTGGAAGAATGCCATAAACGTGACATTAAGGTTTCCCTTGACCTTGTCTTGAACCATTCTTCGACCGAGCACCCGTGGTATTCCCGTGACCATAAGGATTGGTATACCTCTTCTAACCAATGGTATTTCGGCGGCTCGATGCCCGAATTCAATTATGACGTCGCCGCGGTGAGGACCGAGATGAAGAAAATCGGGGCCTATTGGATTGACCAAGGGGTCGATGGCTTCCGTTTGGATGCCGCCTATTGGATTTATAACCAAGGCCAATATGCCTCCAAGGAGATGGAAAAGAAAACCATCGCCTGGTGGAAAGAATTCTCTGCCGCGATGAAGGCGAAGAAATCCGATTTCTATTTAATCGGGGAAGTCTTGACCGATGAAAACCAAAATGCGATCGATATGATGGAAGGGCTAGATACCAACTTCAATTTCGAACGTATCGGGAAACTCGTTAACGCCTCCAAAGGCGAAGATGGGGCAGAGCTAGCCAAATATGTGGCTTCTTATCATGAGAAAATCAAAGCCAAAAATAGCGATTCCCTCCCCTCTCCCACCCTTTCTAACCACGACATCGGGCGCTATATTAACCGCGAAGGGGTAACGCAGAAAAACCAAATCAAAATGGCCAATGGCTTAATGGCTATCATGCCAGGGGGAGCCTATATCTATTATGGCGATGAACTTGGCATGACCGGCTCAAGTGGGGGCTGGCAGGATATGTCTTATCGCACTCCCATGCCTTGGACATCAGGCCAAACCAATCCTAATTCTTATTATGGCAATTGGGGGGATTCAACCACCTTATCGGGAGCAAAAGCCGATGTCGATGCCAAAAATGAGGATTCCATCTATGCCTATACGGCAAAAGTCATCAATTTTAAGAACAAACATCATGATCTTTATACCGGAACCCCTATCTTACTAGATTCCAAATCCAATGCGATTGGGGCGCTTAAGATCGACGGGGAACGCGATTATGCTCTTATCTTTAATAGTTCCGATTCTGCGGGAACCGTAACGTTAGGCGGCTCTTATTCTTTGGGCGCCGATTTATCGGTCCAAGGTAATATCTCTAGCGAAGATAACATCACTTTCTCCCTTCCTTCCAAATCGATTGCCGTCTTTGAAATCGGCAATGATTTTGCCATCGTCTCCTCTATGGCAAGTGGCGGGAATTCGTCTTCGATCGAAGAAGGCTTCGATTTCAAAGGAACCCCCGAAGATAAGCTCGCCCCGATCGTCTCGGAAGCCCAGGGCAAGATGGAATTATATTTCTTCAATGGCCAAACCAAATGGGACCAGGTCAATTGCTACGCTTGGGTGAATGATTCGATCCGTTATCTAGGGAATTGGCCCGGGACTTCCATTACCAAGGTCGATGAACTTTGGTATAAGGTGGAAATCCCCCATGGGGCAAGCAATGTCATCTTCAATAATGGTTCTAAGCAGACCATCGACTTATCGCAAAAAGAGGGCACCCATTATTTCGTTCCGACCTCATTTAACGATAAGATCAGCGGGGTTTGGTATTCCTCAAATCCTCTTGCTTAACCGTGTTTTAGATGGCCTTCTTTGGCAAAAAGGTCGAAGTCACCGGCGATAAGATAGAATAAAGGCAAAGGAAAAGGGCTCGCATTGATGCGGGCCCTTATTCGTTGAAGGTGAATTATTCGGCGAAGGTCACGGTTAAGGAGGACATCCTAAATTGTTTACCGCTTTCACTAATCATGCTGAAAGCAATTTCGTTAGATTGTCCAACCCATTCCGCGCTTAATTTATCTTCTGCGACAGATAGTTACCTACGGCTACTTCTAATTGATTAGGGGTCCTCTCCGGTTTATTAGAATCAATTGTACAAGTGAAATTAATCTTGGTGATGGTCTTTTCTGAAGTAATAGTAAAAGTGTTGCTCGTATAAATCCTCGCCGCTTGACCATAACTAACATAGTATTTCGGATCGGTGCTGCCATTCCCTTTTGAGAAGGTAATCGTAAATGCCTGACCCTTTACGCTTGATAAAACTTCGTTATCAGTAACTTCAGGGAAAACTTCGCAAAAGTAAGGGTTTCGGTTGCTCCTTGAGAAGGAGTTGAAGGCTCGCTTTCTTGCCCGCCTTGGGTAGGATTGGAAGGCTCGCTTTCTTGCCCGCCTTGGCTTGGAGTTGAAGGTTCGCTATCGGATTGGGCAGGTTGATTAGGAGCGGGGGCGGGGATATTGAAGGAAGCCTTCTTAGCCCATCCGGAAGTTTCTTTGACATAGAGGTCAAAATGCTCGTAATCAAGATATGTATCGCCAACGAATCCATAATCGGCTAAGGGGGCGCCTAACCCGGAAAGGAAAGCGGATCCGTCTTCTCCTTTGTCTCCTTTGTCTCCTTTATCCCCTTTTTGGCCTTGGCTGTCGCTTTCGCCCTTAGCCCCATCGTTTCCTTTTATGGAAACTGTCTTAGACCAAGAACCGGAGGCTTTATAATACAAATCCCCGGTAGCGACATCTAAATAAGCGTCGCCATCATTGCCTTTTTCATTTGCCGGGGCAGATGTTCCGGTGAGGAACTGGTTACTTGGTTGAGTGGCGGCACTAGTGGCAGGGCTTTGGCAAGATGCCAATAAGGTTAAACTAGTAAGCCCGAGAAGAATGCGTTTGGTTAATTTCATAGTAGGTTAAATATCCCTTTTGATTGACTTAGTAGTCATAGCCACTTAGAAAAGCTTAGACAAGTTTGCTAAAACCTCTATCTCTTTGGAACTAGTGAGATTAGAATTGAATAAACGCAAGCCATTAGGCTTATCAAAAGGAGACTCATGGAGAAATCGTTTCTCAAAGTATTGACCGCAGTAGCCGCGATGTCGCTACTAGGTTCATGTTCTTTCCCTGCCCCGAATCAATCCGGCAGTGAATCTGTAACCCCATCCTCACAAGTAAGCGAATCTCAAACCGGCGACGAAAGAATCGCTGCCGTCTATGACCTTTATAAGGCCAATGGCGGAACCCTTACCTATGAAGATTGGCTCCAATTCATCAAAGGCGAAAAGGGTGATAAAGGCGAAAAAGGTGACAAAGGTGACACCGGCGCCCAAGGTCCAAAAGGTGATCAGGGCGAACCCGGCGCAACCGGCGCCCAAGGTCCCAAAGGCGATCAGGGCGAACCCGGCGCAACCGGTGCTCAAGGCGAACAAGGCGAACCCGGCGAACCTGGTTCTAAGATCCTCTATGGTGAAGGTGCCCCCGTTGACACAATGGGTAATGACGGGGATATCTATATCGAAACCAAAGGATGGGCCTTCTTTGCCAAAGAAGACGGCAAATGGACCATTATCGGGGTTCTTCCCGTTGGTGGCCAAATCACTTATCCCACTGGCTTAACCATCAAAGCCGAAAAGACCCAAGTCCAAGTTGGCAAAACCATTACCTTAGAAGCGCAAATCAGTCCTGAAGGCGCTGAAGGAGAGGTTGCATGGTCTGTTGCCAAAGGAAGTGAAACCTACGCTTCCGTCGATGAAAACGGCGTTGTCACCGGTTTAGCCGTAGGCAAAGCCGAAATCGTCGCGACCGTTGGTAATGTCACGGATTCCATTGAAATCGAAGTCACTGAATTTGTCGCCACCGATTTTTCCGAAATCGCAGTTGGCACCAAAGTCAACCTTCCGGCGGTAACTGTTTCTGCCATTAGCACAAGAGCCGCCGTCGTTACCGATGGAACAAATTCCATCTACGTTTATTTAAGCAAAACTCCAGAGGTTCAAATCGGTGACGTCGTTTCCGTGGAAGGGACCGTAGCCCTTTATAACGGCTATATCCAAATTTCCAAACCGACTTTAACTAAAGTCGAAGAAGGGACCCCTGTTGAACTCGGTGTCAATTCCCTAACCAAAGAAATCGCTGACGCTTGGCCAACCCAAGAAATCTCTTTCGAAAACAACAAGGTTTATTCTTGGAGAACCACCGTCGGCAAAACCGGAAGTTATTTAACCACCCCCGTTGAAGGAAGCGATGTCGTTATCGAACCCGCTTATGCCCAATCCGGATTGATTGAAGAAGGCAAGGTATATGATATCGTTGCCCAATTTGTCGGGTATGAAACTACCCATAATTATGGAACCATCGTCCTCATTTCCGCCGAAGAAGTGAAAGAGGAAGCCCAAGGTGTCAGCCTTAGTGTTACTAGCGGCGATGCTACTGCCCTCGCCGTTGGCAAAACATTGACCCTCAAGGCTGATCCTCAACCTTCAGGCGCCGTCCTCGCAGACGATGAAGTTTGGACTTCCTCTAATCCCGAGGTTGCCACAGTCGCTGGCGGAGTCGTTAATGCCCTGTCCGTCGGCAAAACCACCATCACACTCACCATCGGTGAATTCGAAGATACCCTTGAAGTCACCG
>CAJOML010000035.1 GCA_905235705.1 uncultured Bacilli bacterium | reverse complement strand
GGCGATGCCGGCTCCGATGTTGCCGCTGACGAAGCAGATAATCGATCCGACGGCTACCGGCATAATCGCGTTAACCAAGAAGAAACGCTTGTTTGACCTTACCTTGAATGACATGATGAAGGCAAATAAGATGCCGGCAAGGATGGCGGTTCCGGCCATCGCGAAATAACTACCTGGGGTTACGCTGCCACTGGCAAAGATTGTGTCGAAGAATTCTTCCATGATTTGTAATTCCTTTCCGCTCCTTCTTGGGCTTGGAGCAATTGACGTTTATATGCTTCTCCGTATTTGGAGAAAGAGCCTTTGTAGATTTTCCCTTCATCGAGGATTTTCGCTAGCCATAAGGGGCATGCATCTTGAATCTTGACTTCGAGAATGGCCGAGCCTTCGGGAAGAAGCCCCTTGCCATACATTTCATGAGTTAGTTCAAGGTCATCTTGGCGATACCGGGGATTGAAATCGAGGGTTAGGCGGAGGTCGCCGTTAATTTGCTTATATGCAATGCGGTCATAGATAATCATCATCGCGGGAACCAAGGTGCCATAGAAATCCCGGAAATATTTGATTTCGCGTGAGATCTGCCCATCTCCTGGAACATCCCCTTCCCCGGCGAAGAAGCGACGCGTCTGTTCGATGGTGGTGGCGGCCCTTCTTTTATACACGATCCCCATGGATTTACGTTTTAATTCCAGATACACAGTTGAAGTAGGGGTGGCAATGCCATAGCTACGAAGACGGATCTTTTCCTTGAATTTAGGTTTTTCTAGTGAAGTCCGGATTAAGCGATAATCGGGTGTATCAAAATAGAGAGAGGCAATCGTGGAAAGCCCATATTCATCTTCGACCATAAAAGGTTTAAGACGTTCTTGCAGATAAGCGACTTGCTCTTTGCTGAGGATATATTTAACCTCAGTGCGGTTCATCGTTAAGATCGCTCCGGCCATCGTGATTTCCTCCTGACAGCTATAGTTTGGAGGGCGAACCTAAAACGAACTTAAAAAATAAGCAAATATTTTTAGAAAGTTATTTTGATGTTGAATTTTCCATCCTTGCCATAGGCAAAGCAGCGACCCTTGTGGGCGAGGACGATTTCTTTCACCATCGCTAGGCCAAGCCCTGAGCCATCATTTTGGGAGGCTCTAGCCGCATCGGAACGATAGAAACGTTCAAAGACGCGGTCAAGATCGCCATCGGGGATATCCTCGGCGTCGTTTTTCAGTTTGATCGTGATTCGTCCATTTTCTTTTTTGCAAGAGAATGAAGCTTCGGTTAATCCATATTTATAGGCGTTTTCCAAAATATTGGCGAAAAGGGTCCGACATAATTTTTCCGAGCCATGGAAAGGAATGTTTTCGTCGATGTCGGTGGTTAAATTGATACCTTTGGCTTTGAATTTGGTTTCAAATGGGGGGATCAAATCGGCTAAGATGTCGGCTAAATCAAAATCAGAGGTCGGCATCTTCTCCGAACCTTCATCCATTTTGGCCAAAGCATTTAATTCGGCGACCATGGAATTTAGCAATTTGACTTGACGGGTAATCGTTTTGCTTTGTTCGTTTTCCCCATAAATGGCTTCATTGATTTCGTTATTGGCCGAAATGATGGTCAAAGGAGTCTTAAGTTCATGGGAAGCGTCGGAAACGAAACGTTTTTGCTTACGGATGCTTTCTTCGGTAGGCTTGACCAAAATCTTCGAAAGTGGGATCAAAACAAGGAAAGAGACCAAAATGCCGGCGGCCCCGCCGGCCAAAGAGGCATTCAACACATTATATGAAGGGGATAATTCACGCGAAGCGTCAACGACGATAACCATCGTTTCTTGGCCTGAAGTAGAGGCGACACGGAAGCGGTAATAGGTATTCTTCCATCCGACATTATGCCCGGATTTATAAGCTTCGGAAGCGATATTTAAGCGGGACGTGGCATCAAGAAAGCTGATTCTTTCATCGATAATCGAAGGATTCCCCGAAGCGTCGAATTTGACCGTGTAATAACGCATGGATTCGACCATGTCGCGAGAGAGGATATCATCAGGTCTAGCCGGACGGGACTCCTCCCCTCCTTGAGGGGTAACTTGTCCAGGGTAAGATTCTTGGGAAGGAGGATTAAAATTAGGTTCTTCCCCTTCATGAAAGGAGCCTCCGCGATCGGCGATCGCTTGGGTGATTTGGTCGGCTTTAGAAGCGACAAGACCAAAATTAACGAGATTAATCGTGCCAAGAATCAAAACAAGCAAGACGGTAACCGATAATGAGGCGAAGCCAATAAATTTCCAACGTAACTTTTTCATTTTAGGCAATCTCCTCTAATTTATAACCTTGGCCACGGACGGCTTTGATGGTCGCCTTCGCCCCGATCTTTTCCATTTTCTTTCGTAATGAGGATAGATAAGCCCAAACGACATTAATCTCGGCTTCGGAATCGTAGTCCCAAACTTTTTCCATGATGCGTTCGGTCGAAAGCAAAGTGGAGGAATTTAACATCAATATTTCCATCAGGCGATATTCTTTATTGGTGAGGTGAACCGCCCTTTCGGCCACCAAATCAAAGGTATTATAGTCCAGTGTCATATTGGCGAATTTATGACTTTGGGGAACGATTTCGGACTTCCTTCTTAGTAAAGCCCTGACCCGGGCAAGAAGTTCTTTTGTTTGGAAAGGCTTAGTCAAATAGTCATCGGCCCCTGAATCCAAAGCGAGGACTTTGTCATCTGTTTCAGCCCTAGCCGTAAGCATCATTATGGGGGTATTTACCCCGTTTTTGCGGAGCTTTTGAACGACTTCGAAGCCGTTTTGCCGCGGCATCATCACGTCTAAAATGACCAAGTCATATTCATCATCTTCATATTTTTCAAGGGCGGCTACCCCATCAAAAGCGAGGCCGACGTCATATTGGTTTATCTCCAAAATGCGTTTGACGGCATAGGCTAGTTCACGGTTGTCTTCTGCTAATAAGATTTTCATGTTACCTATTATAAGGAAGCAACCTAAAAAATACTTAAATGGTTTCTGAATTGGATGAGCGGATACTTTTTTTGCCCTTTATTCGTTTTTACGAATTGGGTAAAATGAAAGCGCTTTTATTCGAGGTGATATTATGAACGAATCAAAAACCTCATCGCCAAAGCTGAAATTAAACGTTAAGCGGACGATGATCATCGGCTTTGCCTTCTTTGGCATTTTGCTTTTGTGGCAGGTTTACGACTCTTGGTGCCCGACCTTCCTAACCGAACTTTTCCGCGACGCGATCTATCCTGACCATGCTAGCTTAAGTCCAACCGACCAAGATGCCGCCACACGTCACGTCCAATATCTCGTTGGTATCATGATGGCAATCGATAACCTTGCCGCGTTGATCTTGCTACCGATATTTGGCAAATTATCCGATAAGACCCATACCCGTATCGGCAAACGTATGCCATATATCTTAATCGGCACTTTCGTTTGCGCGGTTGCCTTCCCCTTTATCCCCGTATTCTTCCATTTTGGCAATCTTGCCGGCACCATCGCCTTGATGGCAATCGTCGTCATCTTTGCCATGATGTATCGTAATCCCGCCGTTGCCTTGATGCCTGACCTTACCCCGAAGCCCCTTCGGTCCAAAGCCACTGGCATCATCAACATCATGGGGTATCTCGGCGGAGCTGCCGCCACCGTTATCGGCATCCCCTTTGCCTTATCCAAATATTTAGGCAGCGCCAAAGATCCTACCACCGGTCAAGCCATCATCGACGCGACTTGGTATAAAAACATCTGGACCATTGAAATTCCCTTCCTCGTTGGTTCGGCTTTGATGGTTATCTCGGCGATTTTCCTCTTCATCAAAATCAAAGAAAACAAAGTCGCCGAAGAAATGAAAGACGAGATGGCCGAAGGCGAAAAGCAAGCCGAAGTCGTCGACAAAGTCCAAGAAGAAGGCCCGATGTCCAAGGCTAACCTCCGTATGCTTTGGTTCATCCTTATCGCCGAATTCTTCTGGTACATGGCCGATAATGGCATCGCCACATTCATAACCAACTATGCCATTTATTGCCTTAAGACTTCTACCGCCTCTTCTATGGTGAACACCATCGTTGGCGGGGTTGGCTCGGTTATTGGCTTTGCCATCGGTGGAATCATCGCTTCGAAAATCGGCCGTAAATGGACGGTCGTAAGCGGTTTGACCCTTACCCTAGCCTCTTATGTTTTATGGACTGCGCTGACTTTCGGCACCAATGTCGCCGGAAGCGGAACCTTCCCGATTTGGATTTATATCGTTTGGTTTGTCAAAGGCTTGGGCATGTCCTTAGTCCACGTCAACTCCTTCCCCATGGTCGTCGAGCTTTGCCCGAATTCCAAAATCGGGGCATTCACCGGTTATTATTACGCCTCCTCCATGGCCGCCCAAACCATCACCCCGATTGCCCTTGGCTCGTTGATGCTTATCCCTCAATTCGGCTGGGAGTTCCTCCCCATTTATGCTCTTGTCTGCGTTGCCATTTCCCTTGTCGTCGCGATTTTGCTTAAGAATGTCAAAGTCGGCAAAGAAGGGATCAAGACCGGTTTGGCGGCCTTCGACCAAGACGACTGATTTATGCCTGCTTTATTAGTTCATTACACGTCCGCCGTAAAAATCGATGAAGAATTGCATTTTAAGCATTTCAAGTCCCTTGCTTTAGGCGCGCAAGGACCTGACACTTTCATGGCCTATGGCACCGTCCCCTGGCATAAAAGGGAAGATAAGAAAATCATTAATCCCTGGGGTGCTAAGATGCACCATACCCCGGTCGAAGACGTTTATGTCAAAATGATGTCTTATGCGACTAAGCAGGCGGAAAAAGAGGTTCTCTTCGATTTTATCGAGGGGCTCTTCCTTCATTTCGCCTTAGACCGCGTCATGCATCCTTATATCTTCGCAAGGACCGGATTCGATGAAAAAGGCGAACTCCATGGTTTCTATAAATGGAGCCATGGTTTCTTCGAAGCGATTCTCGATAAAGATTTTTCAAAACGTCATGGGACATATAAGAAGACATGGAAAGTCCTCGCCTGTCCTAAAGATGACCTCAAAGCCATTTCGAAAATGTGGCATGCATGTGCCCCTTATCCTTTGAAAGAAGATAGCTTTGAGAAATCCCAAATCGATTATGTTTCGGCGATGAAGATGATTTATACCCATACCGGACTTCGCCGCCCCTTCTTAAAACTCATTTTGGGCAAATATTCGGCCGGCTATGCCCAGTCAATGCCCGCCTCGACGCGGAGATACCGCGTTTTGGATGTTGAGAATAAAACTCACCGCATGTGGCGTGATCCGACTTCAGGAAAAGAAACGAATTTATCTTGCGATGAGATGCTTGAAAAGGCATTAAACGAATTTAAACAAGTGCACGTCCTCATTGAAAAAGCAAAACAAGGGGATGATGTCTATGAGCAGGTTAAAGCCTGGGCCGCTAACCTGGATCACGATGGAACCCCTTATGGGGAAGAAAAGCATTATTATTCCCTTTGCTGGGACGCCCTAAAATCGTAGGTTTCTCCCTATACAAAAAGTCATTTATTCCTTAGAATAAGGAAGATTATGATTGAGAAACCGATTATTCATTATCTAGCCATTGTTTTCTACAAAGAGGAAAACCTTGAACTTATCCCTTCTAGCGAAATGAGGAAGAAGTCTTTTCCTAAATTCCGTCTCCCCCGGGCTCCAGAAGGCGATGATATCGAAAAAATATTGGCTCAATATGGCTTGAGGCTTCAAGACGGCATGCTTCTTGAACCGATTGCCGTCCCAAATGAAGAAGAGATTTCCGTCGCCCACGTTTTCCTTTCCTATTTGCCAAACCATTGGAATGGGATATATGAGAATCTTCCCTATGATGGCTTTGAAAAGGCGGACCTCGATGAATTCGATATGCGCATCGCCAAACGTTTCTTCTATTTCTATCCGGCCATGATTTTAGCAAAGACGCAACGGAGTATTCCACTTGAACCCGAGGCCTTAGCTAGGGCAATCGGATATCGTAACTGCGTCAACGAATGCGGTCAGCACGTCCCCGATATTTTGAAACTATATTTCGCCGGGCTAATCGAAGCCCCCTCTTCCCCGACGAGAATCCGTAATGCCTTCCTTTATCTTTGCAAGCAATACGGTTTCTCGATGAACGATTATGCAAAAAACCATAAGGATCACATAAGGAGAAGCAAATGAAGTTTTTCCGTAAAGGCTATTGGCCGAAATTGCTCGTCATTTTGATTTTGGCCATCCAGGTCCTTGCCATTATCTTCCTTTTAATCTACCTTGTCGATTTAGCCGCCACCGTCAGCCCTTATTGGATTTTGGCGATTATCGGGGTTATCTTCGCTTTGGATATCGTCGTTGCCATAACGATTGTCAATAACGACACCCCGGACGTCTATAAAATCAGCTGGATTCTGGTTGTTTTCATTTTGCCTGCCGCAGGGCTGCTCATTTATTTGTTCTTAGCCAATAAGCAAACAAGCGCGAAGAACCGGAAAAAGCTCGCCAAATATTCCCGTCCCCTTCTTCACGTCCCCTCAACCCAAGAGGAATTAGAGGGCTTAAAGGAAGTTTCCCTCGATGCCGCCGGCATTTCCAGTTACCTCGCCCTTTCTAGCGGGGGAGGCGCCCATAACCAAACCAGCGTCCAATATTTTTCCCTTGTCGATTATGCCTTTGAACCGATTTTGGAAGAATTAAGAAAAGCCAAACATTACATCTTCTTGGAATTCTTTATCGTCTCCCGCGGCAAGATGTGGGATTCGATGTTAGAAATATTGGAACAAAAAGTCAAAGAAGGGGTGGATGTCCGTTTCATTTATGACGATGTCGGCTCTTTAGGCACGGCAACCGCCCATTATGACCGTGAATTAGAAGATAAGGGCATCAAAACCCTTTGCTTCAATCCGCTTAAGCCCCTCGTCGATATCCGTTTCAATAACCGCGACCACCGTAAAATCTTGGTCATCGACGGCCACACCTGTTTTTCGGGCGGCTTCAATTTGGCCGACGAATATATCAATGAGGAAGTCCGTTTCGGCCATTGGAAAGACAATGCGATATTGATTCGCGGCAAAGCGGTCACCAATTTCACGATGATGTTCCTCGCAAACTGGGTAACTAACCGCGACCCAAACGAGGCCATCGATAAGCAATATTATGATTCCTCCACCTATATCGATGAAATCGGAGGATATCCTGAATCCACCGGTTACGTCCAACCTTATGGCGACTTGCCTTTTGACAAAGAGGCGATTGGCGAAAGGGTGTATCTTTCCCTTCTCCAAAAAGCGAATAAATACGTTTATATCACAACCCCATATCTGGTCATCGACGTGGAGATGGAAAACGCCCTTATCGGGGCGGCCAAACGTGGGGTTGAAGTCATCATGCTCACGCCTCATATTCCCGATAAGGTCGCCGTCTTCCATTTAAGCCGTTCTTTCTATGGAAAGATGATGGATGCCGGGGTGAAGGTATATGAATATACGCCGGGCTTCGTCCATGAGAAGACCTTTATTTGCGATGACATTATGGCGACTTGCGGCACGATTAACCTCGATTACCGTTCCCTTTTCCTCCACCTCGAATGCGGGACATTCATGGTCAATATGCCTTGCATCAAGGACATGAAGCAGGATTTTTTAGACACGATCAAAATCTCCCAGCGCATCTCTAATGAAAGATGGCGGAGGTGGCGGAAGAAGAATTATTTCTTCTGGCAGATTTTGCGCATCATAGGGCCATTCCTATAAAGGAGGGAAGATGAATCTTTTCCGTGCATGTTATTGCCGATGCTTTCAAAAGAGTATGTACGTCGCTTCTTTTTTCCTCGATTTCAAACGGAAAGAGACATTTGAAAAAGAAGCAGGCTTAGAAGCATTAATCAAAAAGCTCAAAGACCTTCATTTTACCCATCCCTTCTTTATTGTCGATCCCGGTGTCATTGAGGCGGGGTCGGCCACTGCTTTATTAAACCGTTTCTCTTTATCTTTCCCCCATATGGTGATTTTCGATGGGGTGAAACCGAATCCGACTTTTGCCTGCGTTGACGATGCGATGACCAAATTCATCAAGCATCGTTGCGACTCCCTTATCGCCATCGGAGGAGGGTCGGCGATCGATTTAGCCAAAGCGACGGCGATCCGTCTTGCCTATCCTAACGATAGCCTTTCCAAATTCAAAGGGGTCCTCCACGTCCACCGAAAACTAACGACGATGATTGCCATTCCAACCACTGCCGGAACCGGGTCGGAAGCGACCCTCGCCGCGGTGGTGGTCAATGAGAAGAGTAAAGACAAATTCCAAATCGATGATCCAAAGCTTCGTCCCGATGCGATTTTGTTTTATCCCCGTGCCTTGACTAACCTTCCCCCCAAAGTCATCGCCGCCACGGGGATGGACGCGTTGACCCATGCGGTTGAATGTTTTATTGGCAAGGCCAACACACGTAAAACCAAAGAAGACGCTCTCCTTGCCTTACGCTTAATCCACGATAATTTGCTCCGTTTTTATCAAAATCCCCATGATGAGAATTTTGCCATGGAGATGTTAAAAGGCTCATATCATGCCGGGCTTGCCTTTACCCGCGGATACGTTGGCTATGTCCATGCCCTTGCCCATGCCTTAGGCGGCGAATATAACGTTGCCCATGGTTATGCTAATGCCGTGCTGCTCCCGATCGTGCTAAAAGCCTATGGCAAATCGGTTTACCGGAAACTCGCTTATCTTGCCGATGAGATTTCCCTTACCCCGCCTACTTTTGGCAAGGAGGAAAAAGCCAAAGCGTTCATTGCTTATATCGAAAACCTCAATGCCAATATGGGTATCTCGCGTCAATTCGATCACCTGATCAAAGAGAAAGATTTAGACCTTTTATCCATTCACGCCGAAAAAGAAGGGAATCCTTTCTATCCGGTGCCAAAACTATTTACCAAAGACGAGCTCAAGAAGATTTTAAGAAGGTCTGATTTGACCTGGGGGGTTAGATAAATGATTTTCCATATCGATCACGTCAATGAAACGGCCTTCATCGATTTCACCAATGCCGCAGGTATGCATATCACCCTTTCTTCCAAAGGGGCTTCTATCTACGAGCTGACCTTAGATGGCGAAGATATGATTACCACCGCTAACTACAGGAAGGAATTCGCCGGCGATGCCATCAAATATTATGGCCAAACCATCGGGCCGATTGCCGTACGTATCCCAAATGGGGATTATAAAGTCGGCGGGATTTCCTATCACCTTAGTCCAAACGAAAAAGGAAACGTCCTCCATTCTTCTTCGATTAACTGGGGATTTGCCGAATTTTCTCCGTCAATTAACCTTGGCGAAAGCAAAACCGAAGTGGTGTTTTGCCTTGATTTCGCCCCTTCTCCCATCGAAGCCCCGAAGATGAAGGTGAAAGTGACCTACCTCATCTATGAATTCGAAAACAAATTCGAAATCCTTTATGAAGTCATCCCCGAAGAAGATTGTTTGCTAAATCCGACCAACCACCTTTATTGGAATCTTGGCGAACGTAATGCCTCATTCCTTTCCCTAAGAATCGATTCCCCTTGCCACATGGTTTATCAAGAAGACCTTATCCCAATCGGAACACAGCCCAATCAAGGGGTTTTCGATTTCTCTTCCCTTGCTTTACTAGGACATCTTGTCGATGGCAATGATTTAAACGCATCCTCGACCAATGGGTTTGACCATTATTTCTTCATTAACGATGGCCATATTTTGCTAGAAAGCCATCATTATCGGCTGAAGTTATATACCAGCCGTAATGGGGTGCTTATCTATACCTCCAATTATCCTTCACCCGTTTTATTAAAAGGCAGGAAGCAAGATTATCCTCGTAGCGGCGTCACCTTAGAAACGATGGACGATCCCCGGCTCGAGAAGATAAAAATCACCAAAGCGGGCGAAACCTATCGCGCCAAAAACATCTATGTTTTGGAGAAAAAAGGCTAATTCAAGATAGACTTTCTTAGGTGATAAGACAAAGAACTTGAAGAAAAGATCAAAGAGAGTTAAATTAGCGCGCATTTGGGGATAATCCCCAAGTTAGTTAACTATTCAACAAAGAATAAAAATCACATTAGAGTAAAAGGAGCCAATCATGATCGCGAAAAAAGAAGTAAAAGCATTATTCGACAAGACCTTCGGGGAGAAGGAATGCCGTTATTTTTATTCCCCGGGCCGCGTCGAGATTATGGGCAACCATACCGATCATAACCACGGCCAAGCCTTGACCGCCTCGATTGACCGCGGCATCACAGCCGCTGCGGCGAAAAATAACGAAGGGTGCATCCAAATCGCTTCCGAAGGCTATCGCCCCATCACTTTCTATACCGATGAACTTGACGCCAAAGCGGAAGAAAAAGGAACGACCATGGCTTTAGCCAAAGGGGTGCTCCGCTACTTAAAAGACAAAGGATATGAAATCGGGGGATTCCAAGCCGCCTTAAAAAGCGATATCCAAGCGGGCTCGGGTTTATCTTCTTCGGCCTCTTTGTCTTGCTTAATCGCCAAAATCATCGACTGTCTTTATGGCGATGGCGAAATGGATCCTGGCGACGCCGCCGAAGCGGGAAGATTCGCCGAGAATGTCTATTTCGGCAAATCAAGCGGCCTGCTTGATCAAACCGCGATCGCCTATGGCGGGGTCAACCATATCGACTTTGCCGGCGGCATCGTTCCTGCTATCGAAAAGGCA
>CAJOML010000034.1 GCA_905235705.1 uncultured Bacilli bacterium | reverse complement strand
ATGAAATCACCGACCGCGATTGGACTTTGTCCCCGGCAAGCCAAATCACTAACGGCACCTATGACCCAAGCACCAACAAAATCACCGGTTACCGTTATGGCTCTAACTCAAACAAATTAGATAATCCCTATCTCCACGTCTTATACCGTAATCCCGGGGTCGAGGAAGGTTATCTTCATGCCTGGGACCATCATGGCGACAATAACGGCATCGACCGCGAACATATCTGGGCGAAATCCCGTGGCTTTGGCAAAGACGATTCCGGCACCGAGGTAAAAGTCCCCGGGGCACGTGGCGACCTCCACCACTTATTGCCAGGGGATTCCTATGTCAATTCCTCGACCCATAGCAATAACCCCTATGGCTTTGTCGATAAAAGCAAAATCGACGATGATGCCGGCAAGAAATACACGATTAACGGAGTGAGCGTCGTTGGTGGGAATTACCGTGGCACCTCTGCTAGTATCGGAAGTGGCATCGTTTTCGAACCGCAAGATTCGGATAAAGGCGATATTGCGCGCGCATGTTTTTATATGGTCGCGAGATATAACAACTTCGCCCTCGATGATAATTCCATCGACGCAGGCAACCCCAATTTGACCCTAAGCGATGAAATTAGCGATGCGACCGTTTATTCCACCCCCACAAAAGCCGTTTCCTATGGTGTCTTAAGGGATCTTCTTGCCTGGCATAAACTCGACCCCGTCGATGAATATGAAATCCACCGTAACGACATCATCTACCGTAATTATGACCATAACCGTAACCCCTTCATCGACTTCCCTTCTTGGGTCGATGCGATTTGGGGAGAGGTAGAGCTTGGCGCGGATAGGCATAGCGTCGCCTCTTTCGATTACACCCCCAAAGGCGTCGCTTCGCCAAAAAGCGATAATCTTTATGAAGGAAGCTCCCCCATTGCCCCGGTTTCCTCCAGCGTATCCTCGGCCGCGTCAAATTCTTCCGCAAGCCAAGAGCAAGGAAAAGAGAACAAAGTCGCCATCCCCGTCTACGTCTTCATCATTATTGCCGTTGCCGCCGTGATCTTGCTTTTGATCCTTATCGTCCTTTCCAAAAAAGGCAAAGGCAAAACCAAAAAAGTCGCCAAAAAAGCAGTGAATAACGTCAAGAAAACCGTCAAAAAGAGCGCAAAAAGCGGCTCAAAAAGCAAAACGACCAAAAAGAAATAAAATGGTCAATGACCGCTAACCTACCATTTCCATCCTCGGCATTGCCACTTATGGTGGTTTTGAGGATGCCGCTTTTACCTCTTTCTCGCTTCCTTCAACCATAACATTTCCCGGCGATAATCGCTTTGAGAGGACGACTATTACACTTGCGACACCGATCGCCCGAATTTGGCATTCCCCCGCTTTTGAGGAAGCGACATTTAACGGCGGAGCCGTCGCCTTCGACCTCCAGCACATTTAGCCATTATTGCCTAACCTTTACCCCGCTTCTTCTAGATAAAACGAGTAAGCCTATGGCTTTTCTCCCTTTCTTGGCTTAGAATCTCCCCATGAAATCATCCGCCCTCTTTCTTTTGCCATTCACTCTGCTAGGGTTATTTTCCTGCGGCGGGAATGAAGAAGACGCCCATAAAGTCAAACTAGATAAAGGGACGATGATATCCACCCAAAAGAAAGACGAAGTAAGTGGCACTAGCCAACTTACTTTAATCCCTTATTCCAAACTCAATTCGATGATTGAGGAAAAAGGCAATTTCGTTTTGCTCATCAAAGGCAGCGATGACTTATGTGAATGCTGGCACCTCTTCCATGAAAATTGCCTTGCCCCTTATATCAAATATAAGCATCTCCTCGTCTATTACATGGATTTATCTTCCTTTGAAAAAGAAGCCGACCATTATGGAATAAAGCTTTATGCAAACCATGATACGTTAGCCATCTTCGAAAACGGATCTTTGAGTGCGCAGCAATCTAATGCTAGCGACGAAAAATGGGGCAATGACCAACCCACCTTCTTTGCTTGGATGGATAAGCACGTGGCTAAGCCAAGCGTCTATTATGTTTCGCTAGACCAACTCGAATCCCTTTATCAAGGCATCTCCCCAAGCGGAGAGAAAATATCGCGTTTCGGCATATATTTTGGGCGTGATACCTGCCCCGATTGCAGTTATATCAACACCCACGAACTAAAAGACTATTTCCTTTCTTCCACTCGTGACACGACCCCCCTATATTATTTCGATTTCGACCTATACCGAGGGAAAGAGAACTACCAACAAAAGAAAGACGAATATGGCCTATCGCAAAGTGAAAGCAACCCTTATGGCTATGAAAAAGGCGCGTTTCCTACCTTAATGTCGATTATCCCTAGTGACGGGGAAAAGATAAATACCATTGACCAAATGGGTGTCTTCTATAACGAATCAATCAAAGACGGAACGATTGCCAATTCCTATTTTACTTCCGAGCGAATTAACCACCCCGATGCCGGCATAAACGGAGCTTTGGATTATTGCCGCGAGATCAATCCCAATGTCTTAGACGGGATCAAAGTCACCGCGAATAACCAAAAAGAAGCCCTATCCCCCTATACCAAACCCCTCATCAACGCCCTTTTGGACGCGATTATTTAGATTATTATCAAAATAATGGAAAAGCAGTCCGAAAAGGAAGATAATCTAGACAACAACCAAATAAGGAGAATAACATGCTTGTCAATGCAACCAGAATGTTGAAATTAGCCCACGAAGGCCATTATGCCGTCGGCCATTTCAATATCAATAACCTCGAATGGACCAAAGCGATTCTTTTAGAAGCCGAAGCCCAAAAATCCCCCGTCATTCTTGGCGTCAGCGAAGGCGCCGCCAAATACATGGGCGGCTTCAAAGTCGTCGCCGCCATGGTCAAAGCCCTCGATGAGAGCCTTGGCATCACCGTCCCCGTCGCCCTTCACCTCGACCACGGAACCTATGAAGGCGTGAAGAAATGCATCGAAGCCGGATTCACCTCCGTCATGTTCGATGGCTCTTCCTTGCCTTTTGAAGAAAATATCGAAAAGACCTGCGAACTCGTTAACCTCGCCCACGACAAAGGCCTCTCCATCGAAGCCGAAGTCGGTGCGATCGGTGGCACCGAAGACGGTATCACCGCCGATGGCGAAGTCGCCGATCCCGAAGAATGCAAGAAGATCGTCGCCCTTGGCGTCGACTTCCTCGCCGCCGGCATTGGAAATATCCACGGCATTTATCCCGAAGATTGGACCGGCCTCAAACTTGATGCCCTTGCCAAGATTCAAGAAGCCACCGGTGGCATCCCCCTCGTCCTCCATGGCGGAACCGGCATCCCCGATGACCAAATCAAAGCCGCCATCGCCGGAGGTATGTCCAAGATCAACGTCAACACCGACTGCCAACTCGTCTTCGCTGAAGCGACCATCGAATATTGCAAAGCCGGCAAAGCCGATCCGACTGCCGAGAACAAGGAAAAAGGCTACGATCCCCGTAAGCTTCTCAAGCCGGGCTTCCAGGCCATCCAAGCCAAGGTGCGCGAAAAGATGGAACTCTTCGGCTCCGTTGGTAAAGCCGCCTAATCCCCTACTTCAACTCAAACAGCGTCCTTCGGGGCGCTTTTTTCGTGAAATGAAACGATTTTTCTTGTGAAGCGTTTCCAATCTCTCTATATTTATATAGCCGTGGCGCGATTGGTGAAACGGTGAACACATTCGGCTGTGAACCGAACATGAACGGGTTCGACTCCCGTATCGCGCCCCATTCTTAATGTACAGTATAAATGCCTGCCTAAAACGGGCATTTTTGTTTATTTATAGCCTCAAATCCACATAATTAGCATAAAAGTGTAATTAAGCGAGTTGGAAATCATAACCAAATTAATGTGTTTTTTCGTATTCGCATCCCAACCTCATCTCGCACCCCCAACAATGTCTCCCCAGCGTAGGTGGATGGGGTTCAAACTAAAAAAAGAGCAAATTAAAACCCATGATTATGGTATAGCCAGTACCTAGGTCATGGGATTTTTTTTATTTGTTGATGAATATACCGAAGTAGCAAGTAGTGGTGGTTGACCTCACCTTGTGGTCATAGGTATCAATAAATGACATCGGTATCGCGTTCGGATTGTAGGGGATGGAATCCATGTTCCCTGAGCCGATGACGAATATCAGCCTATCCCTGTTTACGACTATCATCTGCTTGAATAAAGCTCTGAAATCGTAATCTCCAAGAATTGAATCATCTGGGAAGTCTCGGAGCGTTTTTATGATTAGGTCAGCCCTGCCTTCTGGGGAGAGGTTCACGAGCCTTTTGTTTTCTAAGATGGCTTTCTTGTCTGAAAGCTCATTAATTTGCTTTCTGATATCGTTCTTGATGGCCTCGAATGCCTCACCAGATAAATTAGCGTATTCGTCTTGTTTCTCTCTTAAATCGTCGATTTTGACATCCAATTGCCTTATTTCTTTTAATAAGGAATCGTCTTCATTTGTTTCAAAGGCTTTGATGAGCACTTTTCTTAATTCAGATTCATTATCTTTTAGCTTTTTGACCAGAATCGGGATGATATGCTTTAAGTCCTCGATGAAGACAGATTCGCTATCCTTACATTTGAGCCTATCTTTATTGGAACTGCAGTAGAGCATCTCAGTCTTTCTGTTGAACTTCCTAAAGTAGTTCTTACGGCAGTATGGGCAGAATCCGAATCCTGTGAAAGGAGTGGTGAGGTTCAAACATTGCTTATGGCCAATCTTATATGTTGTCGCGTGTTCGCTCATCTTGGCTTGGCATCTCTTCCATAGATCTTTTGGAACAATAGCTGGTATGGCGTTTTCAACGAGGTATTGTTCTTTTTGGCCATTATTAGTTATTCGCCTCTGCGATAGAGCATTCTCGGAGAATGTTTTCTGAAGGAGAACGTCCCCACAGTATTTCTCGTTCCTGATGATTCTTCTTATAGAAGAGGGCGACCATCTATCCAATCCGGTAAGAGTCTTGACCTCATTCCTTTCGAGCAAATCAGCGATTTCCGCTGAGTTATGACCTTCGGAGTACATCTCGAACATAATCCTCACCCATTTTGCCTCCTTCTCGTTTATCACCAGATTCCTGTTCTCATCGAACATGAACCCATAAAGCTGTGCCGCGTTTATGAAGAACTTCCCGTTTTTCATGTTTGTCTGAATGGACCAGTTCACGTTGTTGCTCATCGAGATGAGCTCCTCTTCGGCAAACTTTGAGTAAAGAGTTATGTAGGTGTCGTTCTTTGTGTCAAGAGTTGATAGGTTCTCCTTCTCGAAGAAGACCTCGACATTGGCGTCCCTCAATTCCTGAATGAGCGGTAGTGCATCGAGGCAGTTTCTCGCAAATCTGGAAATCGATTTGACAAGGATGATGTCAATCTCCTTGGCGAAGGCCTTGGTGACCATCAGCTGGAATTGGTTCCTTTTGTCTATCGATGAGCCGCTTATGCCATCGTCAGCATAGATGCCGGCAAACTCCCATGCGGGGTTTTGCGATATCAATGTAGTATAATGTTTAATCTGGGTTTCCAATGAATTCTCCAAGTCCGTCTTGTCTTTGGAGATTCTTGCATATGCCGCGACTTTGAGCTTCTCGCCCGGCTTGATTTTGTGTAGGTAGCTAATCATTTTTCATGTCCTCCAAGTTGAGAATTCTGTATTGGATTACTGTCTTTCCATATTCGAATTCTTTTGGCTCCAGATAGCGGAAGTCGTCTATCTTCTCCCTTATATTTTCTAATAAGGATTTTTCTAGTTCATTTTTGGAAATGATTATCAGAAGGGAATTGTCGTTCAGCCTATAGATCCTCTTTATTACCTTGGATGCTATTTGGGGCGACAAAGACGCGTTTTTCTGCAAAAAAGCGTTCAAATCCTCACTAAATTCTTTCTTTTTGCTGGAAATGTATTCTCGAGTGCTTATTGCTTCTATCTCTGATTCGCACGCTTTGATTTTGTCTTGGAGCAGAGAATAGGCCTCTTTGTACTCGTTGATATCGGCTCCGCTTTCTATTTGCTTGGTGACCAGTTCGTTGATTTCGGTTTTGTGTCTATTGATTTCCTCTTCCAGGGAGTTGATTCTGTCCGTAGATTCGGTTATTGCCATTGCAGAACCAACGGATTTGGAAATCAAAGACATGTCTAATTCCTTGAATTCGTCCATGACAATTCTCTCGACGAGCTTGAGCAATGAATCATAGTCGATTGTGTTCCTCATCTCGCAGTTTGAGTAATTCGACCCGTTTCTTATGTTCATTTTGCAGGTTAGGGCAACCCTCTCGTATTTCTTCCCTTTGTTATATTGGACCCTATGCATCGGCCTGCCACAGTTGGCGCAGTAGACGAGACCGGCAAGAGGCATGTTGTTCCTATTTTCCATAGGGTTGTAGTTCGCCTTCCTTTTCTTCCTGAGAAGCTGGACATACATAAAATTAGCCTTATCGATAATCGGCTCGTGGTGTTTGGGTAAGAAGAACTGTTCGAGCTCTCCGTTGTTCACGGCCCTTTCGTGGGTGAGGTAGTTCTTGCAGAATGTTTTCTGGTAGATGATGTCACCACAGTATTTCTCATTACCGAGGATAGAAGTGATGTTCGAGACGAGCCATTTGACATCGCCTTTAGCGTTCGTTTTTCCCTGCCTTACCAGTTCATCGATTATCTCGCGATATGAGTAGCCATCGAGGAAAAGCGAAAATATCAGCTGTACTGTTTTTGCTCCTTCCTCATCGACTATCAATTCGCCATTCTCGTTCTTTTTGAAACCCAGCATTGTCGCTCCGATGCGGTATTTCCCATCCCTCATCCTGGCTCTGACTCCCCAAGTGACGTTGGTGGAGATCTGCCTGCTTTCTTCCTGAGCGAAAGAGGCGTAGATGGTGAGCATGGTCTCACTCGCCTCATTGAAAGAGGATATGTTTTCCTTCTCAAAGAATATTTCTACCCCTTTTGCCTGCAAATCCCTTTTTGTCTGTAGGCAGTCGACGGTGTTTCTTGCGAATCTTGATATCGATTTGACCAAGATGAGGTCTATCTTGCCTTTCATTGCATCCTTGATCATGTCGTTGAAGCCTTTTCTTTTGGCTTTCGATGTGCCTGTTATGCCTTCGTCTGTATAAAGATTCACGAATTCCCATTCCGGGTTTTCGTTTATCTTCCTAGAGAATTCTATCTTCTGTGTTTCCAAGGAATGAAGTTGGTCATCCATGTCGCTGGATACACGGCAATAGGCCGCGACTCTCTTCTTCCTGATTTTCCCAGAAGCGGCATCAAGGTTAGGCAGTATCGTTTTCGGTATCACTATAACTTTGGATCCTTCCATTTCGTTTTTCTCCTTTCTAGTACATATATCACTCTAAAGAGTGATATTATCAAGTTGATTGTGTACAGGATAAATGCGTAGGAAAGGAAGGCCCAGCTCCTTTCTGATGATGCATAAGGCTAGGTTGGCGGAATCAAAGGAAATCATCCCTTTTTCATATAAACTAAGGATTTGTTTTCTGTATATGACGAAAAGAGACTCTTTGTCTTCTTCGTATTTATAAACGCCTTCATCTTTGAGAGGATGCGCTAATTCTATATTGATTGTTTCTTTCATAGAGTTGCCTTTCCTCTAGAAGAAGAAACGAATCTTAAGCCACATTTATTAAACCAAAAATCACTCTTCGAATGTAATTAACGCGGAGTAACTATTTGCATTTTGGAGTTTGACAAGACCATTTTGAAAGAATGTTACTCCGAGTAACTATCGCAAAGTTTACATAGTAAAAAACCCTCCGAATCAGTCTGGGAAAGCAGAATGTTACTCCGCGTCAATTATGTTTTCCTGTTTCCCTTTCTACAATTTCATCAACA
This sequence comes from uncultured Bacilli bacterium, assembly GCA_905235705.1. Lineage (GTDB taxonomy): Bacteria > Bacillota_I > Bacilli_A > RFN20 > CAG-826 > Alloenteromonas. The sequence goes on along the minus strand of CAJOML010000034.1, from coordinate 3,066 downwards.
CCTGACATGCAAATAGGTGAAAGCCAATGAAGGAAAGGAGGAATATTTTAATGTCGCAAAAATCCAGAAAAAAGAAGCCATTCTTCCCTAGGGAATATCTTCAGAGAATGAGGTATTCGCTTGGGTGGACTCAAAAGCAAGTGGCGGTGAAGATGGGCATCGATACATTCGTGTATAACGGTATTGAGAATGGACATAGGGGCGCGCTTATGAACGCAAAAAGACTCAAACAGTTAGCGTTCGCCTTTGGCGTGCCTGTGGCCGAGCTCATCGACAAGGAAATCGCCTACATGGACGAGGCGGTTAAAAGAGCCGAAGGGGTCAAGGAATGATCACGGAATTGAAGAAGAAGATGATGGATGACGCCCCAAGCCAAAAGGAGCTGGTCGAGACCTTCATTGGGTCGACCGAGTTCAGAAGCGGCAACACCGAAACCGTATATCTCTCTACGCTAAGAAGGTATCTGAATTATCTAGAAGAAAAACGAATCGATAAGCCAACGGAATTCACTACCAAAGCGTATAAGAACGAGCTCAGGAAGAAGGGGTTGTCCGCCAGAACGCTTCAGCTCACCACAATAGTGCTCAAGGGATTCTATTCTTGGTGCCTGGATAATGAGCTTTACCCCAATATCGCAAAAGGCCTCCAAAATGAGAAGATCCAGAAGGATTTCAAAAGGAAGTCCATCGGACTTGATAATGCTAAAAAGCTGATTGATCTCTGCAGGAAAGAATACAAAGAGGATCCTAAGAATCTGGTCAAGCTGAGGAACTACACGATGATCTACCTGATGCTTCATATAGGCCTTAGGACGGTGGAAGTCTCTAACGCGGATTTCTCCAACATCAAGACCATCGATGGGAAGAAGTTCCTATTCGTAAAAGGCAAAGGACATAATGACCATGACGATGCAATCAGATTGGAGCCGAAGGTCTATGGAGTCCTTAACCGTTACATCAAGGCGAGGAAGCTGACCGAAGGGCCTATTTTCGTCAACCACAGCAACAGGGATCTCAATGGAAGGATAGAACCAAAAGTCATCTCGAAAACGGTGAAAGGCTATCTTAGAGCCATAGGCCTCAACGACTCTATTTACACAGCCCACGCCTTAAGGCACACATGCGCTGAAATTGCTATCGCCAACGGGGCCACCATCCAGCAGGTCCAACAGCTGCTAAGACACAAATCCATCGAAACAACGACCATCTATCTTCGTGACATAACGCCCGCGAACAATCCAAGCCAAGGATTCATCGAGAAGGCGTTCAATGATGAGGAAGAGGATGAAGAAGAATAAAAACCTAATTGCATGCAAGGTGTAGAAAGACGAGGAAAGAAAAATGTCAAAAAACGAAAATAATGAGGTTATGCAGGGAAAATCCCTAGAAAACGAAGAGCAAACCTCTCTTAAAGTTGAAATCAAAACATTCACATCGGATTCATTGGGCAGCCTTAGGACCGCCTATGACAATTACGGTAGACCAGTGGTCTGCCTAAAGGATGCCTGCAGCATCTTAGACATCAAAAACCCCAGCGACGCCAAAAGCAGATTGAAGGCCAGCGGCGTGGTGAGACTCACCAAAACGGATGGCAAGAAGTTCCATAACTACCTTTACATCACCGAGGACAATCTTTACCGCTTGATCTTCCAGTCAAGGAAAGAGGAAGCTGCTTTATTCATGGATTGGGTGACCGAGACTGTTCTTCCTACGATTAGGAAATATGGTAGATTCGACGTCCAACTCATCAACGCATCCCCGGAAGCCGCTTTGACGTTCCTGGATTCCTATAACGAGCTTAAAGTCCGCAATAACATCCTTGAATCAATCAACGCTGAGACGGTGGAGGCAAGGGAATATGTCAGAAGGATGACCGACAGCGGCGTCCTAACCGATTTGTTCGATGCGCCATCCAAGCTCAACATCAAGGGGATAAACAAAGTCTCCTTGTTATCCATCTTAAGGGAGAGCGATGTCCTCAACGGCGATAGCCTTCCTAACCAAGAATACATCGACAAGGGATGGTTCAGGGTCATCGACTGCACCTACAGCGACAAGAAAGCAGGGCAAGTGTCCCATAAGAGGGTTTTCTGCTACAAAGTCGCCATCAACGGGATGAGGAGGATCATCGAGAAGATGGCTGGGAAGAAGCAGCAATAACAATGGGAAATAATGCATGTTATTTCGCTTGGAAGGTGAAAGAGGGCGATTCCTATGGCTAATCCGAAGAGCAAGCTCGACTGGTTTCCGGTGGACACGAGAATACTGGAGGATCCTAAGGTCAGGAAGCTGGTCCATAAATACAGAGTGGAGGGATATGGGCTTTTCATCCATGTCCTTTCGCGCATCTACCTGAATGGGTATTTCATCAAAGATGACTTGGATTCATTCGCTTTGGACATCGCCTATGACCTCGGCTACAACGATACCGAGGAGCATATTGCGCTGGTTAAGGAAGTCATCGAGTACATGATGAAGATAAATCTTCTGGACAGCTTTTCCTATGAATACCATTCCGTGTTCACATCCAAGGCGATACAGATCCAGTTCGTCAAATCGACGTTGAGAAGGGTTCCTAGGGATAAGCCTTACTGGTTATTGACCGCCGAAGAGGAGGCTGATGCCAGAACCTACATGAAGAACAGGGAGGGGGATGATTCGGATTGATTATGTCAACATTATGTTTTCATTATGCCTGCAAAAAGATGGATTCTGCAGACATCATGTTTCATTCCGCAACATTCCTCTCTTTGAGAAAAGGAAAAAGAAAAAGAAAGTGAAAAAGAGAATAGATATAAGTGATAAATACGATATAAGGAACTGCCCGTTCCATCTGAACTATTGGACTAAGTGTTTGATAGAGGATCATCTGATAACAATCTATGACAACGACATCTTCCTTTTCAACCAGATGTTCGATGAGGCAAGCGATATCGATGGTGATCTCTTCAAAAAATGCTTTAGGTACACTAGGGATTATTGCTGCAGGAACAAAGACAATATCTACAGGATGTTCAGCTTCTTCAGGGCGGCGTTCTATGAGAATCTGAGGAAGATGGATGGATAT
>CAJOML010000033.1 GCA_905235705.1 uncultured Bacilli bacterium | reverse complement strand
CTTCAAATTTTTAAAAAATTTGTTGATGCAACCTATCTCCCTTTGCCTTACAATTCTTCCGGCATGAAAACGTTGATTCTTCTATCTGCAATCCCGGGCTCGGGTAAATCCACCTGGGCCAAAAACTACAAAGCCTACCATGACAACACCTTTATCGTCGCTAGCGATGAGGTCAGGGAGAGAGTTTCGGGCAACGTCCAGAACTTCGAACACGAAGATTTGGTATGGGAAACCTTCCTTGCCGATATCCATAAATACGGGAAACTCGATAATGTAACGGTCATCGCCGATGCAACGAATTTGCAAAATGCCTACCGTCGTTATTATTACGAGCAAACACCTGAATTCGACCGCCATGTTTTGGTCTTATTCAATATCCCGTTTGAGATTTGCGCCGCCCAAAACAAACTTCGCGAACCAGACCATGTCGTCTCCGACGAAGGGATGCGTCGCCTATTTGAAGAGTTTGAGGAACCGACCCAAGAAATCCTTGATCTCTATGATGAATATCGCTTCATCGGTAAGAGCTTCTCGATTGTAAAATAAATAAAAAACTCCGCAGAATCCGGAACAACGGCCGAGAAATGCGGAGTTTTTAATTAATCTTCTTTGACCACTTTGGCTTTGGAACCAAGGGCGGTCTGATAGGCGAAATAGATCGAAGCGAGGATGATAACGCCGCCAACGATGATGCTCATGACAAGGAATTCAACATAATTGGAATTGGTTTGTCCAACGCCAGGAGCGATGAAGGAAACGGCAACCTCGGCTTTCTGATTGATGTATTCCATAATGCCAGCAAGGACAATGGAAGCACCACTTAAGCAAAGAGCGCATTCAAAGAGGAAACCATCGCGTTTGGAGACGACTCCTTTTTTCTCGGATTTACCATAAAGGAAGAAGGCGACGCAAGCCACAATAGCAGCCACCAAAGGAACGATGGTGCCAAGTAGCATTTGGGTAGCGACGGTGGCTCCGTTAGAAACAGAGGAGACGTTGGAAGTGACGTTGATATAAGAAGGTAAGAAGACGATGCCAGTGGCAAAGGTTCCGACAAATAAGACGCCGGAGAGGATTCTCATGATTGTGTGATATTTGTCGTTATCCCCAAATAAACGAACGAGGGGAACAAGCGAGGCAAATAAAATCAAGATCATGGCGATGACATAGACGATGATGACGAAAGCCAAATCGCTATAACCGAGGTTGGTGGAGGTCAAACGATAAAGCCAAGTGGCGTTAAGGAAGAGGAAGCCAACAAGGGTTAAGCCAACGGCAATATAGCTAGCGAAGGAAGAAACAACGGCTTTGTCATCGTTTCCTTTGACTAAGGATTTGACAGAGAAGCCAAGGCCGACAAGGCTCACGATTCCGCCAGCGATTCCTAACGCACCGAGGTCAGCGGATAAAGCATAGCTGATATTAGGAACGGAAAGACCGGAAGTGCCGGCATAAAACAGATTGGGGGAAATGACGAATCCGAAATAGATTCCGAGTGATGCAAAGCCCGCCAACAAAAGTGCGAATATCACGGTGTTGATCAGGCGAACTGTGGATGAATATTTCATAATTTTGCCTCTAACTACGTTTCCTTAGCAAAAAAGCTGTCTCGAAAACGGCTTAAATATTAAAGTCTATCTTTTAGAGATAGTCAATGTTTTCCAGTCCTCGTTTTTAACTTTTGGGCTCTAGCCTTACTTTCCTTCCAAGACGGAAGTCCCGACTTCAACCCCGGAAGCGGCGGTTTCAACCCCATCATAGTCCCAACTTCTTTTTGGGGCGACCAGATATAAACCCTTAACGCACGTCGTTCCTCTTTCGTTTTCTAATAGCCTTCTCCCGTTTTCATAAACCAAGGAGGGACCAAGCAATAATGCCCTGCCATCGGTCAAGGTTAGATATTCGCGACTAAGACGCGTTATCTCTTCGCTTAAGGCCTGATGAATGGGAAGTCCAAGCAACGTCGCATAATCGGCTAAATAAACCCCTGGGACATAAGAAGGGTGAGTCATGCCGAGGCGTAGAGGGGGTTTGCCCGAAAGGAAATCTTTGATGGTTTCGCCAGGAATTTGGAAAGGTAGAGAATTCTTAAAGCAGACCTCGGGAATCGCTTTGGCCATGGTAGGAGAAATTGCCTTTCCAGGACGCAAAGAAATAACGGCAATGCCAGAATTCACGCCCTCTTGGGCCATCGATAAGGAGAGGTTAATCGCGCCAGGACTTCCGACAAATAAAGGTCTAGCATGGGGATAATAAAAGGAGAACATCGTTTCAACCCCGGTTTTGCTTTTGTTAGGAGTCGAAACGAAATAAGGTGGGATCCGTGGGTTTTCCCGAATCGAACCGATTGTGGTCTTGGTAAATTCGGAAAGATCTTTTTCAAGGAAAAACGAAAGAGTTGTCAAAGTCTGCTTTTCGTTTTTGTTCGCCACCTCATTGTAAAGAGGGATGTTATCTTCACCACAAGCCAAAATCAGATGATTTGTGGGGACCATGCGTTCAATTAATCCGGTTTTATATTTGACTTCTTTAATCTTTCCAAGGAAGGTTTTCGCCCCCACCACTTCGCATCCATAAAAGATTTCGCCACCCCGCGATTGAATTTCTTTTAGTAAAGAGGAAACCAAGGTTTGGGTTTTCCGCGGCGAAATAAAGCCAAGACGGTGACGGGAGGAAAGGGCGCAATATTTTTCGACAAGATCGATGATCCAGCGTTTGGACAAAGAATCTTCATATCGATTGAGACGGAATCCAGATAAAGCCAAAATCCCGCCTTCGCCATAACGATAATTGGAATTCTTATTGTATGCCCCGCCCTTTTCAAAAGAGGAAACATCGACCAGACGTTGGGCTAAAGGCTTTCCTTTTTCCAAAATGATTGGCTTTGCCCCGGCTAGAGCAAGCGTATAGGCGCAGAAAAGCCCACTAAGTCCCGCTCCAACAATGACAGGCCTATCTTTTAAGACGTTGCGAGGGACGGAATATCGATTCACGTCCGGCAAAAAACGAATGGAAGTGTCGCGAATAAATTCCAATGTGTCGATGTTAACGCGATAGGAGATATATCTCTTCCCATTTTGGATAAGAAGTTCCTCGCCCGTAATCTCATAACGGAAAGTCGTCTCCGGGAGGCGGAGGCGTTTAGCTAAGGAAGAACGAAGGGAACTATCGCCTTGGCCAAGTTCTAAAACGATATCTTCGATGACGTATTTCATAAAACTTTTGCCACCTTTAAACTAGAGAGCAAGCACCAACCGAGATTAAACCCACCGCACCTTCCATCAATGTCGATAATTTCACCGACAAGATGGACGTTGGGGAATTTAGATAAAGAAAGATCGGGATTTATCTCTTCAAGGCTGACACCGCCATGGCTAACCTGCGAATCTTCAAATCCGTATAGTCCTTTTACGTGGAAAGAGGCTTTCTTTAAATAACCGCAAATATCGGCAATTTCTTTGTCTTTTGTCCCATTTTTGCGGAATTTTGCGCGGATTTCAGCAGCGAATTTTTCTTCTAGAATCGCCTCTAAATATCCTTCACCCAAAACCTCTTTCGCCTCTTTCATTTTGCTTTCAAGCTGTCCTAATTCCATCTCTGGGAAGAAGTCGATTTGGATTTCATATTGACCAGGATTCCTCGCAATAAAAGATGAAGCATTGAAGATGGCGATGCCGCTTAAGCCATCATCTTTGAAGAGGACTTCCCCCATTTCTTCATAAAGGCATTGGCCGGAAGAGAACAAAGAGATTTTGGCGCCATGTCTTACTCCCGATAAGGCTTTTGTTTTTTCTTCCGTCTTCAATGGGCATAAAGAAGGCGTTAGTGGGATGATATCGATTCCCTTGCGGTTCAATAAGTCGATGATTTTTCCATCTGATCCCAGTTTACTTTGGCTCCTTCCGCCAGTAGCGAGGATGAGTTTATCGGTGATGAGTTTGCCGTTAGAAAATGAAACCTCGATTTGATTTCCTTTGGGCTTAAAGTCGCTCACCTCTATTCCAAAATTAAATTCCACGCCTAATTTTTTCGCTAACGTGAATAAAGTTTCGGCATAAGTTTTAGCCGAATACGAAAGAGGATAAACCAAATCTCCTTTGTTTAGTAAGGGGACACCAAAGCTTTCGATTGCCCTAAGCATCGTCTCAAGAGGGAATTCCTCAAGTAGGAGGTTGACGAATTCGGGATTGTTGAAATAGGAGCCGTCAAATAAAAGGTTCAGCAAATTACAATGCCCATTCCCAGTGGCGTTTAATTTACGACCGGGCTTAGCGTTACGTTCGAAAACGATGACTTTTGCATCAGAGTGTTTCCTTTTTAGGAAAATCGATGTGTATAAGCCCGAAGCCGAAGCGCCAACGATAAGGAAGGTCATCGTTTATTTTTCAGGTCCCAAAAGAAAGGGGAACTTACTTGCCCCCTCTTTGCTTCAAATCGTTTTCAATGGCCCTAAAGGTCTCTTCGGTGATATCGTGCTCAATCAAGCAGCAATCCCGTTCGGCGTTTTCTTCGCTGACGCCAAGAGACAAGAGGAATTGTTTTAGGGTCCGGTGACGATGGAGGGTGGCCTTTGCGATTTTCCTACCCGCGGGGGTCAAACTCATATCCCCATAATCGATGCGGGTGATTAGACCGTGGTCAATCAGCATATGGCCCATTTGATGAACGGCCGGTTTTGAGATATTTAAATGAGCCGCCACCAAGGTCGTTTGAAGGGGTTTGCCCTCTTCTTCGAGAACCAATAAGGCCTCGAGGAAATCTTCCATCGAACGTGTTGTCTTAACCATAATGAGTATTTTAATGGAAATCCTTTTTGTTTCAATGCCTCGAGGATAATTTTCCATATGCGCACACTCGCATTTGACAAGCGCACCCCACGCGCCTATGATTAACACGCTGAAAGTTGAATACCATGGCAAGGAAAAAGGTTTTTTTAGTTTGTGTCGATTGCCTCTCAAGGAACTACACCTTCGAGAAGAGAACCGACGATCCCAATCGGATGGAATTGAAGAAATTCTGCCCCCACTGTGGTAAGCACACCCTTCACAAAGAAAGCAAATAAGGAGGAGCAACATGACCCCGAAAAAATACATGTCCGAAGTCATCAAAGAAGGCAAGCGTATCCGTTGGCCCAAACGTGATGTCCTTCTATCCACCATCATCGTCGTCATCCTCATCGCCGGATTTACCGCTTTGTTCTTAGCCCTCGAGGATTTGACCGCGGGATCCCTTATCGCCCAACTTAAGAACGCATTTGGAGGATCAAAATAATGCCAGTAGAACTTGGTGAAAAACAATGGTTCATTGTGAATACCTATTCCCAACACGAAGCCAAAACCGCTGAAAATCTCAGGAAACGTATCACTTCCCTCGGTATGCAAGACACCATTATCCGTGTCCTTGTCGCCGAACAAGAAGTCGATGTCGTCAAAGAAGGTGAAAAGACCGGAAAGAAAAAGATGGTTAACCTCTATCCCGGTTACATCTTCGTCGAAATGATCATGACCGATCAAGCTTGGTATGTCGTCCGTAACACCCCGGGCGTCACCGGTATCGTCGGTTCTAGCGGCGGCGGACAAAAACCGACCCCCGTCACCCGTGAGGAAATCGAACCCGTTTTAAAAAGAATGGGTATCTCCGATCCTTCGATGTACGACCGTTATGCCGTTGGCGACAACGTCAAAATCATCGGCGGCCCGCTTGAAGGTACCGAAGGTAAGATCATCTCCATCGACAAAGAGACCGGCGCTTGCCGCGTCGAGACCGTCTTCTTCGGACGTTCCACCCCCGTCGATGTCGAATTCAAAGAAATCAAGAAGATCTAATCTTCACGAAGCGACCCCTGGCAACCCAGGGGTCTTTTTTATTTATGTGGTCCTAGAACCTTTCTAGCCCAAAGGTGGAATTTTCGCAGCAAATAAGCAACCCGTGAGTGACTTAATTTAAGCTTTGCTGCGCATTCATCGCGCGTATATCCTTCAATTAAGACCATACGTGCGACTTCGACGCTTTCAGGAGGAAGGGAAGGTGGCAAAGAATCTAAGCTTTCTAGCGTCTCAAGATAATTCATAAATAGATGAGGATCATCTGACACTTCTCCGGAAGGGACGATGTCGTGAAGACAGGTTTTATCGTCATCGTCCCCACTAAAGCTCATATCAAAGCTATATGGGTTAAACGCGTTTTCCTTCTTTACGAGGCGCATTTGATCATAAAGAGAGTTTTGATAGATGCTCTCAAAGAAAGTCCGAAATTTACTTTTTTCTGGGCGAAATTGAAGATAAGCCCGCGAAAAAGCATCATTAAGCGCATCAAGGATGTGGTAATCGTCTAAGGTTGTATAAGCATTAGGGTTAATCAAACGTGCTAACCCTTTCCGCATGGTGAGGAAGCGGTTATATAAAACCGTTATAGCGTCTTGATTGCCCTCGTGACCAAGTTTGAAAAGTTCTTCATCCGAAAGCGTGATTAAAGTTACCAGTGACATGATGGTTATAAGAATAAAAATATAAATGTTGGTAAGTGGTTACCCACGGATATGGGATAAAAGGATGCCACAGGCAACAGAGGCGTTAAGGGAATTCACGTGACCGACCATCGGGATCTTCACGACGAAGTCGCTATGGTTCAATACGTTTTTCGAGATTCCGAATCCCTCGCTGCCGACGACAAGAACGATTGGGGAATCGTAATTCACTTCCTTATAAGACAAAGTCGCCGAACCATCGGAAGAGATAATCCAATAGCCGGCATCTTTAAGTTCGGAAATAGCTTGCGAAAGATTTGCGACATCGCAAACATCCACATAAGCGATAGCGCCGGTTGAGACCCGGGCAACGGTTGGTGTTAACGGCGCTTCCCCTTTTCGCTTGATGATAACCCCATTAATCCCAAAGGCATCGCAACTGCGTAAAATTGCCCCAAGATTATTTGGGTCTTCAATGCCATCTAGCATCAAAATAAGGGGGTTATGCACCGTTTTCAGTTTATTAATTAGGGCTTTTAGGGGGAGAGTGGAAAAGGGTTCAACGATTGAAGCGAAGCCCTGATGGGCAGGGGCTTTAGCGATCTTCGCAAGTGCGTTTTCGTTTGCGAATTCAACCGGAACATTCCTTTCATAGGCTTCCGTTACCACGTCGTCTTTAGCAAGGCGAGGCAAGACATAAAGTTTCTTCGCCCGCCCGCTGCGAATCATTTCTCGACAGGCGTTACGCCCAGTAACACAATAGTCGTTGTTCATGGAAAATAAAAGCCCTCCCACTCAAATTTATAAAATCTTTTTCTCGATTAGGACCTTGCGGAGCTCATCCGATCTGGCAAAATCCTTGGCGGCTTTGGAGGCCTCATATTCGCTATAGATTTGCTTATCTTCGTCACTAAGAAGGGGTAAGCCAAGATCAATTCCGAGAACGGACAATTCGTGGGCTAGGACGCCATAGGCTTTGCTCAAGGCTCCCACATCGATTTCCCTAACGCGGATTAAAGAATTGAGGTCTTTAATTTGGGCATAGACCTTTGTCAAAGCGTTGGGGGTATTTAAATCATCGCAGAGGAAAGCGATGAATTCTTCATCACAAGGTTCTTTTAACGCGCTCACGTCCACTCCCTTTAATTGAAGTTTGACGGAAGCTTGTTTCATTGCCATTTGGATGCGAGATAAAGCTTTGGTGGCTTCATCAATGGTTTGCGTAGAGAAGGTTAGAGGGGCACGATAATGGGTGTTAAGCACCATAAGGCGGAAATTCATGCCACCGTATTTGGCAAAGATGTCTTTGGCAAGCAAAACGTTGCCTAAAGATTTGGACATCTTTTCGTTATCGATGTTGATAAACCCGTTATGGAGCCAATAATTCGCTAACTTATGATGGTCATGGGCTTCGGCTTGGGCGATTTCGTTTTCATGGTGAGGGAATTTCAAATCGAATCCGCCGCCATGGATATCGATCTTTCCGCCTTGCTTAGCAAAAAGAGAATGGATCATGACGCAGCATTCGGTATGCCAGCCGGGACGGCCTTCCGACCACGGGGTATTCCATTTCACGCCCTCTTCGGTTTTCTTCCACAGGGCAAAATCTAGAGGCGAACGTTTCCCGTCGTTAATATCGATTCTGGCCCCTGCATTTAAGGATTCGGGGGTGTTCCCGGATAAGGAACCATAATCAGAGACGGATTCAACCGAGAAATAAACGTCGCCATTGCTAGAAACATAGGCCGAGCCATTATCGACAAGTTCGCCGATATAATGAATCATCTGGTCCATATAGACGGTAGGACGCGGAGTTTCATCAGGCTGCAACGAGCCCGATTCTTTAACTAAGCGACGGAACTCATGGATGACCTCTTCGGTGAGTTCGCTTTCTTTGATACCAAGAGATTTTGCACGGTTGATGATTTTGTCATCGACATCGGTGTAATTGGAGACGAACGTGACTTCATATCCGAGTTCTAAAAATAAGCGTCTCCATTGATCGAAAACGATGACTGGACGCATATTGCCGATATGAGGATTGTCATAAACGGTAGGTCCGCATACGTAAATTGAAACTTTCCCCTCTTCGATCGGGGTGAATTCTTCATACTTGTTTCCAAGGGAATTAAATAAGGTGATTTTTGCCATGCTCGTATTCTAACACAAAAGAGAACACGATTATTTTATTTGCTACTTACTTGTAGCAACTCTTCAGGTTTGGTGATGACCTTATCCGCTTTAGCCAAGGTGGCTTTATCGTAAAAACCATAGCCCCACTTCACCAAAATCGTTTTTAATCCAGCGTTATGGCCGGTCGAAATATCGGTGATTGAATCGCCAACGAAGACGGTCTTTTCCTTATCTAAGGTGAACCTCTCCATAATAAGGTTAACCTGCCAAGGATCTGGTTTGACTTTCTTCCCTTCTTGGGCGCCGATGATGGCGTCAAAAAGTTTATCGCCATAATGAAAAGGAACCACCACTTGAGCAAGGGCATCAGGCTTATTGGTCACAACGAAAAGTTTCGCCCCTAAGCGATGCAACTCTTCAAGGGTTTGCTTAAGTCCATCAAACGGTTTTACATGTTCATTTTGATGGGTTTTATATAGAGGCATATAAGCGGCTTTTAAAGTGGGAAAACCCTGCAAATCCTGATTATGTAATGTCAAAGCGCGTTCGACGCATTTATCGGCTCCATCGCCGATTAATTGCTTCGTTTCTTCTAAATTATATTGGTAATCATATCCGCATTGCTTTAACGCCAAATTGATGGCTACGTTGATGTCGAAGATGGTATCTAACAAAGTTCCATCGAGGTCGAAGATAAAATTTTGGGCAAAAGAAAAGGGGACCATAACGGTCCCCATTATATCACGATGGGATTAGTCCTTATAGGCAGGACGATCGTCAACGTAGGAGGTGTGGAGAAGCTCTTCGGCTAAGTGTCCGCAAGGCTCACCAAGGAATTCGGAATAGAGCTTTTGGATATCCTTATTGTTATGAGATTGACGTAAGGTCATCTTCTCATCGATGGAATAGAGGATGTCGGCTCTCTTCTGACGATAGGTATCCAAGATGTCGCAGCCTTCCTCGGGTTTGAGGTTAGGCTTGACGAAGGGTTGTCCTCCACCATTGATGCAGCCGCCGGGGCAGCCCATGATTTCAATGAAGGCATAGGGGGATTTCCCTTCACGGATTTGGTCGAGTAAGACCTTGCCGTTTTTCATTCCAGAGGTGACGGCGACCTTAACTTTGGTACCCTTGATATCAATTTCCGCTTCACGGATGGCTTCAAAGCCACGGACGGCGGTGAAATTGATGGGGCCATATTCTTCGCCGGTTAAGGAATGATAAGCGGTACGGAGAGCGGCTTCCATAACGCCACCGGTGACGCCGAAGATGGCACCGGCGCCAGAATATTCGCCAAGGAGATCTTGGTCGAATTCTTCATCGGGGAGTTCATCCCAGATGATACCGGCACGCTTAATCATGACGGCAAGCTCACGGGTTGTGATGACGCAATCGACATCAGGAAGTCCTTCGACAGCCGCGTTTTGGGGACGCTTGGCTTCGTATTTCTTCGCGGTGCAAGGCATGACGGAGACGACGTAGATGTCTTCGGGTTTTAAGCCATGGGCCTTGGCAAAGTAAGACTTGATGATGGCGCCTTCCATTTCATGAGGCGACTTGCAGGTAGAGACATGGGGAATCAAATCGGAATAGAAGAATTCCATGTAATTGATCCAGCCAGGGGAGCAAGAGGTGATTTGGGGAAGGACACCATTGCCTTTGATACGGTTAAGTAGTTCGGTCGCCTCTTCCATAATGGTGAGGTCGGCGCCGAAGTTGGTGTCAAAGACACGATAGAATCCAAGGCGGTGGAGCGAAGCAACCATCTTGCCGGTGCCGTTTTCTTTGCCAATGCGATGTCCGAATTCTTCGGAGATGGCGGCACGGACGGCGGGAGCGGTTTGGACAACCACTTTCTTGCCAGCGGCGATCGCGGCATCAATCTTATCGATTTCGCGATGTTCGGAAAGGGCGCCGGTGGGGCAGACTTCAATGCATTGACCGCATTGGAGACAGGGGACATCGGCAAAGGATTTGTTTTGGGCGGGACCAACGATGGTACGGAAGCCACGTTTTTCAAAGCCTAAGATGCCAATGCCTTGGGCCTCTTTGCACTTTTCGATGCAACGGCCGCAAAGGATACATTTGGAGGTATCACGGACAATGCCGGGAGCGACATCGTCATAGGTGGTTTCGGTCTTCTCCCCTTCAAAACGGTTGTCACGAGCACCGGTAACGCCAGCGACATGGAGGAGTTCGCATTGGCCGTTTTTGACGCAGGTTTGGCAATCTTTGGAGTGATTGGAGAGAAGGAGTTCGACCGAGGCACGACGAGCTGCGACGGCAGCAGGCGAGGAGATCTTAATCTCAAAGCCTTTGTCGGCGGGACAATCGGCGACGGGGTAGACACAGGAAGCAAATAGTCTTCCGCCACGGGCGGTGGCGATTTCGACTAAGCAAACACGGCAGGAAGCGAGGGAGTTATGTCCTTTGTTCCAGTAGCAAAGGGTCGGAATGTTATAGCCAACGCTACGGGCCGCTTCTAAGACGGTCATATTTTTCGGAACGGAGTAGATACGACCTTCGATTTTGATATCAATCATTTCTTGGTTTTCCATTGTTTCTAACCTCCTTATTCCTTGATGACCGCGCCGAAGCGGCAGGAGCTCATACAGCTACCGCACTTAATGCACTTGGTTTGATCGATGACGAAGGGTTCTTTGCCAGGAACGCCACTGATACAAGAGACAGGGCAGTTACGAGAGCAAAGGGAGCACTTTTTGCACTTGTCGGCGACAATGACGTATTTCATGAGCTTCTTGCAGACGTGAGCCGGGCAAGCCTTATCAACGACGTGAGCTTCATATTCCTCGGGGAAGTTGTTCATCGTCGAGAGAATCGGGTTAGCCGCGGTTTGGCCAAGAGCGCAAAGGGAACCGTTTTTAATGACAGTTGCGAGTTCTTTCATCTGGGTGAGGGTGTCTTTGGTGCCACGTCCTTCGGTAACGGCGGTAAGCATCTCAAATAGACGCTTGGTGCCAATACGGCAGGGAGTGCACTTACCGCAGGACTCATCACAGATGAATTCCATATAGAAGTGAGCAACGTCAACGGCGCAGTTATCTTCATCCATGACGATCGCGCCGCCAGAACCCATCATCGAGCCACGGGCGACAAGGCTATCGTAGTCAATGGGGGTGTCAATGAGCAAAAAAAACAAATATCATTTTGGCCAACGCCTGCATATATTATCAGCAATTGAAGGCTTTGTTGCCAGGGATGCCGCCGCCAATCTCATAAATGAGGGTGCGGAGGGTGGTTCCCATCGGAACTTCGACAAGGCCGACGTTATTAATCTTGCCACCGAGGGCGAAGACCTTGGTTCCTTTGGAACCTTCGGTCCCATAGGAAGCGAATTTCGCAGCCCCTTCACGGAGGATAAAGGGAATCTGAGCAAGGGTTTCAACGTTATTGACGCAGGTCGGCTTTCCCCAAAGGCCTTTGATAGCGGGGAAAGGAGGACGCGGACGAGGCATACCACGTTTTCCTTCAATGGAATTAAGAAGGGCGGTTTCTTCGCCGCAAACGAAGGCGCCAGCACCTAAGCGAAGGTGAGCGCGGAAGGAGAAGCCGGTGCCAAGGATGTTATCACCGAGGAGTCCGACTTTTTCCATCGAATCGATGGCTTTGAGCAAACGTTCGACGGCGACAGGATATTCGGCACGAACATAGAAGTAGCCTTCGGAAGCGCCGAACGCATAGCCGGCAATCATCATGCCTTCGATAACTTGGAAGGGGTTGCCTTCAAGAATCGAACGGTCCATGAAGGCACCGGGGTCGCCTTCGTCGCCGTTGCAGACGATATATTTCTGATCGGCTTTGACGTTGGCGGCAAATTGCCATTTACGGCCGGTGGGGAATCCTCCGCCACCACGTCCGCGAATACCGGAAGCCAAGACTTCGTCGATGACTTCTTGAGGGGTCATGGTGGTTAAGACTTTCTTCAAGCCTTGGAATCCGCCATAGCCGAGGGCTTCTTCAATATCCTCAGGATTGATCAAAGAGCAGCCGTGAAGGGCGATACGAACCTGCTTCTTATAGAAGTTAATGTCATCTTGACGAGCGACCTTTTCATGGGTAACGGGGTCGACGTAAAGAAGGTTTTCGCAGATTTTCCCGCCAATGAGGTCATCATTGACGATTTGGGCGATGTCTTTAATGGAGACGGCGCGATAAAGGGTGTCTTCGGGGAAAATCTTAACGAAAGGACCCTGAGAGCAGAAGCCGAAACAGCCAACGTGATTGACGCTGACTTTTTCTTCAAGTCCGGCTTCCTTGATTTGCTTGACTAACTCTTCTTCGATAGCGAGAGAGTCGTTGGCTAAGCAGCCAGTACCACCGCAGACGACAACGGCACGTTTGCCGTTTTTGCCGCTGATTTTATCGGCAAAAGTTTTGGTACAAGAAGCAATACGGGTCTCTAAAGACTCAGCAGTTTGAATGCGTTCCATTCTTATTTTGCCTCCTCAGCCTTACGATATTCGGCGATGATCTTATCAACTTGAGCCGGGGTAACCTTGGGAAGAACTTTGCCATTGACCGACATTGCGGGGGCAAGGGCGCAGGCACCGATGCAACGAACGGCTTCGATGGTGAAGAGTCCGTCTTCGGTGGTTTGGCCGGGGCCAATTCCAAGGACCGACGAGAATTTGTCGATAACTTGTTGTGACGCTTTAACGTAGCAAGCGGTTCCTAAGCAGACGCCAAGAACGTATTTGCCTTTGGGTTCAAGCGAGAAGAAGGAGTAGAACGTCACGACTCCATAGATCTCGGCGACGGGGATGCCCGTCTTTTCTGAAATGATCTTCTGAACTTCCAAAGGAATGTACCCATACTTCTTTTGGACGGTCGAGAGAATCATCATCAAAGGAGAAGGCTCGTTTGCGTATTGATCGCAAATCTGCTTGACTCCTTCAATAACTTCATTTCGGATTGCCATATGTGGTCCTCCATACCTAATCAACTATAGGTTATGGAAATATTTTAGTTCCCGCGCCCACGCGTTGCAAAAGAGAAAAAAATTAGGAAAAAGGGGGGCAAAAACAACCCTCTTATTTGTTAATTTTAGTTAATTTTTTAAAAACGATTTTGCCAATCTTGAAAACCCTTTAATCTCAAATTAAAACCCGCAAAATTGCCTTTTCTTTTATCTTTTCATTGACCTTTTGTAGGTTTCGTCAAAACAATTTTTATTTAAAACTGATTCGGTTCTTCAAATCAGTATATCGGTAAGAGGACTTATATGTAGTTCCCGACCAAACACCCCACTTCGCTTGTGGAACTGGTTAGATCATAGCCATGCCCGGATGCAAATGCCGAAAGGTTTAAATTGACAGTTTGGGCGGAACCATTATTAAAGATGATGAAGTCATAATTACCGCTAACTTCGTAAGAATAAGTCGAACCCGATTTAGCCATCGCAACCCCTGGCCAGGCTTTCATCGCGGCTCCGGTAAGAGAATTCCATAAATAGCAATTCGCTTTGCCCCAAGACGTTTTCACGGTGACGGTAAATGACTTCTTTGGCGTTATCCCTAGCAAAGCCGCGGCATCGATTCTTCCGTGGCCGGTTTGGTTTTTACTTGCAATCGTGGATTTGGTTAAACCGTGGCAAGAAGCATATAAGTCTCTTTCGAAATCTTCATGATTCCTGGTGGGGTATTTTTGGAAATATAAGGCCGCTAAGCCAGCGACTTGGGGCGAAGCAAAGGAAGTCCCCTTCCAGCCCCCATCATATTTCTTTCCGCCATAATGGCAACAACCAAACATCATATCGGCAGGGGCGAAGACATCGCAGAATTCCCATTGGGGTGAAGAATTATAAGAAGATCCTTCCCAAATCTCATCGGAGTTATTGGCGGCAAGCCCACCTACCCCAATGACCCCATCGATGCAGCCAGGGAAAGTAAATTCGGTTGGCTTACCATCTAACCCGCCATTGCCGGCGGCGGAAATTACGGCCACCCCTTTGCTATGGCAATATTCGATAGCCGGGTCAAAAACCGTCCCTAAATCAGAGCCATCACTATTTAAATCTCCGCCATAATCATAATATGAGCCGATAGAAATCGTGACGACACGTGCACCGTTATCGGCGGCATATTTAAAGGCGGCCACGATCGATTTCGGTTTGGCATCCGTTTTAAGCAATAACAAGGAAGCGTTCGGGGCAACCCCAACCACTCCTTTGCCGTTAATCCCAGCTGCGGCAACACCTGCGCAGAAAGTGCCATGGGATTCGGCTTCATTGATGACATATTCGATCCCAACTTCGGTTTTGGTTTGGCTTCCAGTCGTGGTAAAAGAAGCCGAAGAAGTCGAGACTTTGCTGCTTCCATCGGCAAAATAGAAGTCTTCGTGATTGGGTTTAAACCCCATATCAATGACGGCAATGGTGACACCGTCCCCGCGATATTTGTCCCAAACGGCAAAGATATCGCCAATTTGGTTAAGATAATATTGACGCCCAATATATGGCTCTTTTAAAGGATCCTCGGTTTCATAATTTAATGAAGATATGGATGAAGGCGTGCTTTCGCTTGATGGGATCTCGCTAAGTGCCGAGACGGGTTCCTCACTAGTTTCCTTTGAACTAGAGGAGGATTCAACAGAGGTTATCTCTTCAACACTAGATTGTGAAGATTCGCCTTGAATAGGCGAGGAGAAAGAAGAGTTTGGCATAACCCCACAAGAAGCTAAAGCTAAGGTCAATAGGCTTAGGTAGACTAATTTAATTTTCATCAATCATTCTCCTATTTTTGGATTTCGCTTTCTTCACGATCCCATACCCAAGGCAACCAAATGTCATCGCCCCGCTGACAGAGCCGATCAGAATTCCGGCATTGACCATAAATTGCTCGGGGAGAATCAGGATAAATTGATCCACCTCAGGGTCAAAAATCCAATTTTCCTTACCTGGGAATAAAACGTGATGGAAGGTCGCAAAGAGGCCTTTGAAATCGATTAAGCCATAAATTAAAACAACAATAACAAAAAGCAATAAGACGGAGGCCCCATAAAATGAGGGCGGAAAGCGGAAGAAATCAGCGATTTTGATCACTTTGGTTTTCTTTAAGATGAATAAAGTCAGCAAAATCACAGCCGTGATAACGCATAACCATAAATCCAAATGGAACAAGAATACGCAGTCTTCGAAATGCGCTTTTCCCTCGGACGAATATTTAAGATTCCCCATTTTGAAGGGAGCATGGAACCAAATAAAGTCCAAGACATCATTAAAGGCGACTAAGATTTCTTCCTTGCTAAAGCCAGAACTAGCAGGAATCCCCAGAGGATCGATTTGCCAATAATAGAAAGGGCGGAAGGCAATCGGAATCAAAATCGCTGCCGATAAAATGAAAATAGGAATGGCGATAATCTCAATAATGGCGAACGCACGCGCCCAACCTTTTCTTTTTAGCATGTTACTTACCTTTCGTTCCCGGGATGATTTTAAACAAAGCGACCCCGGCAATCGGCCCTAACGAATTAAAGATAACGCAAAGAAGAACATTTAAAAAGGCAAAGCCTTCGTAGCATCCGTCCAAACCGAAATAGAACATATTGGCGACGCAATGCTGGAAGCCGGCATAAACAAAGATAAAGACAAATAGGAATAAGCCAAAAATTCCTAAGGGCTTAACAGGGGCAAGATTAAAGAATTTGACGGACATGTAAACGCAAAAACCGCAAAGGAAAGAACGAACCATCAATGACAAATAATCGGGAAAGTCATTAAAGACCAATCGTGAGGCAACCGTGGCATTTATGACCGGGACCATATCCGAATTGATTAAGGCAAAATGCAACGCCATCCCTAGCCCAACGGCCCCAATCGCGTTTCCACTAAGCATAACCGGCAAGCTCAGATAGAAAGTCAGATTCTTCTTGCCTTCATAGATAAGACCAATCTTTCCTGTATATAAAGATAAGGAGAACGTGCATACGATTAATAGGCCAATGCCAAATAAAAGGGAACCAAGGACTTTTCCCCATTCCCCAGGAAGAGCATACGACATCAATACAAAGAAAAAACCGCCGATGCCAATGGCAATCCCGGCCCCTATGCCTTTGAAAAAATGAAGCAGCAAATTCTTGCTCATGCCCATAACATTACCACGAAGGCAAAATCCTTCCACTTTTTCTTTCAAAATAAAGGGTTGATTAATCTCCTCAAATCCCTAAAATACACCACAAAATATTTGAAAGGAGGCAACCATGGAAACAAATCAAATCAAAATCGTATTCACCGATATCGATGGCACCTTATTCTCACATCGCCTTCACCAAGTCCCTCCTTCTGCCGTCGAGGCAATCAAAAAGCTTCAAAGTAAAGGCATTAAGGTCTTCCTTTGCAGCGGCAGAAATTATTACCTCATCCGCAAAAGCGGGATCCTCGACTTCATCTCTCCCGATGGCATGGTTACGATGAATGGGTCTAATGCCATCATCGGCGACACCATCATTTACCGTAAGCCCATCCCCTCGAGCGTCGTCGACAAAATGATTCTTTTCGCCAAAAGACTTCGCTTCGGGCTCACCCTTATCGAAGAAAACGAAGGACACATCAACATGATTGACGAAAGGGTCATCCAGGCTCATGAAAAATATGGAACCCGTTTCCCTCAACCGCGGACCTTCCCTGACCATTATGACCGCGTCGTCTATCAAATGATCGCCTTCTGCGATAAATTCGATGAAGAGTTATTCCTCCCCCACTTAGGAACTTGCAAATCCGCCCGTTGGGATGAATTCGCGGTCGATATCATGCCAAAGGATTCAGACAAATCCAAAGGCATCCATTCGGTCTTGAAATATTATGGTCTAAAAGCGAAAAACGCCTTGGTCCTAGGAGATGGCAGCAACGACATAGAAATGATGAAATATGCCGGCACTTCCATCGCTATGGGAAATGCAAAAGAAGAGACCAAAGCCGCCGCCACTTATGTTACCGATGATATCGATAATGATGGCTGGGCTAAAGGAATCGCTCACTTCAATCTCATCTAAAAAAGCCGGATTTTGCACCGATTAAGCTGCAAATCAGGCTTTTTCTTTTATTTTTCTTCTTTATATTTCCAAAGCGGAATATAACGCGAAACCTTGGAAGCATAACGCGAATATTCAGGATATTTAGACGCGGAGATACTTTCCCCAAATGTCGATGAACCAAGGAAGAGCAGGATAAGCATAAGCGGTCCAACCATGCTCCAATTGAAGATTCCGTAATTAGCGGCTCCAGCGCCGATAACGAAGATATAAAGGCAAACCCAAATGGCTTGTTCGCCGAAATAATTAGGGTGCCTTGCCCTCTTCCAAAGTCCGATGGTATTAAATCCTTTGTTATAGGGGGCTGGCAGTTCTTCTAATTTCTTGCCTTCGGCTAATAAACGATTCTTTTCCGTATGGAAGGCCATTTGCTGAAGGTCGGCAATCGTTTCTAAGACCAAAGCGCCGAGGGCAGTGATGGTAGCGACAACATCCCAGGCCCCAAATGGATTCGGTGATCCCATACATGCAAGGGCAGGTAAAGTAATGGCGAGAACCAACGCGTTTTGATAGATGCAAATGAAGAACAAATCAAAGACACCCCAAAGGGCGCGGTTATTCAACGGTTTCTTGCTCCGCAGGATTGACCAACGGTAGTCTTCTTTTCCTTCCCAAAATTTAAGGCGATACGCCCCCTTCTTGGCAAAGTTATAAGTTAGGCGGATACCCCACATTGTGGCGATGATGGCATAGACGAGTAGGCGCACATCAAATCCCCCTTTGGCGGCGATGACCCAGGTATAGACAATAGGCAATATGCTCCAAAGCTTATCCATTTGGGAATTATTCCCGCTGATTTCTCCCACGACAAAGCAATATAGAGCACTGGCTCCACAAATAATGAGAAGGATAAGGAAGGTCTCCTTCTGCAAAGATGAAAAGGCGGGCGGGGCAAAAACAAAGCCGAGCACGCTTCCGGTTAAAACGACAAGGACGGTAATAATTATTCCGATATATTTTCTCATATCCATCTCCTTGTGATTGGATAAGGCATTGTCTAATGCAAAGGTCGTTTCGTCAAGGACAAGGTAGGAGAAGGACACATAAAATATCAAGGTGCCCGAACTAATTATGTGTTTTTTTGAGACAAGCTTAAGCAATCCCGGATGTAAGAAGCCAAAGCTGAACCATGATTTAGAAATGAAAAAGCCAATGAGTTAGAAGCACGGTGTGGGGATAGCGTTTTAATTTTGTAGGTAAGCCCTACTTTGTTAACCGACGTCATTATAGCCTCCCGTATTTGATCGCGTTAAACATTTTCATCGTCTCGAATTTCATTTCCCTGGTATCCAAGACGTATTTCGCGATATCCTCGTAAGGTTGCGATATCGATACGTCGATGGGTTCGGGGATTTCTCTATGTCTATGGACCAATATCACCTTCGCGTTCATGGCCCTGGCTTCCCTGATGGGGGATGGCTTCTCGATTGCGGATGGCGGGAACCTATTCGCGTATTTGCCGAATCTGGGCGCGTATATACGGGAATTCTGCCCTTCCTGGGAGCATCCCAGGTATTCCCGATCCAGGTACGGTCCGAACGATTCGGGATTCCTAATGGGGATGTTCTTCAATTTCCTGGCGTTGTCGTCATCTATCTCAACCAGTTCCTTAATAAGATGATTTCGGAAGCCGTCGTCGTTTAGCGAATGGTCGTCGACGTAAACGTTCGGCAATGTGTCTTTCAACGTTTTATGGACATGGAATCTGTCCGGGACGTATCTGGCTTTGCAGCACCTGATCGATTCTCCGAAGTTCTGAATATACGTCGCGAAATCCCCGGATACGAATATCTCCTCATCGGGCGATACTTTGTATCTGTCGACCAGTATTTCGTTTAACCTGTTTTTCAAATCGCATAGTTTGGCGGAGCTTATAACGGTTTTGTTCCGTAGCCGATTGGATTTGCCGATCGGTTCTTTCCCGGCGAATGTCGTCAACGTGTAATATCCCCTTTTGTCGGTCGAACCGACCATCCCGATGAACTTTTCATCTATTTGAACATGTATCTTCAGATCCTTTCTGTCCATGTCGATGTCGAAATAGGTTTCCGACAGCGCTTCGTTGATCGTCTTCCAAACGGCGTATTTGGATACGGCGAATTCGTCGGACAGATGCTCCCCGACCTCCTTATAGTCGGACAGATGCTCCCCGACCTCCTTATATGACATGATGGAGGCCAAATCCAATATCCCGAGGGTCAACTCGTTCGTCATCCTTTTGGATTTGGGGATTTGGAGTCTGTTATCCAAAAGATAACAATACCCTTCCATGAACGAATCGTAATAATAACGACGTTTGAACCTCAATATCCCATAAGAGGAAAGGATCGTCCTTTCGCCGAGGCGTATCGAAACGAACCGTTTGCGGTCGATTGGGCAGTATATGTCTTTGTCGTACCTTTCCAAGGCCCTTTGGATGGCCTCTTTGTGGATTTCCTGCGATTTCAAAAGAAAACCATCTAAAGTCTCGTTGTCAAATGGTACAATATCCACGGGAAGTCTCCTTGTGATGTGAGCGATCAGCATTGTAAGACTTCCTTTTTTCTTTGTTACCTACAAATAGCTAACGGTATCAAGCCAGCACCCCATTGCTTTTCCGCTTCGCTTAAGTGATAATATGGGTGTCCAGCAAGGAGGACGTTAATATCCCTGCAGCAGTCGGGCCAGAGACCTAAAACCTGTCCGCTCAGTGGTGGCGCACCTAAAAACGCCTTTTTTTATCTCATGGTGACGAAGAGCTTTAGGGAAAACGTGTTGGATTCCATCTTGGTCGGGGCGAGATCCTACCAAGCGCTTTTGGGGATTGACTTCATCGTGAAATCAGATTGCTTCGTCGAACGCCATGAATACATTCTTCGCTTTAACGAAGATAACTTCCTTCACCTGACCGGGGTTCTTACGTCTCTTTCGGCAAAGGAGTTTTACCGTAAGGCTATTGATGGGACGCTCTCCCTTACTGACTTCGATTGCGAATCCACCGTCGCGCTAAAAGGAACCGTCCGCTGCAAAGCGAGGAACATTCGCAATATCGGAACGCTGCTTGATCGTGCGGTTGCCGTCACCGAAAAGTTTTCCTCAGGCAGGGTATAT
>CAJOML010000032.1 GCA_905235705.1 uncultured Bacilli bacterium | reverse complement strand
TGTATCCGTCTTTTTTGCGTTTGACCGTGGCATCGCTGCCTCGGCTTGTTATCGCAACTATCTTGGAGATGATATCCTTCGGGAGCTGTGCTTCCTGCCCATCATTGACGTTCCCTCGGCATGGGTAATGGTTCGCCGAACGAGGGGTGCTATGGGTCATTTGCGCACCCCCCTTATGCCGCTCGGCATAGAAGGAGCCCCAGCAGTAGCAATCCACCAAGCACACAGGCCGTCTCGATTTTTTGTTCCCGCAACGCCGCTGCATGCTGCTCCATCTTATCGACCAGAGCGGTCAATACCTTCTTCTTGGTGCGGACTTTGGAAATGACCTTCAGCTTACCTTCGGGGCTGACGCAAAGCAGCGGACAAATCTCAAAGATACCGCCTAAGGTGCCGCTGACCTTGGAAACACGGCCGCCCTTTATATAATAGGTCAAATCGGTGGAACGCACCATATCCAACACCACGGGCTGGCAACCGATGGCTTCGATTGTTTTCAGCGTGGACACAAAACTATAGCTATTTTGCTTGTTGCTCCAGGCAACATAGATGTTTTTCTTTGCGGGTGTCTGCCCACAAGAAACGGCCACCCAGGTCATAACCGAGGCGGCAAGAAGGGCACACACATTCTTGGCTTTCATGGCCACCATTATAGAAAACTATGGAGGAAGAAAAAAGACTGGTGAACTAGTGAACTGAACCCCGTTTAGTTCGCAGGTTGAAAAAACCTCTTAGCGTAAACTAAGCGTTAGGAGGTTTTTCAGGAATGTCGCAAGGCTATCTAACGGCTTCCGATGCTTTCATTGCGATTGATAGGATCACCGGATGCAATGGCGCCGAGGAGGCCGGCGCCGTCCCGGAATACTGGTCGCCGCCTCCCAATTTCGAGGCTCAGAAATTCAAGAAGCCTTCGGCGAAACGGCTGTCCAAAAAAGGGAAGGAAGGTTCACGCTAATACCTACCAAAAATAGGAACATGAAAAGTATGTTGCGAAACCTCCCGAGGTATAGGAAAAGGGCTGTCAATCAACCAATAGGTTTTTCAACAGCCCCCTCTATTAAGCGCCGTCGCTCTCTTGTTTCTTATCTATAAGATAACGCGATGGTAATCGGCCGTAGGTATGGCCCCCGATTCGTCCGTTAAAAGCGGCCATCCAACGACATTTGCTGATCGATAAGCGATTCCTTTAGCAATGGGTCATAGTTATACAAAGAAATGAGGTCGGCGACGCCTTGATAAGAGTAATGACCGTTTTTCGGTAGGTAGAGTTCGATGTGCCCATCCGCATATTTTTCGGCGGCGATGCGGTCGCTTTCCATTACTCCGTCTTTATATTTGAAGACGTCTTTGCCAAGCGAGTCTTCATGTAACAGAAATGAGGAAGGGTTATCGATTCTCAAGACGTAATAATTCCCGTCGTTGAGCTTGCAGGCATCCTTGCCCATAACGCGGGTGTCGCAAGCGCGCAGGAAAGCGTAATGGAGTTCTTTCTGGTGACCGAGGAAAAGGCTTGAGGCGTTCTCCAAGCACATTAGCTGCATCGCGATGTCTTTGCGAGCGGTGAAGCTCAGCAAGAACATGGTCAACGAAAACAGGTTCAGGCTGTGGATGTGCTTAATCAAGTCGACGTTTTGGTCATTGGCCTTAAACATCTCTAAGAACAAGAGCTTAGCGTCATAGGCAAAGGTCTGGGAAGTTTGAAGAATGGCGTTAATCAACGTTTTAATTAAACGGTATCCGAAAATCGTCTTGAGGAGGGACGCGGGATCAACTCTCTCTATTTCCGGATAAACACCCGTCAAGGCTTTGACGAAATCCCAAATGGCGAATTCCGCATAGCTAACGTAGTACTTTCTGCTCATAAAGCCGGAGTTGGCGATTTCGCGGGCAAGGATCTGAGAAAACCTCCCTAGCGAGGGGTGCAACGATTCGCGGGGCAGGCCATTGGCGTTGGCAAGCTCTTCGCCCGCATCGAAAAACCGCCAGTCGTCGATCGTATATTTCGGGAACGTCTCCGCCCCATAGGTGAATTGGTAAGTAGAAACGAGCTTTCTTCTCTCCGTTTCGTCGTAAGCGATGTCGGTTAATCGGTCCGGGAAATAATGATCTGTCCCATATCTGACAAAGCCCCAATCGCTGGGAGCCAGAAGGGGGACGATGCTATTGAAATTCATGATGTTGTGGATGCCTTTATATAAATCCCCACGGGCTTCCGAAACGGAAACGGCAACCCCTAGCGGCGGCTCAAAGCAGTAGGCGATGATATCCTCCTGATGATAGGTGACATCTTTGGTCAGGAAGGCGTTCTCGCGATAACGGTTTAATATCTTCCCACATGCCATGTTCGCCGCGATGGCGCCGCGGGAGAACCCAGATGCCCAGATCTTGATATGGCCGTCGATGCCGTTATTTTGGAGATAGGAAGTTAGTCCCAAAACGACCTTATCGCTGGCTTCGTCGAAACCTTTCGCGTTACCTTCCTCCCCAAGGGTGAAGTCGCTAACGAGTTCCGCGCCGTAATCCCCGCCCCGAATCGTAACGGCGATTAAGGTGAAATCTGCAATGTTTTTGCTGGCGATACCGAATCCGATCGAGTCGATTTCCGGCTCCTTACCCATCGCTTCGTTAAACCAGATGTTGGTGAATTTCTCTTTATTCCAGAGATCCCTAAGATGACCGGTTCTGTCCACTGGGTCTTTGTTTTCGACGAAAGTGGAGAAGGCCATCGCCTGGCTTGCAAGGGCGATGCTTTCGCAATAGTCGGTGCCGGTATCGATAAAAAAGGCATCGTCATAGTAAGTCTCGAAAAGATGGTCCCCCGATTGGTAGGAGATCTTTTCCTCGGAAGAACAGCCGGTAACCGTCAGGATTGTCGGCAAGAGCAGCAAAAAGTTAAATATTCTTCTCATTTTTTCGGCATCTTAGTATACAATCTTTTTGTGTCAACCCATAGAACATGAATCACTATAACGTAAGGCTCAAGGAACTAAGGAAACAACGCGAGCTCTCCATAAAGGAGGCGGCCAAGGAAATCGGGATTCGGCCTTTCGTTTTGTCATTATACGAAAACGGGTATTTCCGCCCTGGCAAAAAAGCGACGAAAAAGATCGAGAGTTTCTATGGCGCGCCCATCCCTTTGGAAGGGAGTTCGGCTTATCCGATTCCCAGTCGAGAGGAACGGCCCCCGAGGAAAAAGTTTTCGAAGACCAAGCATATCGTCTTTGGCTCTTTGTTAATCGCGAGCATCGCCTTCATCGCGCTTGGGGCATCGCTATTTTCCAGCTCGATCAAAAACAATGGGTCGTTTTATGGCGAAACCTATAGTCAAATGCGTGAAAACGTTAGCGAAAAAGGTGCCGTCGGATACGATTTAATCACCGGTTTAAAATACCATTACGTGGAGTACGTCGATTGGGCGGAACGCGCGTTAATGTCCTTTTACGAAACGGACAACATCCTTTATTTCAACGAAGCCACCTTCACCGTGAGCCTGATTACCGAGGAGTATGGACACGCACGATTTCATTACGCCATCGGCTCTAACCTTGGCGTAAACTCTTATCGCTGTACCTTCACTTATTCGGGCTTCTCCAAAGACATGTTCTTTTCCTGCGATTTCACTTTCGCTGGGGCGGAGACGATCACGAACATCGATAAGCTCACCATATTGGCCCCCGGAGAAATCGAGGTCAATAACGAAACGGCGCTGCTGCTCGTCAATAAAAGCATAGGAGACATGAACGCTTTATTCGATCGTTTATTAACCGAATCGTTAGGCAAAGAGACAAGTTTTTATCGAGACTTCCTGCCCGATCGTGAAAAGGGGCGAAGCACAAATTTCAGCCTTCAAATCACCGGAATCATTTTTCTATTGGTGGGCATCGTGGCAACGTTTGCCTTCTTGGAAATCGGAGTAAAAGACATCGTTGGGCACATCAAACCGCGCCTAATCAAAGCAACATTCAAAAACGAGGATGGTCCGGAAATGGCGTTGCCTGAAGACATTACGAATCATATCGGCATCCCCGATACAATCACGATGATCATTGCTAAGGTCTGCCAGTTTGGGGCGCTATTTATTACGCTGCTATCCTTGTTGGGCTCGATGTTGCCGCTACCGCCCGTTCTTTCCGATTCCTTGTTTTTGGAAATCGTGAAAAAGGTATGGTTGGGCGGAATCATCCTCGGCCACATCGTCACTTTGGGGAGAGTCAGAAAAGCCAACGTCCTCTTTGGCGCGGTCGTACATAATCTATTCCTTTTTTTACTCGTCGCGACTTTGGAAACCGTCGCAATCTCGATTACCAATGCGTGGGGATATAACATCGCGAATCTGATTTATAGCTATATTCCGGGCAATGTTTTCCAAATTGTCGCCATGCATTATCTAATATTCCTCTTCCTCTTCTTCCAACCTTCTTTCTTAGAAAAAAAGGGGAAATTTGCACGCGTTTTATGGCATAGTCTATCGGTTATTCCGCTTGGCTTTTTGGTTGCAAGCTACGTGATTAGCAATAGTTATTTATTGATTTATGGGGTGAAGGAAAACATTTTCGTGAACTTCTGGTTCCCAAACGGCATCGTCGTTTTGTCGCTGGTTGTCGTGATTTATATGTATGCGCTCTTCTTCTTGCGTCTGAGGATCGAAAAGCGGTTTGGACTTTATAATGCCCAAATCTATTTTTACGGCGACCGCTACAACTTGATTGAGAACATGATTTGCTCGGTCGCGATCATCGTCATCGCAGTGATCGACATCGGATTCGCGGGGAACCAATATGCGTTTTATTTGGGCCTGGGGTTCAATTTGTGGATCCTCGCGCTTATCCCTTTCGTCATGCTCAACAAAAACACGCCTAACAACTTGGAAATCATCAACCTGGATTATCTCGCGGACGATTTGATCGACGTGATCTAGGACTTTGGAGAAGCCTCATCTATATTTGATAAATGGACTCGGATGACGACAAAATTGGTGGTTGCCTGGTACAATCCATCCGCTTTTGTCCAAATACTTCGATCGACTATTTTGTCGTGCTATCACTCGTTCGCGAGCCCCTAAAGCTTATTTTCCTTGGATGATTCTGCGAAGCGACAAGTATTCCCTTAAATAGATTCCGCGTTTCATCTCGTCTTCAGTTGCGTATTGCTGATGCTTACTAAAGATATCAATCGCGTCTTTGATGGGTATCCATTTCGATTCTAGGCCGGCTTTTGCTTCTTGCTCGGTCAACTGGGCTTTGCTTTGCCCAACGATATTGCAAAGAAAATACTTACTGATGTATTTTTCGTTTTTGTAATATTCGTCTATTTCCAACACGCATTTGGTTGGGTCCACGACATATCCGGTTTCCTCGGATATTTCTCTTTTGACGCAGGACGTCTCCTCTTCATCGTTCTTCGCCCCGCCACCTGGAATCATCCATACATCGTTGTTCTTGGCATATACCAAAAGGATGCTGCCATCATTAATGACGATCCCCCGACAAGCAACTCTGGTGTTTGAAAAATAATCCATGTAGTTATCGCCATATATTTCGATAAAACCTTTACCAAGCTTCCTTTGACTTAACCTTCGGATAAACAAACTGATCGGACAATCGAAAAACTCGGCAATTTTAATGACGTTTTGGAAAGACGCTTTATATAAGGACCCGTCATCCGCGTTGTATTTCGCAAGCGTGGCTAGCCCAATTCCCGTTTCGTAACTTGCTTTTGTCAACGAGGTTCTCCTTTGCTCGCAAAGAAGTCTCAATATCGTTTTTTCTTTGCAAATTCGGACAAAATATTCCAATAGCGAAGAGAAATCCATTTCGTGGTAGATAGTATAAATGTCCACCATTTTGGTTAACGGAAGCTTTAAGAAGATGTAGGCAAAGGGCTTTTGGGTTCTAAGCTGCAATTCGAAATACGAATAGCCGCACCAATAGGCATCGTTATAGACTCCATAGCTGTTATCTTCGTTGATCCTGTTGCCCGTGATATCGAAAAAGATGTCGGTTAATTCTTTATTGAAATAATCGTCGTACTCCTTGAGTTCAAGCTTTTTTATCAGTTCGCTCTTAGAAAGCGCCGTCGTAAAGGAAAGCAGGTTTATCTTGTTCCAAAAGGCGAGCACGAATAAACGCGCGAAAAGCTCTTTCATGCTTCTTAAATCATTCATGGTCCATCACCAAATCCCTTAATCTCGTGCCTTTTGCGTATCGATCGGCATTCAACAAATCGGTGAATACTTTGTCCGCGCCGCTTTTCCGTAAGTAATAATCTTGGCGGCTTTTTGTAAGCGCTTCTTCGGAATCTAAATAATGAATTAATCGAAAGGCCCGTTTAGAAATCAAAACATATTGTTTCCCCAATTCTCCAGCTTGGAATATCTTGTCCAAAGATTCCAAAGTGATCTCGCTTCGAACAAATGCCTCTGGGAAACGGAAGTAACTGTCGTCTGCCCGATAGCCAATCACAATGTCGTATTCTGAAACATCGATAAGAAACTTTTTTTCTAGATAAGCGAGTTCCCTAGGAAAATTGTTCCTGAGGTCGGCAGATAGTTCACGATTATGCATCAAAAGGGCTACCCAATATAAAACGTCTCTAAACGGGGGTTTCGTTAAATCCAAGATTTTTAATCTGTCATCCCTAATCCGATACTTATTTATATATCCGTGGCCCGTTCTTTTTGCGGCCCATTCCTTTGCGAGGCCTTTGTTTGAACAACAGTAAAAGCCCAATCCATAGTCATTATGGATATTGCCCTTTAAATATTCGGGTTTCTCAATGATAAATTCGCTTCCATGGTAAATGATTCGTTCCATATAAAAACCATACTTTGTGAATATGTATTT
Organism: uncultured Bacilli bacterium; assembly: GCA_905235705.1. Lineage (GTDB taxonomy): Bacteria > Bacillota_I > Bacilli_A > RFN20 > CAG-826 > Alloenteromonas. The sequence goes on along the minus strand of CAJOML010000032.1, from coordinate 5,123 downwards.
GTCAATCCTATATACTGTGGTATATTTTTTATTCGATTTTATATACACATTCAATTCGTATTTAAGTTTTGATGACCTCAAGACACGAAAAGGGCCCAAAGGGACCTATCCATCTGAATATCGGTTTTTGTCCAACTTTGGATAAGTGGATTTGGACGACGACAATAAATATTTAGATGATCGGTTTCTTGATGAGAATAAAAGGTCATTAATCATTAAAGACGGCTAGACAAATTGGCAAAATCAATTTACATAACGCATTTGGGCTGTGTTAGACATGTCTACTGATGGTCATCCGTTTCGAAAATTCCGTAATGCCATTTGTCGTATGCCTCGTATAGGTCGATAGTCATCGCCTTGCTCAGTATGTCCCGGCAGAGGATCACGGACCTTTCCCTAAGGACGGAGGAGAGTTAGATTCCCGGCCTGTCGAGGGCCTTTTGGAAAAGGAATCGGTCCAGATATCCTTGCAAATGTCTCGCCGAAACCCCTCTGAACCTTGAGAACCAAGTCTCGAATTTGGATATCAGGCCATTGACCTCGTTCATCGTCTCGCCAAACCAGCCGGAATGCACCGATGACTTTATCTGGACATGGGCGAACCCGTTGTCCCTCGCAAAGCCCTCATCATTCCTCGAAGCTCGCCTTCAAAGTCAAAGGGCGGGGCTTCCCCTGCTTTCTCTTGTTTTTCATTGGCGGTCTCCTTCCTTTTGGGCGCCATCGCGAAGACCGCCAAGTCTCATAAGGCGATGGCGCTCAAAAGGATCTTATCTCCTTTCGGAACGCCAAGATTATATATTATTGACAAAACTTCACCATCGCCCGTTTGCAAATCTCGATTTTAAAAGAATAATATTGACCAATCTTGAACTGGTCTCCAGAAGCGCATTCTCTACAAGCTGCTCTCCAACCTGTAGTTCCAGTTGCTACAGGATTATTTGAAAACTCAGTGATAATTAGAGGAACGTCACCTGTTTCTCCTTTTTCAACTTGTTTTTCTATATACATTTTGCGTATTGGACGCGCGCGTAGATAGATACTTAACGAAACCAAGCAAGAGTAAAGTGCATATATCATTTCTTTTTATCGACAACTGATATTTCTTCAATTTTTGAATGTTCGACAAATAAATCGTAATCAGACACAAGTCTTTCTTCTTGAATAATTTGATATTTCTCAAATTCACTTAACGCAAATTTTTCCGCTACTTCTCTCGAAACTTTTCCAGGATTATCTAGCACTTCCCTACCACTTAATTGAAGCAAAATATTAAGTCTCTTGATGTAATCATTCATCGTCAATGGAACATGTCTTTTTGCCATATCTTCTCCAAAATCTAAAAACATGCTTACCAATAACGACAACGAAGTTAATTCTTCTTTTTCTAAATAGTTCTTTGCTACAACAACATCGCTTCTATGAATTCTTCCTTGCGGCGCATTATTCCAAGTTTTTAATCCCATATGATCTTTTGTTGCATCTGCACGATTCTTTATAATTTCAGGAGCGGTATTGCCTGAAACAGCATAATGCAATTTGTTTTGTACCGTTTTAAAGAACTTAAGCGTTCTATCATCTTGATTGTCATAGTCAATTGCAGTAACAAATAAATCAGTGACTTTTTGATATAATCTTCTTTCACTTAAACGTATAAGTCTAATCTCTTCAAGAAGTTCATCATAATAATCCTTTGTTAAATAAGCCCCGTTGGCTAATCTAACGTTATCCAAGGCATAGCCTTTAATAGTATAGTTTTTAAGAATATTTATTGCCCAGTTTCTAAACTCCGTTGCTTTAGTGGAATTAACTCTAAAACCAACCGCAATGATCATTTGAAGTGAATAGAATTTTACATTTCTTTCCACTTCTCTATTTCCTTCTTTTTGAACTATTCGAAAATTTCGAAAAGTTGATTTCTCATCTAATTCATTAGATGCATATATCTCATTAATATGATAATTAACAGTATTAACACCACATTCAAATAAATCAGCGAGTGATTTTTGTGTAAGCCAAAGGTTGTCATCTTCAATTACAGATGCCACCGTATTTTCTTTTGATTGATATGTAAATATAAGTGATTCAACTAACGCAATTTTATTCTTCATAATAGTACTCATTCGCATATATTATGTAATAATATAATTGAACTATCAATATGTTTGAAAGTTAGATGATGTACAAGAAAAGACCTCATAAGAGGCCTCATCTATGTTGGATAAGTCGTTTTGTGCAAAACCGGATAAGTAGCTTTGGACAGCGACAAGATGTGGTTGCCTGATTCGATCCATCCGCCTTTATCTAAATACTTCCATCCACTATTTTGTCGTACAACTCGTGGTTCGCGAGCCCGACTTATCTTTGTGGTCAACAGAGTATTAATCAAGGTTTCTTTCCAAAATATTCGGTTGAGTTTCAACAAATCCTTTTGCCTTATAAAACAATTTTGATTCCCAGTATTTTTCATCCCCGGTATGGATTGATATTTTGGTATATCCCCTCTCTCTAATGTATTTTTCAAGCGTCTGCATCAGCGCAGACCCGACGCCTTGTCTTTTAAGTTCCGGTTTAATATAGAGCCTATGGACCCTTGCTTCGCTGGGATTGATTGTTTCATATCCAACACAGCCAATAACTCGAACGCCGTCAAGCGCAACCCAAAACATATCCCCTTTTGCGAAATAGTTTGACTCGATGTCTAACAAATCGGGATTAATTGATGGAATTTTCCCCAGCGCATCTTTGGCAGACAGCACCATGAAGATCATGTCGTCGCGATAATAATCGTCGTATCGAACGATTCTAAACTCGGGCAATGTGCAGGTTTTGCCGGTGAAAAAGATGCCAACGTGCACCTCTAGCAATTCCGCTAATTGAGCAAGCGCTTCTCCAGAAATATCGTTAACGCCCGTTTCGATTTTCGTCAGCCCAGATCGATCCTTAAAACCCATCCTCTTAGATAGTTCTTCTTGGGAAAGCCCTCTTTCTTTTCTAACTTCTCTAATCGTTTCCCCGATTTCCTTTTTTGTTTTGTTCATAATCAAGCCCGACTCTTTAGAACGTTTTTAATATCATCGTCTTCAATAAGCGTAATTTGAGTAAACCTTTTCCCCAAATGGTTAACCGACGCACCAAGGTGATAAAAATAAGCATCATCGATAATGATATATCTGTCGTGATAGTTTTCATCATGAACAACTATTAAATTTCCATATTGCTGATTAAACAAAGCCATGTCGGTTTGGGATATCCTTGCTTTTGAAGAAGTGATGATTTCCAATTCGACGCCATCGGCCTTCCCCTTAAAACAATTGAGCGTGTTTATGTCACAATATGGGTCAATTAGGACAATCCGCATTGTCGCTCTACTGATTAAGTCGTTAATAAGGGCTAACGCATCAAAAACGCGTCCTCCATAAATAACTTGATCTTTGTAAAAATAGTTCTGGTCTTTTTCCAGTCTTTCTATCCTCGAATCAAGGGAATCAACCTTATTCATCAATGCGGCATAATTATCATTGGTAATCAAAGTTCTGTTTGCATCAACGACGTAACCTTTTAACAAATACTCTCTGAGTACATTGTTGGCCCACTTTCTAAAAACGATTCCATTACTTGACTTAACTCGGTAACCAACGGAAATAATGACATCTAGATTATAGTAATCCACATAGTACGTCTTTCCATCAGAACCAGTTCGGGCAAATTTTGCCCATACTGAATCCTTTTCGCATTCCTCTGCAAGAGCGTTTTTAACGTGTTTGCCTATTACCGACCTATCACGGCCAAAAAGAGCAGCCATATCGTCGAGCGATAACCAAACCGTTTCCTCAAGTGGCGAAACGGTTACTTCAAGTTTTAAATTATCTCGCTCAAATTTAATTAACTCTAGCTTCATGTTGACATTTTATCACATGTGATGTTTTGTCACAATAACACCCGGGGCACTATCGTGCTAGAGGCACAAGAAATAGGATAAGTCTAGTCAAGTGGTTTTTTCTCTTTTTGGGCTTTCTCTTTCGAGGGCATGCCGAAAACGGGCGTAGATACCCCCTTTTTAAAATCCCTGTGGTTTGCTAGACTATCTCTCGAATAAGGACCCGCTGCGAAGCATTCCCCAGATCGTCACTAGGAGCTTCCTGCAGGCCGCCGTCGCAGCCGCCTTGTGGCAAAGGCCGCTGCTTTTCTTTTTCGAGTAGAACCTCGTGATCGCGTTGTCCGCCTTGTGCATGGCCATGTTCCCAACGGCGAGGTAGAGGTATCTCCTGAGGAACGCGTTACCTTTTCGCGTTATGGAATAGTGCAGGCCGTCGTTTTTGCCCGATTGGAGGATCGTCGGATCGAGCCCGGCGTACGCGACGATTCCGTTGCGACTGTTGAATCTGGACGGATCTCCGATCTCGGCGCAGAGCAGCGCCGCCAACGCGTCGCCTATGCCGTCGATCGAGGCGATCAGGGCGAAATGGGACAGTTCCTTGGCAATGGCTGCTTCCCTTCGACACGTCGAAGGCCAACATGGGCGCTTCCTTGTCTATCATGTCAATAGACCTTCCTTTCCGGCATTTGGATCGTTCCCGTGATCCGCGTTCGTCCGTTGGCGTCGCTTTTTCCTAAGATGTACGCGCGATGGCGAAGACGCCTCGCATTAGGGTTAAACGCGCTCCTCCAAAGGCGCGGACCGCGCATTTTTATTTACGAGCTGGTGGCTCAAAAATCCTTCGCGCTGATCCGCCATTCCCCCTATATGCCTATAAAGGGAAAGCCGAGGCCATGGCCTCTCTCCGGGAATCCAAGGAGGGATAATACCCTTGGTATGGATTCTTTCTAGAGGGAGACCATTTCCTCGGCTCTAAGTGTCGGAAAGGGCCCCAAAAGGGACCTATCTATCTGAATATCGGTTTTTGTCCAACTTCGGATAAGTGACTTTGGACTACGACAGGAATTGTAGTTGTCTGATTCGATCTATCCGCTTTTGTCTAAATACTTCCATCCACTATTTTGTCGTGTTTTCCTTCATCCGCATGCCCTACACTTTTAGAATCGAGTTGTCCTTTCGCGAATCGACGACATCATAGATGACCACACTATCGCCATCGACTTTATATAAGGCAACGTAGCGTCCG
>CAJOML010000031.1 GCA_905235705.1 uncultured Bacilli bacterium | reverse complement strand
GGCGCTCCACGATGGATGCGTACCTCGTCACGGGGAACCTGAGGCACTACCCCGTCAGAAGTTATGTCGTCACGCCACGACAGATGCTTGAAATCATCGAGAGCGACTCGGATTGACTCGGGCGCTCTTTTCATTTGCCTAGTGGTGAGAAATGGATATCGTGCACCGCCTCAGTCACCACCGAAAGACCGTCAACGGTAATTTCGCTATTGCGATAGTGCGCCAACCAAAATGCCTTGAAAATCGTGGTAATATCGTGAGACTGATTCTCCAAAAATCAAAGAAAGTGATGACGGTATCGACACTTTTTGCGCATATGGAGCACGATGCGGGTCGTGATGGCACTTTTAGCCTTCCAAACCATAAAGTGCCGTCGGACGATCGGCATTTGCAAAGTGCGTTTTCCGCACATTGCTTTCGAAATCCACCTCTTCATCCTTGAGGATGCTATTCACGTGGCGGGTAATCCGGGTGCGGTCCACGCCGAAAAGCTCGGCCATCTCGGCTTGGGTGAGCCACACGGTCTCTTTTTCCGCGTCAACGCGGACGTCCAAGGACAAGCCGTCCTCGGTGAAGGTAATCAGCTGGTAGTTCTTTTCGTTCATTGTTTGACTCCTTTTCTTTTCTTCAGTTCTGCTTTGAGCCCTCCTAAATCCGGGCTCGTGAGGATGGGGATGAGAGTTTGTATTTCTTCGATGGGCAGGTCCCACCACTGGGTCTCCTCCAATAGCTCAATGAGTTCTTCGTCGAACCGTTTCCGAATGACCTTGGCGGGATTCCCAACCGCGACGCAGTAGGGAGGGATGTCGCTTCCCACCACCGCGCCTTTGCCGATGATGGCCCCGTCCCCGATATGGACGCCAGGGAGGATGGTCGCCCCTTCGCCGATCCAGACGTCGTTGCCGATGACCGTATCGCCCTTTAGGGGCAATTTCTCTTTAGACGGGCTTTCCATCTCCCAGCCGCGGAAGATGTAGAACGGGAAGGTCGTGGCCGCGTTCATCTGATGGTTGGCCCCGTTCATCACGAATTCGACATTTGCCCCGATTTGGCAGAATTTGCCGATGATGAGTTTATCGCCGATGAAGTCGTAATGATGGGTGACGCGGGATTCGAAGTTATTCCCGGAATAATAGGTGAAGTCGCCCACGATGATGTTGGGGTTCCTGACGGTGGGTTTGACGTTGACCAAGCCTTGGTAATCGCGCATCGGATAGACGCGATTAGGGTTGGGGGCGGAGATTTCCTTGATCTTTTTGTCGAGCTCCTCGATTCCTGTGGGATCAAGGTCAAGATACTCGCTGGCGTTGACCATGTATTCGCGGATCAAGATGAGGATTTTCTCATAACTCATCTCCGCCGAGCCGTCCTCAATGTGGGAGATCATCGATTTGTTCGCGTAGCCTAGGCTCTCCGCGAATTGTTGCTGATTGAGCCCTTTGCTCTTGCGTAGCTCCCTGATTTTGTTTCCGAATGCTTTACCCATAGAAGTTGCCTCCAATTATATCCATTATACTTTTATGTTTAATAATTAACAACTTAGCGAGTTTCGAAAAATGTCGATTTTTCGTCGGCTGAGCGTAAGCCGAGCTTTGCGCGAAATATCTAATTTCCTTCGATGCCTTCGGGATAATCTAAAAAGAACGAAACACGATGCGGGTAGCCAACCGTTTATTTTGGAAATCATTTTTTCCCGAAATAATTGATTTTTTCCCGAAAAAAAATCAATCCTTCAAACCTAAGAGTGCTTTATCGATCTCCGAATAGATGGCATCGTACTCCTCTATAGATACGATAACGGTCGGAATCCAAAAGGAACGAAGCCTCTCCAATGCTTCATCGCCGCCGAATAGCGTTTTTGCTTTGGCGTAGGCAAATTGGTTCGCATCGATTTCGTGTGGTTGGGAAAGGTATAGCCTCGTGAAGCGATCCTCTCCACCATCGAGGCGGCATGAAATCCATTGCCCATTGACCCTTTTCGAGCAATTCCCATCGTAGGCGATATCGTAATCCAAGGCCTTGCGGATGGCGGGAGGGAAACGCTCGGGATGGGCGTATTGCTCCGCGTGGCGAAGCTCGTGGAGAAGATAGAAGGCCTTCTCGGAATCAGGGCATTCCCTAAGCAATGTGGCGTTGACGAAAACGGTATCTGTTTCCAGGTCATACATGCCGTTTGCTTCCTCGTAACCCTCGGGCATGTCAAAAGACAGGCGACAGACAAGCCCTGCCTCCAGGCACAAAGAATCGAATAAGGCGCGATAATCAAAATCGGACATTGCGTTTATCTCCTAGAGCAAATACGCCATGTAACAAGGAAGCGCGACGATTCCGTCGGGACGGACGAAGAGGTTCTTTGGGTGCAGGATGAAGGCTCCCCCAATCCTCGCCTTGCATTTATCGACGAACCGCGTCAAGGACACGTTCGCGTAATTCTTCGAGGACTTCACCTCGATGGGGAAAATCTTGGGTTTCGTCTTGCTTCCGTTGGAAAAGAGGAAGTCGATCTCGATGTCGTTGCGCTTCTTCTCCTCGCTGTAATGGGTGTAGAAATAAAGCTTATGGCCGCTTGCGACGAGCATTTGGGCGATGGCGTTTTCGTAAAGCATGCCTTCATTGACGGACAGTTTCCCCGAAAGGATGGAGACGTAAACTTCTTCAGAAATCAGTTCGTTTTCGTCAAAGGCATGGGAAACAAGCAGGCCCGTATCCCCCATGTAGCATTTCACCGCCGCCCGAGATTCGTTGAGGGACAGCCCGACATTGGGGTCCGAGCAGGCGAAGCACTCATTGCAGATCATGGAATCCGCGAGCCAGAAAAAGGTCTCCTCGTATTCGGGGTAATTCGTGTCCGATTCGATGCTGCGAAGCCTCACCCTCTTCTCGTGCATCGAGAGGAACGAGGGGATCTGATCGAACATGGAAAGGACCTTGGCTTTGTATTGGGCGTCGATCTTCATGATGTCGTCGCGGTAATTCACGAGGATGTCCCTCTTCTCCGCGTCGCAATCGGCGAATTGTTTGCGGGCGAGAAGGAATTTGGATAGCGCCTTGGGCATGCCGCCCACCAGCATGTATTGCTTGAACAGCATCATGGCCCTTTCATGAAGCCCGCGCTCCAACGGAATTCTCTTTTCAAAGCAATCGCGGATATAGGGAAGCAGTTGCTCTTCCCCTAAGGCCCAGACGAATTCCTCAAAGTCCATGGGGTACATCTTGATCTTCCTTTCCTCGCTAGGGATCGTGATGCCTCGGACGTTTTGCTTGATGGAAATCAAAGAGCCCGTTTCGATATAGTCATAACGTCCATCCGCGACGAGATATTTGATGGCTTCTCTGGCTTTGGGGTAAGTCTGAACCTCGTCAAAGATGATGAGGCTTTCGCGCGGATAGAGCGTCTTCCCATAGGCGGCGGAAAGCACCATGAAGAAGGTATCAAGCTTTTCTAGATTATCGCGGAAGTTATCGAATACGATGCTACTTGCCTTGTTGAAATCGATGAGGATGTAGGAACGGTAATGGGCTTTGGCGAATTCCTCGACCGCCGTGGATTTGCCGATACGCCTAGCCCCCTCAATGAGCAAGGCCTTCTCGCCTTTTGATTCATTCTTCCACTTGAGGAGCTTTTCGGTGATTTTTCTTTTGAAAATGATTTCCGGTTCCATGGGATTCTCCTTAAAACGCAAAGTAATAATAGTAAAATTCGTCTTAAAACGCAAGGTATCTAATGATGATTCTTTCCTTAAAAAGCAAGGTATCTGTTCCGCGACAAGCTACGATATCGTCACAAGAAAAAACAACCTGTGTTCGATTGTTTGGAAACATGATTGCAATCCCGCATCCCTCGTTCTTCGAATCCCTATTTTGTCTTTAGAAAAAAGGCGAGTTTTTGTAACCCAAATGTAACCCATAAAATGAAAAACCCTCGATGGCATCGAGGGAATTAAGGCAACTGGAGCGCGATGCGGGCGCTGTTCTGCGAATTAACCGCTTCTTATATATATAAATGTGCTCATTCATATTGTTATGTAATGCTTTTGTCTTTATAATGTAATCGAAAGGAGGAGGATAATATGGAACTCATACAAGTTAGGGTCGATTCCGAGACCAAAGCGGCCGCCGCAAGTCTTTTCGAGGCTCTGGGCATGGACATCTCCACCGCCGTAAGATCCTTCCTTAAGAAGGCCATCGCCGAAGGAGGAATGCCCTTCGACATGAAGTTGGACGATTCCACCCGGCGCGCCCTTGCCGCCGTCCGCTCCATGAGAGAGACCTCCGAGACGAACGGTAACTCAGAGATGACCCTCGAGGAGATCAACGATGAAATTGCAAGGGCAAGGAGGGAAAGGAAGGCTCGTAAGTTATGAAGAGGTACTATGCCGTCGTCGACACCAACGTGCTCGTCTCCTCCAATAGCTCAATGAGTTCTTCATCGGTTGAGCGCAAGCTAATGAACAAAACCTCATGTTCATGCAAAAAAGGGCGCTTGCTGCGCCCTAAGTCCCCTAAAGGGGAACTATTTCTTTTTCTGATGTTTCTTGGCTCTTTTAATCAAGGCAAGCGAACCATAGATATTGGAATAATCGCCGAGGCTTGCCCTCTTTAATTCGACGCTAGGACGGATGGCGGGCATCGCATAGGCATCGACTTTCTGGAGGATTTTCTCTAAGAACAAGTCGCCTAGGGCTTCCATGACCCCACCGCCATAAACGATGCAATCAGGGGCAAGAGCGGAAATCATCGAGCCCGTTGCCATCGCTAGATAATGGCAAGCTTGGTCAATCGCCTCAAGCGCCACTTCATCGTTTTCCTCGACGGCCATCCGCAGATATTTGGATTTGAAGACACCGTTTTCATCGATATATTGGGTAAGGGAGGAATGACGTCCTTTTTCCTCTTGGGCAAGGACATATTTAGCCATCCCCTTCTTAGAAGAGAAGGATTCAAGGCAACCATGATTCCCACATCCGCATTCGGGGCCGTTTTCTTCAACCACCATATGGCCGAGTTCGCCAGCTTGGAAGCCACCGCCAAGATAAAGCTTGCCGTTAATGATAATGCCACCGCCAAGCCCGGTTCCGGGGAAGAAGCCGACAACGTTTTTAAAGCCTTTGGCGGCCCCATATTCGAATTCGCCTAAGACCCCGACGTTGACGTCGTTGCCTAAATAGCATTTGGCGCCGAATTCTTTTTCGATGGCCGCGGTGAGGTTGTAATTACGCCAGGGGAGATTCGGGCAAAATACCACCACTCCGGTCTCGGGGTTAATGATACCCGGGACACCGGCGGAAATCGCATTGATCTGCGATTTTTTGATATTGGCTTTCTTTAGTAAAGAGCGGGTGACTTCGATGATGACCGATTCGACGTTTTCGCTGGCGTTACCTTGTTCGGTCGAACGCCTTTTGATTTTGCAGACGATTTTATCTTTCTCATCGAAGACGGCGCCAAGAACCTTCGTTCCGCCGACATCAAGACAAATGTTATATTTCTTCGCCATTTGGTTTCTCCTCGGGCTTAGGCTCTTCCACGGGTTTTTCTTCAGGCAGCGGTTCTACCTTTGTTTCGACGACTTTAGCCTTGCGGGGCGCCCTTTTTCTGGTCGCGGGTTTCCGTGGCGCCCTTGCGGGTTTTTCTTCTTTCTTTTCCTCGGCGGAGGCCTCTTCGACCTTAGGCGCTGCTTTCCTTCTTCCGCGTGGCTTTTTAGGGGTAGGAAGGGGTTCTTCGACAGGCGGAACCTCGGCTTCTTCGACATGTTCGGGAACGACTTTGAAGGAATCGACTAAGACCATAAATTCATCGACTTCCTTCTCATCGAGGGCACCGACGAATTGGTAGAACTTCTTGGCCGATTTATGGAGCTTCTTTTCGGCATGGAGGTAATTGGTCACGGCCAAGGTTAGGGAGAGCATGTCCCCATTCCGTTCAATCGCCCCCTTAGAAAGCAGGCTTTCCGCCACTTTCTCGGCTTTCTTGGGTTTTAGATCGAGTTCCTCGCAGATGGCAAGGATATCCATCTCCCCTCTTTTTTGTAATAACTTGACGACTTTCTTTTCCTTTTTCGTGAAGTCGAATTGTTGTTGCAAGCCAAATTTATCGAGAATCAGGCGGTATTTCCGCATGAGGGCTTTGCTTTTATCTTTCTTAGGCATCTTTGGTCTCCTTTTCGTTTTCTTCGGCGATTTCTTTGATATGCTCCCTGATTTCGGAAGTATTGCGCGTTTCTTCGTTTTCTCCCTCTTCTTCGGGAGCGGGGATTTCATCTTCCTCTTCGGAGGGAGCGGCAACGGCATCCATGATATCACCAAGGGAACGGATGATGTAATTCGAGGCGAGTAACTTCCTTACGTTTTTGAAGCCGTTACGTTTCATCCTTTCATTGGATTCGTCTTGCTTATCGAGGAGTTCTTGTTGAAGCATTTCGGCTGGGATAAGGCTGGGGTCGGAGAATTCACGCGGTTGCTTCTCTTGTTCTTGATAGCCTTTTTCGCCAAGGCTGTCGATTAAGGTCTGGCGATATTCTTGCAAGGCTTTCTCGGTATCTTTGTCTAGAGGCGGATATTGCGGATCGATTTCCTCTAATGTCTTCCTCACGATTTCCGAGACGAGATAACGGGCATACCATTTATGGTCGGCGGGAACGACATACCACGGACTTTCCTTGGTCGAGGTTTCGTTGATCATCGACTCAAAGGCTTCCATATAATCATCCCAATATTCCCTTTCGCGGAGGTCACCGGAAGAAACTTTCCAGTTCTTCCGTTGGACGTCGATGCGGGAGATGAATCTTCTGGCTTGTTCGTCTTTGCTGACGTTTAAGAAGATTTTGACGACCCTGGTGCCGGTTTCATAAAGATAACGTTCGAAGTCCTTGATCTGACGATAACGGGATTCGATGACGTCGCTTTCTTTGACACGGTCGGGAACGATGTCGTTCTTATAGAAGGCATGGACTTTGCCGACTAAGACATCTTCATAATAACTACGGTTGAAAATAGAGATGAAGCCACGGGCGGGAAGGGCACTCCAGAATCGCCACAGGAAATCATGCGATTTCTCTTCCGCGGAAGGGACTTTGAAGCAGAATTCCTTGACCCCGTGTGGGGAAAGGGTGGAGAAGACGGTACGGATAACCCCGTCTTTCCCCGCCGCATCCATCGCCTGGAAGACGAAGATGACGCCTTCTTTCCGTTCGGAATAGAGTTTTTGCTGCTTCTTGTTGATGACAAGCAAATTCTCAACGAATTGATCTACTGCCTGATCTCTGGATTTGAAATCCCCGGTGTCGGCGGCATCGAAGGAAGAAATATTAAAACGGCGCTTTCCTTTATATGCATAACGTGATATGCCCATGGATAGACCTCCAATTTCTTTTTATCCGCGGGTGCCCGCGTGCTTAATAATAATAGGTTAAAGAAAAAACGTCTTCCGTTCAAGTGGGGTCGTGGCAAATCGAAGATTTCGTTCCTGCGAAAAACTATCGATCCCCCTTCTTTATCCAGTCCTAAAACCTCACCCAAAAGCAAGATGACGAAAGCCTAGTCCAAAGCGGGGACTTGCGATGAGGGAAACCCCGCTTGGAGGTTAGAAACGGGGTCTTACCATAGGAGGATTGGCCTTTGTTCACGAATTGGCCAAATCGGATAGGCATGTCACGAATAGATCATGCTTTGGGTGGAGGTAATTCATTCTAGAAGTATCGAGGTTATGTCTAAGATCGGCGATTTTGACTTTCCGCGCGATTTCATTCTCTTTCAAGGCCCTAACGTAGTCAAAATAATCGACTGCCTTATCATGGGTGATTAGGCTAAGGGCAAGCTTTTCTTTTTCCTTTAGCCCTACCATGGATGCGACTTTTTCCAAATCGTAGCCTTGGCAATCTTCGATGACGTCATGAAGCAAAGCCACCAGACAAGAAGATTCATCATCCATTTGCTCGGCTAAGTGAATGGGATGGAAAACATAAGGATATCCTCCCTTATCCACTTGCCCTTCATGGGCTTTTAGACATAGTTCCATCGCCTTTTTCGTTCTTTCGCTATAGATCATTTTTCGCCACCTCTTTGATTACATGAATTTCTTGAACCGAATCCCCTTTTCTATGCAAAAATCATATAAATGGCGGTTCTCGTAGGCATCACTAAAAAGTTTGTCCCTTAATTCGACTAGGGGTTCTTTTCCGCCAAGGGAAGCGAATAATTTTTTGGTTTGGGCCTTGTTGAAACAAATCGCGTAATCATGGACTTTCTCCCCATAGAACTCCTCGGCCAACGCGCAGCAATCCTGTCCAAGCAAAGTCAGCTTCCCATCTTCAATGACGGCCCCCAAAATAAAAGTCTCATCATGCTCTTTGGTTACGCTATACATAAGCAAGTCTTTAATCATCTTTCCTTCTCCTTTCGTTAGTAGGATAAGGAAAAAGAAAAGATGGGATGTCGAATCGGATTCGACTTTTCCTCACCTATTCGGAGAATAATGGTTTTAGGTTTTGCCCAAAGAGCAATTTATCGACCTCAAAGGGGTCATAGATTTTCTTTTCGACGCAATAACGGATAACTAAGTCAAAAGGGTCGCGGTTAAGGATATAGCCGGCGGCTTTGACTAAATGTTTGCAATCATGATAATCGAGTTCTAAGGCGATAACCAAGCGACATACCATCCTTTTGGTGGGACGTTGGCTGGAATTCGAAACGAGCTTTGACCAAGTCTTGCGGTCGATGGATGCTTTTTTATAAAGCTCGGGATCACTAAGGCCTTTCTTTTCGATTAAATCAAAAAGGAAGGAATGGAATTCTTCTTTATTCGGCTTGGCATCTAAATAGGTCGCTAGGCCTTCGTCCATCCTTATAGCCCCTACTTCTCCATAATGGAAGAAACGCTCTTCCTCAAGATGAGGATGTTCTTTTTGTTGCGGTAATCATAAGTGATGTTATCCATCATATTTTTCACCATGAATAAACCCAAACCGCCGATTGGTTGGTTTTCCGCCTCACCTTCAAGTTTTGCCCCTTCTTGTTCTAAAGCATTAAAGGGTTTGCCTTGATCGATGATGGTTAAGACAAAGACTTTTTCATCCTTCATTAAGCGGATAAAGATATCGCCTTTATCTTCATAGGCGTATTTGATGATGTTGGAAATTAATTCATCCCCGATAATCATCAGGTTATTGGTGAATTTCTCCGGGAATCCCTCTTGACGAGCGAACTCTTCCATGAAATGAAGCAATGGGGCGATGTTTTCTTTTTCCGCTTCCACCGTCTTTTCTTCTACATGGATCTTCGAAGTGTCGGTGATTTTAATCAAAAGATGGGTAATATCATCGCTTTGTTCGGCCCCGTTAGCATAATCGGCGACTTCATCGAGGAGGTCACGGCTAAGTTGCAAGGGACAGGAGAAATCGCCTTCGTTCATGAAGCGAAGCAATCTGTCTTCGCCAAAGAAACGACCGCTTCCATCCCTAGCTTCGGTAATCCCATCGGTATAAAGGAGGAGCGATTCTTCCTCATGGATAGGAAGATATTCATCAACAAGATGAATCTGCGGCATGATGCCCAAAATAAAGCCATGGGCGCATGGCAAATAAGAATATTTATGGTCGAAGCCGAATATCGGCTGGTTATGCCCGGCATTGCAATAGATCATGACGTGACGTTTTAAATCGATGATACCGAGGAAGCAGGTAACGAAGATTTGATTCTCGTTGCTTTCATATAAAGAAGCATTGACCTTATTCAAGATTTGGCTGGGGGTAAGGTCCAAAGAAAGAAAATTCTTTAAAGTCGTAAGCGTCTTCATCATAAACATCGCGGCCGGAATCCCTTTGCCCGAAACATCCCCGATGGCGACGGCGATATGGTCATCATCCAAAGGCAAATATTGATAGAAATCGCCACCGACTTCCTTGGCGGCTTTTAATTCGGCGCAGATTTCGTAAGAAGGCGAGCAATAATAACCAAATGGCAAGGAGGATTGCTGGATATCTTTGGCGATGCTTAAATCGTTATTGATTTTCTCTTGCTTGGCATTGACCTTAAATTCGTCTACAAAGAGTTTGAACGTGCGTTTATTTAAGGAATTTGAGGCAAAGAAGACAACCGTCAATAAGGCAACCCTGCCGAAATAATAATAGATTAAGGCGGTAAGATAACGATTCTGCCCCGCTTCTTTTAATTGATGGAGCATATCGAATCTTCCTTCCGGGGTATCGGGGAAGACTTTGTTTAAGTCAAAGCAAATGATGGTCCCGTCTGCGCTATTGTTTTCGCCCATCAATAAATATGGGTCATATTCCCCGAAGAACATCCCCATATATAAGCAAATCAGCATTAAAAATAGGGTAACGGCAAAAGTGATTCTCCCCATTTTCGGATTGTAATAATGATTGACTAAGATAATCGGAATCGCCCAGCCTAAAACCATGTGCTTGGGGACAATGACATTTAACAAAGACAGGGCCAATAAGAAAGTGCCCATCAAATAATATTTATAGCCTTTCTTTTCCCTTAAACTGGTGTGAAGGAAGAGCAAAGGGGAAAGGAGCAAGACAAAAGAAATCGGGAAAGCAATATTGGCAAGAAACAAAGAATGCTGTGATAAAACGAATGCACCAGTGAGATAAAAAACCCACATGAAAACCAAGATTCCCGCGGCAATGGCGCAGATGAGAGTCATCTGCTTGTTCGCGTCGAATTCGTTTTGATAATAGGCCTGTAAATATTTTTTGCGTTCGTTATTATCCATGGATATTCAAAGACTCTACCTTGTCCAAATATTTTAGAAGCCTATCTCTGCATCCTTGGAGGCGGACGGCGTTATCAGGCTGATTGACATGGGTCCACCAAATCATATGCAAATAGGCAAGGACGCGGATTTGATTGAGTTCTTCTTCGATATCCTCTTTGCCGAAATATCCTTTGACTAAATCGAGGAAGAGTTTGGTCGATAACGAAGAAGGCACGCCCAAGAAGCGTTCATTATTGCCAGGATCATCTTCTTCAAAGGCAATATAAGGGGCGTAGATCGCGGCAAGTTCGAATAATGGGGAGCCATAGGAAAGGGTATCCATATCAATCAAAAGAAGCTCACCGTTTTGCACCATGATGTTTTTGAAATGGCAATCCCCATGGACGAAAGTGTGGGGGTCATCCATCTCCTTGAGCATCTTATTTAATTTGCCATAAGCATCTTTTGAGATGGTGCTTTTGGCCACTTCTAGTTTCTCTTGATAGAATTTCTTCAAAGAAGGAAGAGATGGGTCAAGGACCTCGGTGGTCGTGATTTTCTTTAACAAAGCGACATATTTCTCGGTCAATTCATCGTAACGGGAAGGTTCTTTGACATAGAGGTTCTTTAAAGAATCGCAATCAAGCATTTCAAACCTCACGCCTAGTTTTTCCCCAGCTTTAACAACATCAAAACTAATCGCGGTAGGGATGCCTAAGATGAAGGCTTGCTTAGATAAATTTAATTCACGTTCGATTTGGTTTGGGTCGGAGGTGCGGTTAAAGACTTTGACGATGGTATCTTTATCGATCCGATAGAC
This sequence comes from uncultured Bacilli bacterium, assembly GCA_905235705.1. Classification (GTDB taxonomy): domain Bacteria; phylum Bacillota_I; class Bacilli_A; order RFN20; family CAG-826; genus Alloenteromonas. The sequence continues at coordinate 603 of CAJOML010000031.1, read as the reverse complement.
GGTGGAGAAGAAGCCTTCGCCCACCACTTCGGCATGGCTAACGTCCACGTTACTCAAGGCTTTATGGACTTTCATAATTTCGGTAAAGCCGGTCATCGATAAAATATCATAGACATTTAAGGAAGCCCCGACGATGGTGACATCCCCATATTTTTGCTTGAGTTTTAAGATAACGCGAAGGCCAGCGCTAGAAACATAAGTGAGGGAGGAAAAGTCCAAGATTAACGAAGCGAAATTCTTTTTCTTTAACGTTTCGATGATGTCGTTTTCCACTTCTTCTGCGTTAGCGGAATTAAGTTCTCCCGTAAAATATAAGATAAGGGCATTTCCCTCTTGGTCAAAGCGCATAAGAACGGCTCCTTTCTCACGATTAAGTTTTCTTAAGAAACATTATAACTTGTAAAAGGGAAAAGTGCATTTCCACACTTCTCCATTTCCTAAAAGTGTATTTCCACATCTTTTAAAAAGATTTGGTGCATATCTAGAAAAACCATCAAAAACCCGACTTTTGCCGGGTTATTCAGTCATTTTGTAAAGTCATTGTATTGATCTTGAATTCAAGGCCCTGATAGGCATTGGAATCACCAGAGGTGCTTTTCTCAT
>CAJOML010000030.1 GCA_905235705.1 uncultured Bacilli bacterium | reverse complement strand
TTCATCAAAGCGATGATACGGTCAACCCCAAGGGCGAAGCCAACTCCGACATCGAATTCTTCGGGTCCGCCAAAGGCTTTCAATAAGCCTTCGTAATGGCCTCCTCCACATAAGGCGCCGATATCTTCGCCAAGTTCTCCGGCCCCATGGATTTCAAAGACAAGGCCACCATAATAATCTAAGCCACGGACAAGGGTTTCATCGACTTCGTAATCGATGTTGGAAGTGGCTAGATAAGACAAGACGGAAACGAAACGTTGTTCGTCTTCTTCGGTGAGATAATCCCTCATCTTGGGGGCGTTTAAGGTTAGCGCGTGGTCTTCGGGGACTTTGCAATCGAGGATGCGAAGAGGATTCAGTTCCAAACGGCTATGGCAATCTTCGCACATCGCATCGATATGCTTGGAGAAATATTCTTTTAAGGCTTCGCGATATCTACCGCGGCTTTCTTTCCCACCTAAGGTATTCACCTTAACATGGAGATTTTCAAAGCCAAGTTCCTTTAAAACGGATAAGGCCAGCATTAAGGTCTCGGCATCAAGAAGGGGTGAATCGACCCCGACGCATTCGACGCCGGCTTGATAGAATTGGCGATATCTGCCAAGTTGAGGACGTTCATAACGGAAGGCAGGGCCGAAATAAAATGTCTTTAACGGCAAATCGGAGGTCGCATAGAGTTTATTGGAGACGATCGAACGGATGACGCCGGCCGTAAATTCAGGACGCATCGTCACGGAGCGATCACCCTTATCGAGGAAGGTATACATCTCTTTTCTGACGATGTCGCTGGATTCCCCCGTCCCACGGGAGAAAACCTCCGTATATTCTAAAACGGGAGGTTCGATATAACGATACCCATAGGTGGAACAAATCCATTGGAAGGCTTCCCGGATATAGGCGAAATAGGGACCGTCTTCAAAGGTAATGTCGTGGGTTCCTTTAACGTTAATGGGATTCATGTTGGACTCCTAACTAATCATTATTATTTTCTTTTGCCTTTAGGCAACGCGTCTAGTGGAAGACACGGGTGATGGAATAGACGCCCCTAACGCCTTGGCAATCGGCGAAGCAATCATATAAGACCTTGGCCGAAGAGACGTGGACGCTCATTTCGATGCTGACATTATTGGTGGAAGCGATAAGGTGGGCTTTTAAGTCGGACACCCCCACTCCCTTGGCGGAGAAGACCTGAAGCAAGTCGGAGACGAGGTTGGGTCTGTCGTTGGCGAATATTTCAATGTCAGAAGGGAATAAGCCGATGCCAAGCTCGCTTTTCCATGAAACGTCGATCAGCCGATGGCTATGGGCGACATTTGGGCAAGAGGTGCGATGGACGGTGATGCCTTTGCCTTTGGTGATATATCCGACGATATCATCTCCAGGCAAGGGACAACAGCATTGTCCTTTGCTAACGGCAAGGGAAGTGCCACCTCCTGGCACGACGAAGGGGGAAGAATCTTCCTTCGCCGAGTTTTTCATCTTGACTTTGCTAAAGTCCAGGGTCGGCTTTTTCTTGATATGGAGGAAGTCAATGATCGCGTTCGGGGCTGGGTTTTTCCCATATACCATGACATAAAGATCATCTAGTTCCTCAAAATGGTATTCGTTACGGACTTTATCCGTATCAAGAAGCTTGATGGCCTCTTCTTCGCTAAAGCCATGCATTTTAAACGAATCCATCAAAGATGTCTTGCCTTGACGGGCACGTTCGGCTTTTAAGATTTCGGCGTTTTGCTTCTGCAAGGCCTTACGAATATGGGATTTGGCCGATGAGGTCTTGGCGATTTCAAGCCAAGAATCATTTGGCGAAGCTGTTTTTGACGTCTTGATTTCGCAGATATCGCCGGTTTTTAAGACGGTGTTAAGGGGCACCATTTGGCCATTGACGATGGCCCCGGCCGCCGAATCGCCGACTTTCGTATGGATACGGTAAGCGAAATCAAGGGTGGTTGAACCGGTGGGAAGGTCGATGACTTTACCCATCGGGGTAAAGACATAAACGCTTGCCCCGAAGATATCGTTGGTTAAATTCTGGATATATTCTTTGGCGTTTCCTTCTTGCTCGCCGGAAAGGGAAACGAAGTCACGGAACCAGTGGAGCTGTTCTTCGATTTCTTTTTGTTCTTCGCGGGCGTTGTAATTATGCCCTTCTTTATAACGCCAATGGGCGGCGACGCCGGTCTCGGCGACTTTATCCATCTCCTCGGTTCGGATTTGGACTTCGAAGACCTGACCTTCGCCGGTAAGAATCGATGTATGCAAAGATTGATACATATTCGATTTGGGGGTGGCGATATAGTCTTTGAATCTTCCTGGCAATGGGGTATATGTCGAATGGACGATGCCAAGGATTTCGTAGCAATTGAGTTGGGATTCGGTGATGATGCGGATGGCTAAGATATCATAGATATCGTCAATCGAATAATCCTTTTGATACATCTTCTTATATAAGGAATAAATCGATTTGACGCGGCTTTCCATGCGGAAGGGAATCTTTTGTTCGAATAAAATATCGGCAATCCGTTTCTTGAAAGCATCCAAAGAGGTTTTACGGTTTTCGTAACGTTCATTCAATAAAGAAGATAATTTGGCATATTTTTCGGGCTCGAGGTATTTAAGGCAAAGATCTTCGAGCTCGGCTGCGACTTTATTGATCCCAAGGCGGTGGGCGATGGGAACGAAGACGTCTAAGGTTTCCTGCGAAAGGGTCTTTTGACGTTCGGGCTTAAGCGAATCCAAAGTCCTAAGGTTATGGAGACGGTCGGCGAGTTTAACGATGATGACACGGATATCCTGAGCCATGCCAAGGAGGATCTTACGGTGATCTTCGGCTTCAAAATCCTCGGCTTGCATATGGGAAAGCTTCATTCTTTGGATTTTGGTTAATGCCCCGACTAATTTGGCGACTTCCCCGCCGAATAGTCTTTCGATGTCTTCGATGGTGGCGTCGGTATCTTCGACGACATCATGCAAGAAAGCGGCCGCGATGGTAGCCGGACCGACTTGCAAACTAGCGACGATATAGGCGACTTCAATGGGGTGTTGGATATACGGCTCGCCAGAACGACGGACCTGACCTTCGTGCTTCGTTTTGGCGAATTCATAAGCGCTTTGGATCATCTTTTGGTCATCGGGATTGGTGATATAGAGAAAATAGACGGCTTTGACTTCGTTGAAGGTGTGCATGGGGTAGCCCCCATTGGGAATGAGTTTTTTCGCGACGTTTTCCATAATTAGACAGGTTTGATTTGAGAGACTTTGAAGTCGATTCCCCCACGCCTTTCGTTTCTAACGAAACTTCCGGCGAGGTCAACGTGAGTATATTGGCTCATTTCCGTTTTGCCATAGCCAAATCCTAGAATCGTTCCACCGCTGGGCAAAGGGGTGAGGATATGCTCAAGGCTACGGGAATAAGTCAAAGATGATACAGGGTAGGAAGAGAGCAAGAATTCGGGGGCTTTAAAGCCAAACCCATAAGGCCCTAAGGCCTTGATTAAGGCGAAGTTTTTCTCATTGACTTCGCTTGGCTCGATAAGGATATATTCTTTGCTTTCCTCGATAAAAGGATGGGAAGTCGCATATTCGTTTAACGCATCTTTGACTTTCGCCGCGTTTTCTTTTTTGAAGGCGACCCCAGCGGCAAGGCGGTGCCCGCCATGACGGAGGAAAAGGGAATCATAAAGGTTGAGGAATTCGGTGCAGAGGAAGCCTTCTTTCGAACGCAAAGAGCCGACATAGACATCCTCTTCGTTATGACTTGGGGAGACGACCATGACGGGCTTATCCTCGCTTTGGAGGAAGCGATTGGCCAAAATCCCATTTAATCCTTCTTTTAAAGAACCGATGTGGAAGACGGCAGGTTCATCTTTATCGATGATTGCTTCTTCGATGGCCATCTTGGTGAGGTTTTTCCTCTCTTCATTGATTCTATTCATCCAAGCGACGTAATTCGGACCCATGGTTTCGACCTCTTCTCCCCCGAAATAATGGGCGAGACGGTTGATTTTGGAATCATCGACATAGCGTCCAATCGAATTGATTTTCGGGGCGACTTCCATCGATAAGGTGGTCTCATCGATGTCTTCATATCGACAAGAAACAAGGGAAGCGATGGGATTGCCTTCGGGATGATGATGCAATTCTTCCAAGGTTAAGCGGACAAGTTCACGGTTATGGCCTTTAATCGGCATCAAATCGGAGATGGTGGAAAGCCCACCCATCGTGAGATTCCTACTTTCGGCATAGCCAAGGAGGACTTTGGAGAAAAGGAAGGACAAATAACCGGCTGAAACGGGATATTCACCATATCCTAAAGTGGTCGGGTGGATAATGGCATAGGCCTTGGGCAATTCTTCCCCCACTTCATGGTGATCGATGATGATGGTTTCGATGCCGCGGCTATTTAGATAAGCGACTTCTTTTTGGCAGGAAATGCCGTTATCGACGAGGATGACGAGCTTATACCCGTTACCCGCGATTTTCTCGGCGTTAACTAAGGAAAGCCCGTATTGGTCGATATATCTAGAAGGTAAATATGAAGCGATCGAACCGCCTAGCAAATGGAAAGTATGGCAGATGATCGAAGTGGACATCACCCCATCGCAATCATAATCGCCATAGACGATGACTTTGATCTTCTTTTCGATGGCTTCTTTGATTTTGGCGGCGGCTTTTCGTACTTCATCGAATTCTTCTAGCCCAGGGACGTTATCTAAAGTTGGGGCCAAGCAAAAGGAGGCGAAATCGCTTTCGCTTAGGCCATAATGGGCTAATAAACGTTCCTGGAATGAAGGCATGATTAGTCGTTAATGCCGATGAAGATGGCCTCTTCAGGTTCGGCCCCTTTCTTCCTCTTCATTAACTGCCCACCTTGGTTAGCAGGTTTCTTTTTCTTCTTTTTGCCTTTGTTAGGTCCATTAAGACTGAAATGGGAGAATAGCTTGGCGTAAGTCTGGCTAGAAGGCGCAAGTAAGCAAAGCACCATGGCAAGGGATAAGACCAAGCCTAGTACGGCGGCTAAATAAGGCGAAGCATATTCGCGTGGTCCAAAGGCAAAGAACATGATGACGACATATAGGGCAAGCAAGACAAAGAGGATGACATTGCCAGCCTGGCGGGAAGTCGAAACCTCGATGTTTTGGCTACGGGATTCAAGCGTATCCTTATCTTTTTCACGGGATTCGCGGTAGATGTCTTTTTCGCCCGCTAGGACATAGATGCTCGCTAACATCAAGACCAGGATGACGGGAATCGCCCCCAAAGCGACGATCGGGGTCGTGGAAATGCGGGTTAAGGCATAGAAAGAGACGGCGCTAAATCCAGCTGAGGCGGAAAGCAAGGCAACGCTAATGCCGCGAGACGGGCGATAACGGAGCATGAGATAGAGCAAATTGGCGGCGATGGCGATACCCAAAGCCAGACTAACTTGATAGAAATAAGGGGTGAGGGCTTCCGGTTTTACTTCGTCAAAGCTGATGATGAGCCGCCCTGCTTCTTCACCGACGACATCGTGATGGATGGCGGTGGAAAGGTCGCTTAAGGAAGTTAATTCAAGGTCAACCCACTCGCTGCCGTTAAAACGGTAATAAACATAGGAAGAGGACGAACTATGGTCGAGATGTTTGTTCAAATCGATCTCATAGAAGAACCAATATTCGTGTTCGAGGGCGTCGCTATCGGTGCCGACGGTGACGTCTTTGCTCGATGAAGAGACCTTTGCATCGGCGACTAAAGAACCAAGGACATCGTCATTGATTTTATAGGTGCCTAGCAATGTGGAAGGATCGGTCGGCTTTTCTTCGTTATAGATATCGGAGATCCTCGCTAAGGATTCGACCGAAATGGCATCGGATTTATCTGATCTGACGTCAATTCTTAAGACGGAAGAAGGCTCGCTATAGGCATTTGAATTGAAGAAGTTCGTCTTATTGGTGACGCCCCAGCCAATCATCGCGCCCGTGCCGGCTAAAAGAAGGGCACAGGAAACGATGGCAACGGCAATTTTGCCACGGGAGAATTTCTTTTCGGCATAGGGTCCGAAATAGGATTGCTTCTCAAGTTTGATGACATCGGGGATGCGTTCTTTGTTGATGCCGATGAGCTTGGGGAAGGTGGAAGGGGTCGTTACGTCATTGCAGAACATCCATAAAGCGATACGGGTGATGATGAGGTTGAAGATCAAAGAGAAGAAACCGCCGAGGACGATCATGACACCGGCTTTGGCGGCGATATCACCGCCAAGGAGATAAATGCAAACACCGGCGATAACCGAGATGATGCCGGCATCTAAAATCGGCATGGTGGCACGTTTTCCGGCTTCGGAAGAGGCTTTCTTCAAGGTACGTCCTTTATAGATTTCGTCTTTTAGACGAGAAGTGAAGAATAATGAGCCGAATAAGCCGATTAAGGCGGCCACGGCTAAGCCGATTAAGGCGGCGATATTAAATTGGGCGCCAAAGGCAACGAAGGTGCCAAATGATGCAAAGCCGACGGAAACGAAGGCGGCCACATGGATAAAGGCGAAAATACGTTCGAATAAGGCAAGGATCAAGACAATGAAGGCGACGGTGACAAGGATGGCGATAAGCGTCTTGCTCATGGCAGGTTCTAAATTCCATCCAAGCGAAATCAGATTCTCAACCGAGGCCGTGGCGCGTTGGGAATATAAATAAGACAAAGCGAAACGGTTAGTCACATCTAACCCGGAGAAGGCGCTATAGGAATAATCGTCCGAAGTCATCAAGGTATAGATGAATCTCGCCGCGTCATAGGCTTCTTGGGTGTAGGTCGGATCGTAACTTCCGCTGGAAGTGGCTTTGGAAGAAGGAATCATCTGCAATGAAGGATTTTCCTTATCGGAGTCGGAAGCTTCATACCATTCGGCGTTGTTATTGAGGACGGATTCGACGAGGATGACCTTTTTGGCGACGTTGGGATTGGTTTGGGCGTCGTCAAAGGATTCGGGGTCGGTCGAGGAACGATTGCCCCAAATGACGAGGTTGGTCGTCTTTTTCTCGGTGGCTTGTTCTTCTTTCTGGGCAGGATCTTCGAGGTCGGTGTTATTGACGCAATATTTGATGAGGTCTTTGAAGGCGGTCTTATAATCGCTGCCTTCTTTTAACGGAACGACGACGACAGGGACTTTATAGCCTTGCATGTCGATGTCTTTGATTTCCGTCTTGGCGGTATCGAGGAGATCATTCCATTTTTCGTTGAAGGAATAGCCTTCGTAAGTGATGTTGGAGGCATCTAGGGAATAAGAACCGCCATTGAAGGTAAGAAGGCGCTGGACATAATTTAGGGTCGTGGAATCGTTATTGCCAACGCGTAGGCTTACCGCCACGGTGTAGGCGCCTTGGGTTTCGACCTTATAGCCGGAAACGCCCCATTTATCGAGACGTCCGCGCATTGTTTCGGCGATATATTCGATGGGGGCCTTCTCCCCTTCGGTGATGTAATTGTTGTTATCGATGAAGGAATAATCCCCATCTTCGGAACCGGAATAATTCCCGTTTTCGCTGGTCTCGTCATAAGGCGAGGCGTGGAAATACAAGGTTTGGCCATCGGCATAAGAAAGGTCGCCATCCATATTCATGATGACGGGTACGGTGGCAAGCGCACTCCCCAGGATTAAGGCCGAGGAGAGGGCGATATAAGAGATGAATCGGCGCATTAAGGTGCCTCCTAGCATTCGCGGGCGCATAAAAAAGGCCCGTTGACGGGGTTAAGCATACTCTTTTAAGAGTAAAGGTTCAATATAATCCAATCTTCTCTAACAAAGAAAAATGCCCAAACGGGCTTTTTCCTAGAATAAAGTGTTCTGATATGACTTCTTTAAGTGCTTATATGCGCGTTCGGTGGCTACCCTTCCCCGCGGGGTGCGGTTAACCATTCCGATCATCACCAAATAAGGCTCATAGACATCTTCCAAATTGCCCATTTCCTCGCCAATCGCGGTGGCGATGGGTTCAAGTCCGACCGGGCCTCCGTGGAAACGTTCGATCAAGGTGGTGAGGTAACGGATATCGATTTCGTCTAGTCCGAGTTCATCGATCTTCAACGCGTTTAAAGCTTTTTGGCAGACCTCGATGTCGATGCGATCTTTCTCATAAAACGTGGCAAAATCGCGGATTCGTCGGAATAGACGGTTGGCCAAGCGGGGTGTCCCCCTGCTTCTACGGGCGATTTCCATCGCCGCCATATCTTCGATCGGGGTCTTAAAGACACCGGAGGTGCGCTTAACGATTTGCTCCAGTTCGGTTTCCGAATAATAATCGATCTTTAAGCTGATGCCGAATCTCGCTCTTAACGGGGAAGATAAATCGCCGGCCCTTGTGGTTGCCCCGACTAAGGTAAAGGGGGCAAGGGGGAGGGAGATCGCGTGGGAAGTTCCGCCATTACTAACCATGATGGATAAGGTGAAATCCTCCATCGCCCCGTATAAGACTTCCTCAACGACGCGAGGGAGGCGGTGAATCTCATCGATAAAGAGGACGTCGCCTGGTTCGATTTCGCTTAAAATCGCGGCCAAATCGCCGGTTTTTTCAATGGAAGGCCCATTGACGATACGGATATGTCCGCCCATTTCATTGGCGATAACGAAAGCCATCGTCGTTTTTCCTAGGCCCGGTGGCCCATAAAGCAAGACGTGGTCAAGCGCCTCACCGCGTTTTTTCGCCGCGCCTAAAAAGACAGAGAGGTTATGCTTCATCTCGCTTTGCCCGACATACTCATTTAAGGTAAGGGGGCGTAGGCTTGATTCGGATTCCCTTTCTTCGTTAGTCGGGGTTGGTTCAAGCAGTCTTTCTTTTGGCATATTAACGGTTACGAAGTTTCCTTAAACAGGCTTTTAATAAATCATCACGTGTATAGGTCTCATCCTTGAATGTGGCCAATACGGGGTCGATATCTTTGGCTTTGAACCCAAGCGATTTGAGGGCGGCTTTGACCTCTTCGGCGACGGGGGATAAGGCCTTGCCTTCTTTTTCTTTGCTTTCATCAATGGCAAGCTTCCCTTTGAGGTCGAGAACGATTTGGGAAGCGGCTTTTGGCCCGATCCCAGGCAATTTCTTCAAATAAGAGACATTACTATTTTCAATCGCCCCGAATAATTCATCCGGGGTCGTTTTCGAAAGGGCGCTTAACGCGGTCTTGGGACCGATGCCTTTGACTGAGGTGAGGGATAAAAACGCTTCTTTTTCGATTTTGGTCGAAAAGCCGACAAGATAATGGTCATCTTGGGTGATGATTTCGACGGTGAGCAGACGTGTTCTATCTTCTTTGCGGTATTCGAAAGGACGGGATACCAAAACCTCATAGGCGATATTGCCCGTTTCGATGGCGACGCTTTCTTTGGTAACGTCGACGATGGTGCCTGAGAGGGAATAAATCATAGAACTAATACAGGATGAGGAAGAAGAAGACGACTAATAAGCAAATAAACACCGCGACAAGGGAAATGATGATGCTCGAATGGAGGTTTTTTTCTTCCATAACAGGGTTATTATACAGGATAATCCTCTACTAAAGGATGAATTCGAATTCGAAATCGCATAATTGGACGGTGTCGCCATTCACCGCGCCTTTTTCGATAAGGGCTTCTTCGATTCCGATTTTATTTAAATAAGAGATAAGCCTTGCCACCCCTTGATCGGTGGAAAGGTTATATAAACCATATTCTTTCGTGATTTTCTCGCCCGAGATGATAAAGAGATGGTCTTTCGGATGAAGGATGAAAAAGTCAGTTTTACTTGTATCATTATGTGCGTCATAAATCTTCATTCCACCCACTTGTTCACTTTGCGCTATATATAATGGGAATTCCGGTGTATTTTGGATGAGGCGGTATGCTTTTTTCATTAAAGGCACCACTCCATCCTCGGTTAGGGCAGATAAGGGAAGAGATTCAAACCCAAGTTTTCGGTCGAATTCTTTCTTCCTTTCCGGAGCTCCTTCTTCATCCATTTTGGAGGCGACGACGATTTGGGGACGTTCTTCTAACTTAGCCCCATAAAGACGGAGTTCTTCATTGATGGCCTGATAGGCTTCATAGGGGTCACGTTCCCCATCCATCGATACCATATGGATTAAGACACGGCAACGTTCGATATGACGTAAGAAGGCAATCCCTAAGCCTTTTCCCGAAGATGCCCCTTCGACTAGGCCTGGCATATCGGCTAAGACGAATTGCCCTTCGATTTCCTTTACGGTGACGACGCCTAGATTCGGCTCGGTCGTGGTAAAAGGATAATCCCCCGTTTTCGCCGAGGCTCTGGATACGATGTTCAATAAGGTGGATTTACCCACGCTAGGGAAACCGATTAAGGCCGCATCGGCGAGTAGTTTCAATTCGAGGATAATCCGTTTTCTTTCGCCTGGATGTCCGTTTTCAGCCACTTTAGGAACGCGGATACGGGATGACTTAAAAGCGGCGTTTCCTCGTCCTCCCCTACCCCCTTTGGCGACGCAAAGGACATCGCCTTCATGGTTTAAGTCGCCAAGGAATTTGTTTTCTTTTTCCTCGAAGACGACGGTGCCGACGGGAACTTCGAAATATACATCTTCGGCATTGCGTCCGAATTGAAGCTTCTTATCCCCTTTTTCGCCATCTTCGGCGGCTAAGAGTTTGCTGTGGCGGTATGCCAAAAGAGTATTGACGGAACGTTTGGCCACCAAATAGACCGAACCACCTTTTCCTCCGTTTCCCCCATCAGGACCGCCTTTAGGGACGTTTTTCTCGCGGTGGAAGGATAAAGCCCCGTCCCCGCCTTTACCTGATCTTACTTCGACTATGGTGCGGTCAATTAACATAGGCCCTCCTTCTCCTTTTGGCTAAGGATGTAATTCTTCTTATTCTTCTTGATTCGTTTTAAATCCTTATAGAAGGAAGAAGATGTCCTTCTTAGGCCAGAAACCGAGCTACCATCTGGTTCATCGGTCCAAAGGCAAGGATATTCTTTGATGATCAAACCATTAAGGTGGCAGAAATAAAGATATTCGACATCGAAGGCGAAGCCGGTGATGATTTGCCTTTTGGCGATTTCTTTGGCAACGGATGCCCTGAAGCATTTAAAACCGCATTGGGTATCTTTTACCCCTTTCATATGGAATTTGGCTTTTACGACCATCCTCGCCCCGAAATGGGTCAAGCGGCGCATAAAGGGCTGCTTACGTCCATATTTAGAACCTTTGGCATCCCTAGAAGCGATTAAAGCATCCACTTTACCTAAGTCTTTCTTAAATTCATCGAAGACATGGATATCAGTCGCCGCATCGGCATCGAAGAAGAGGATATAGTCCCCATTTGCGTTAAGGATGCCTTTTTTAATCGCGTTGCCTTTGCCTTTTAATCCTTCGTCTTCCAAAAGATGGACATGAGCCGGGAAGTCTTGTTTCTTTAAGATGTCCCATTCTTCTTTGTTTGAACCGTCGGCGACGATTAAGACATCATAGGTAAGGCCCATCGAATCTAAATAAGGCAAAAACACATTCTTCAAATTTGGCAAGAATGTCTTGGATTGGTTTTTGTCAGGAATTATCACGGAAATCTTCATCGGGGCAATTATAGAGGAGAAAAGGGCAAGAAAAAAGGCCTTCACTCATCTTGATTTCGATTATTTCTAATATTGAATGCATCGACAGCTTGATAGCGCCAGTTCGTTAAGAAAAGGGCACCCTTTCGGGCGCCCTATGGTTTTAGGTTGATAATCGGCGAATCGAGGAGTCTAAGACTCATATCCACTCAATTTATTGAACACCATTGGAGAATAAATAAGCGCTATTCAACGTATTTAACGGTGATTGATTTTAGGTAGGTGGCACTCTTCGAGTTGGTAAGAGTGATGACTAATTGACCATCGCCAGTGATGGCGGTTTCGTAGTCGGTACCTCCGTTGGTTGAATAGGCGGCGTTGGAAGTGGTAAGAGACTGCCCTTCCAAACCGACGGTTTCGCCAATCTGGACGGAGATTTGCCCGTCGCCATTATTCGCCATGGAGGATTCAACCGTGACGGCCACGACGCCTTTGCCGAAGTTGGAAAGGTCCGCGGAGATGGTCCAAGATTTACCTTCTTTATCTTTGTCAATGGGTTTGCTGCCGGAGCCGACCTGCAAGCCTCTGCCGTTGGAGGAGTCGTAACCGATAAAAGGGGCGCTGCTATACGTCCATTCAACTTCGTTTCCATCGGTCCAGGTTCCACCAGCAGTTTCGATACCTTTTTTGGGCAACTCGCTAACGGCGGATTTCTAGGAGAGAACAGCGGGCTCCTCGCCGGTGGGCTTGGCTACGGTGATTTTGAGGTTATCGGGGTTGAGGGTATCC
>CAJOML010000029.1 GCA_905235705.1 uncultured Bacilli bacterium | reverse complement strand
GATGTCGTGGCGATGATGGCCACGGGGATGAGGATCATGACGGGGAAGAACCAAGAGGAATTCCCGCCTGTTTTGGCATCATGATACCCAGAGGCGGTCGGTGAGGCCCAAGAGAGGAACCACCCTAGTCCACGTGAGACGCTGACGACTTTGCCGATAAGATAATCTTGGGTGAAGTCTTCGCCTCTAGACTGGTAGGATCCGGATTCGGACATGGAGTTATCGCCAACGGTGTGGAAGTGATAGACACCACTTTCATCGATGGTGATGGCCTCTTTGCCATAATCTGGCTGAGACATGATGCGGTGGGTATTGATGATACCCATTTTTTGACCCCCGATGGTGATGATTTCATAGAAGGTCACGACGTCTCCTTCCTTGATTTCGGAAGGATCGACTTTCTTTAGCACAACCCCACTTTCGGCGGGGAAGGATGGGATGGGGTAATCCTTGTCGGTATAATTTCCATCCATGGAGTCGGTGACGACATAGAGGAAGGAATGACCGTAGGCGACAGGGACGCCGTAATTACGCGGATCGTTCTGGGACATGAGCATTTGGATCATGACCGAGAGGATAAAGACGATTAAAAGGCCCAAGAATCCATCGATGACGTATCCAACGATTTTCCTGGATTTCTTCTCTTCTACCTCCTTTTCTTCCGTTACGGCTTTGGACATAGGCTACTTCCTTTTTGCATTTCTATCCGCGCGGGCTTTGGCTTGGACACGGCTACGTTGCAACGAAAGATCTTCTTTTTTCTTGGGGGCGGCTTTGCGGCCTGGCTTCTTGGCCTTGGCCTTTTTGACGCGTTCTTCTTCCATTTGCCTAGCGTATTCGCCATAAAGCTTCTCGGCCGCTTTGACGCGACGTCTTGCCGCTTCGACCGCGCGACGGTCCTTTTCCTCCACGATTTTGGGGGTAAGGGCAGCTTTGGAATCGCGCTGGGATTTTAGATGGAGCAATAAAGCTTCGGATTCTTCCTTGGATTGCTCGGGGGTCAAAGCAAGGGGATCTCTCCTCGCCTTTTTGGCCTCGGGGTAGGCATCGTAAAGATATTTGCCATCGTCAAAAGTGACGTCATCCAAGGTGAAGATGACTTTCGGTTTGATGAATTTGGTTTTGGTCTTGAGTTCGGTTTTATTGTCTTTGACCAAATGGGAGGACAAGGTCAAAACCGAGGTCGTGACCAGATTATTGATGGTATCGATGTATTCCTTATCAAAGGATTGGTTGGTCTCATCGACTTCGTAAGAGATACCGAGTTCTTCATAGGCATCGAGGAATTCCCAAAGCAAATAAGCGGCATGGTAATCGGGGTTTTTCACAAGCATGTTGGTCATGTGAATCGGCGAAGTGACTTCTTTCGCCCCTTTCATTTCTTCCATAAAGGGGGAACGAAGATACCATGCGCAACGTTCTCTTAGACGGGTTAAACGTTCCAAGATGTTCTCGTTGACCGCCGAATTGCCTTTGTCTTGAGAAGGAACGGAGGCTTTGATACGGGAATCGACTTCATAGGTGATGCCGTCGATGGTGACTTTGTTATGGATCAAAAGCAAATCGGAGTCATTGGTCTCGCCATGCTCCATGATGTACCAATAACGGGCTTGGATGAAGGTAATGCATTTACGGATCAACGTCATGACGAAACGGTTTTCGTAAATCTGGGCATCCATTTCGGAATGGATGGTCAAAATCTTTTCCGGGGTGACGTTGCCTTTTTTATCGATTTTACGGACGAATTGGGAATGGGAAGCCAAATGCTGAACGGATAAGGCGTTGATCTTTTTGGCTAAACCGGCTTCGACAAGTTCGGCCTGCTCCTTAATGAAGGAACGGGGGTTGGCGATGATGCGGGCGACCGCGTCGATGCCTTTTTCGAGTTCGGTGATGAAGGATCCGTCAAAGGCCTTGTTTTCGTTACGGCGCGTTTGACGGACGAAGGTTTCGCCCGTTTTCAGGGCTTCTTTAACCGAGCCGAAAGACGGGTCGGAGGCTAAATTCGCCTCGGCCTTGGTCTTGGCCTCGATGGCCGCGGAGAAGGGAATCATTTCGTTTTCCACGGGTCAGCCCTCCATTAACGGGACATCTTGATGAGAAGACGGATCTTATCGCGGGATAAGGGGAATTCGTTCTTACCGAAGAGTTTGGTGAGTTGGACATCGAGTCCGGCGAGCTCATCACGGAGGAAGGCGACGTTAAGGACTTCGAATTTCTTCAAAAT
This sequence comes from uncultured Bacilli bacterium, assembly GCA_905235705.1. Taxonomy (GTDB): domain Bacteria; phylum Bacillota_I; class Bacilli_A; order RFN20; family CAG-826; genus Alloenteromonas. The sequence continues at coordinate 18,709 of CAJOML010000029.1, read as the reverse complement.
CTTGGTCTTGAAGACATAGTCGACGGCGTCGAGTTCGGTGCCACCGCAGGCGACATAGCAAGGAACGAAAGCATTCATTTGCTTCATGATACGGTTACCGAAGGCGAGCTTGAAGTGCTCAATGACATATTCGTCGAGTTTCTCGAATTTCTCTAGGGTATCTTGCGAGAGGGGGTAATCCTTCTTGGCTTGGTTATAGAGGTTATCCAAATAAGCGTAGGGAAGGGTGAGGGCTTCTGTATAGGGGGCTTCGAAGGGTTGGCCTTTGTTATCGAAGAACAAAGACATGGCACGGTCGTAAACCTTATCGGTGATGGTAAAGGTGGAGTCGTCGTTGTTGGCGGTGCCGATGAAGAAGATGTTCTGCGGGATCAGCAATTTGCCATTGTGGAGGTGCTTCGGGTCATCGTCACGCGGGGCGGCGATAAGGTCGATATTCCATTCGGCGACGTTAGGCATTTCCATGATGGAGAGGAATTCGGCGAAGTAGTATTCGATACGGGCCAAGTTCATTTCGTCGAGGACGATGAGGTTGTTGTCATCGCGATATGTCGATTCATAAACGGCGCGGAGGAATTCGGTCTCGGTGAACTTATGGGTGAAGTCGTTATAGTAGCCAAGAAGCTCGGAACGGTCACGCCAGGAAGGCTGGACGGAGCAGATGTTGGCATTGTTCTTGAAGAAACGTCCTAAGCAATAAGGAAGCGAGGTTTTACCGGTACCGGAGATACCTTCGAGAATGATGAGCTTACCGGTGCCCATCGCGGCGAAGAATTGACGGACGGTATCGATGGTGTAATAAAGGCGCATTTGGGAACAAGCGAAATAGCGGAAGCGTTCGCAAATGCCCTTGAGGTCGATATCTTTGGCGTCTTCCGGCAAGGTCGTCTTTAAGACTTCACCGTTGTATTTGATATCGACGTTGGTAAGACGGGTGAAACGAGGCTCATCCCCATTCGCGCTGGGGGTGGCGCCTTCTTCACCGCCTTCGCCTCCTGTAGCCCCACCGGCATAGGCATTGCCGAAAGAGGTACGGTCAGAAGTGTGAAGGCCAAGGATTCTATCTTTTTCCCTGACGACGTCATAAAGTTCGAGATTGAGTCTTTCAATCTCTTCCATCATGGCTTTCTCAGTGCCCTTTTTCGCTTTGTTACGGGCTGCATGACGGATGAAATAAATGGTAATGGCGATCAAAGCCCCGATTAATCCGACGAGTAATAGAAGCATGATCACGAAAACAATCCATCCACCCACACCAAAGGATGCGGAATAGACGTTAAAGGCGTCGCCGATTTTGGCGAAGGTAGGAGCAAACCCTGCCGAGAATAACTCGGTAAATATGGAGGTCAGGGTCAGTCTAAGGAATTCGAAGTATGCGCTCATGTGTGCGTCTCCTTGTTAATGGCTTAGTGGGCCAGTCCGGTAAAGACAAGGTCCAGCGACATCGAAGCTAAGCCGATGTCATTGGTGCAATAGGGATCCCATCCTTCTAGGTAAATCGTGACGACTAAGCGTTTTGCAACGTTGGCCTCAAGTTCGAGGATAGGCGTAGATGAGGTTTGCCCGGCCCCATCTTCGAGGGTGAATGCGCTGAAGGGCTCCGCCGCTTCTTTTTCGAAAACGACATCGCTTAAATCAGCCTTTTGGATGCCTTTGGCATGCCCGGCGTTTAGGAAGTCCGAGGTTTTACTCTTCTCCCCATCGCCTACTACGTTTTCATCATATTTAGGAGTACCGCTATACTGCCCATAGACGACTTCCTTGCCATCGCGATGATCATAATAGCCATCGTAAGGCAAGACATCGAGAAGACCGCCGTAATTCACCTCGTAATCCGCCTCCTTGCTCCTAGCAACGTAGTAGCCAGAATCGGAAGCAAAGGATACGCGCAAGCAATTCACTGCCTCGTTGAGTTTATCAGCGTCTTTTTCCTTATCGGAAGCGGTCGCTTGGTTAGCTTCGACATTAGGCGTCAATTTGCTTTGCGGAGAGAGATAGACCCAGCAATCGTGATCGCATTTAAAGGCGAATTCGAACTGGTGATATCCTCCTTCGGCTTCATGGAAGGTGGCGATGTCGTCACCTCCACGATATGATCCGGTCAGTTTTGGTAGTCCATTTTCGTCAATGCGAGAGTTCATCCCGGATACGGGATCAAGACCCTTGCTGTGGTCATAAGAGGGGAAAACGCTCTCTAATCCGGCATCATCATAAACGATGTTCTCGGGGAACTGGTACTGCCCCGCATCGTCCACATAACCCATCCACAAAGTGGCACCAGCATCCTCGGCGATCCCGAATTTTAAATCGGGGGTTGAGGCAAATGGGGTAAGCGAAATCCATGCGAAAGTCGCAGTTAAACCGCTGACGAAAGTCAATGAAGTGGTCAAAATACCAGCCAATAACAGCCGGCGGCGGTGCTTTTTCATTTCGTGTTTGGATTTCATTGGAGTGGCACGATTAGATTAGTGCAAAATCACCTTTTAAGACAAAGCTTTCACCCTTAGGTGGGTTTCCTCTGCAATCAGGATCTTCACCTTCAAGATAAGCAATAATAGAGAACCTGGTCGTTTGGCCCGGTTGAATTGCGTTTTCAAAGGTGAGAATGGAATCATCACCGAAGATTTCGCAATATTTTGTTTCGCCATCGCTAAAGAGCGAGACGCGATATCCTTCGTCATTGGTTGTCACCTTGGAGACGGCTTCGCGATAATCGGAAGCGCCTTCATCGGTGCCTTGGGTGGAGGAACGAGCGGCATACCAGTAGCGCTCTTCAACACCGTTTTGCTCAACGGCAACGACAATACGGATATAGTTGTAGATTGAGACAGCATCATTAGAAGGTTTTTGATAATTGGAAAGGGAGAGATTGAACTGATAGCTCAAAGCCTTATCCGGGGAGGAATTGTTCAAATAGAACGAGTTGCACCAGGCAAGTTGTTCATTGTCGATCCCATCACGGGTAAGGATTTGGGTTCCGGTTAACCCATTTTCTTGTTTTTTGACATCCTCATACCAAGAAAGCACGGTCTTCGCGGTCGAGGTCCAAGCTTTATCGATTGGATCGGCGATCAAGATGGCGCTTTCGCTAGCAGAGGGGCTCGGTTTTAAATGCAGAAAAACCGCGTCTTCGGCGTGTTTGGATTGGTCGATGACGGTCGTAAATGAAGACGAGGTCATCAAAAAGGCGATGAGGATGATGATCCCTGCACCGAAAGCACAAGTGCCTCCGACGATTGCGGCGATCTTGCGTCCTCGCCTATTACCCGCATACGCGTTAGGCGAAGAAAACTTATTTTCTCCCATGGCAAATATCTCCTATCTGGTATCCGAAGGCAATTTTGAAAATTGCCATCGAAAGGTTCATTTGTCTCAATTTTTGCCCTGTCATCGGCTTTTTTCCACCAGATTGCCCGATCTAGTGAAGTCCAGTCGCTGACGCAGAAGAGAGTATCTTTTGCGTATATAGTCTAAATCCCACGGGCGCGCAGGTCAACAATGGATTGTAAGCGCTTACGAATATGCAAGCAAAAGAAAAAGGGTCACAGACCCTTTCGCTGATTTTAGGTTGGGATTAAGCCTTGGTATCTTTTTTGGCTTCTTCTTCCATTTCGCGGAGGACTTCAAGCCTGGCTTCTTCCTTAGCTGCCGCTTCGATGGCATCGCGCTCTTTATCGGAAAGGGCGGATTCGCGCTTGGTGGCATACATAATCAGGTAGATGACGTCGATGGCAAGGATGACGAACAAGGGGAGGACGATGGTGCAAAGGAAGAGGACGTTGTTTCCTTGGAGGGTGCCGATGAAGGGGCCATTGGCCTTGACGAGCTGTTCGGGTGTGGAATCGGGAATCCATTTGACCATCACCAATATTGAAACGACGAGGCAGAAAACGACGATGATGATTTCGGCGATTCCGCCAATAATAAGAAGCAATTTTTGTTTTTTATCCATAGAGGTATTCCTCGAATAAGTTTAACATCATTTAAAGCGCTTACAAGGATTTTCCCTCATTAGAGGGGGTCGTCTCCTTCTTTCTTGGCCTTAACGTAGGCGATATATTCCTCGTTTTCATTTTCCGAGGACATGTCGAGCATGAAGTCATAGACGCGTTGGCGAAGCTCTTTTTTCCGTTCCATTAACGATATTTTCATATCGGGAAGGATCGGCTTGCCGACATGGACCGTCATCGCCGGTTTGCGGTTTTTGAAGAATTTACGTTGACGGTAAGTCACGCATACCGGGACTACCGGGGCACCTAGCTCAGAAGGATAGACAAAAGATGCGTCGCCGAAGGGACGGATATGGGTGGAATAGGGCCAAATATGGGCTTCGGGGAAAATGGAGATGCCCCGCTTCTGCTTGATGCGGTAAGAGATGGCATCGATGAATTTTTCGTGTTCGCCTTTGGTTTCGGGGACGGGGATGCAGCCAAGCGACTTCACCAAATAACGGATGCCTTTGATGGAGGTTGCGTCTTGATCGGCCACGATATAAGTCCGCTTCGGGCCGGCAACATAAAGTTGAATGAGCATCGCATCGACGATTTGGGTGTGGTTGGCATAGAAGAAAACGCCTTTGCGGCGGACGCTTTTGAGGTTTTTCCGCCCTTTGACCTTAATCCCGAAAATCAATTTGACGGGTAAGAAGAGAATGGGGACGGCGATAATCCAATAGATGAAAAAGGAAAAGAAACGAGAAAAGGGGTCCTTGTTGACGAACTTGTAGTTCTCAGGCAAAGGACGTTTGGTGATTTTAGTACCGGCGAAATCGTCGTTTAAGGCGTCGGTATAGTAACAGATTTTCTTTGGCTTTTTCATAGGGCCGCAAAACATTATACCAACTTATTTCTTACCGAAGAAAAGAAAAGGAGATGGCGTCAAAGGACAATCCAGACATTGGCGAGAATAAAGAAAACCAAGTAAAGGGCAATTTGCGAGAGGTTGATGATGATCTTAGGCAAATAATCTCTTTTGACGATGGAGATGATGGTAAAGACGACGCAGACGATAAAAGGGACGGATAATAACGCCCCCAAAACCCAAATGAGGATGACGGCGAGTTCCAAAGAAGTCCCCTCACCAATACGAATTTGCTCGATGAGCATGGAGACGAAAAAGGGGATGGCGAAAAATAGATTCAATAGGGAAATCAAGACAAGGGAAATCGTCCCGAATACGTTGTTTCTTCTTTCGCTCATATCTTAATTATATGTATTTAACGCGGGGAATAGGCATAAAGCCCGGCGATATAGGTCGCGCAGACCGCGCAATTCGCCCCTGCTGGGCAAGCGGGGCAATGTTCTTCCGTCGCCTTCTTATCAACGCTTAGGAATAGGTCTTGCCCATCATATTCATTTAAAGGGATGCATCTTCCTTCGACATCGAGAATGACATATTGGTTTTCCAAAAGGTATTCTCTGCTAATTCGATCGGCGTGGCTGGCAATCGTCCCATCATCAAGATGAATCCCAAGAATATCGGTCTTGTAGAACTTGCAGTCTTTCACTTTGCCCGCAACGAGGCAAGTGGCAGGATAGGTATAATAGGGATTCACCTGATATTCGCCTTCAAAAGTAATGACAAGTTGATCCCCTGCGACAAGGGGCCCTGGCCAACTAACCCCCTCCGGGAAAGAATAAACGCTATCATTGAAGAGCATTCGACCTGCGGGTTGGCCGTCTAAGGTTTTCGAAACACCGAAAACATAGCCGGCAGACAAAGATAAAACATGTTCGTTTTCACCTTGGTCGCAAACTAGAATGGGAAGTAGGATCAATGCGGCAAGTTTTCTTCTCATATCTCCATTATCGCAAATAACAAAAAAATATCAACGAAGCGGCCAAAAACGGTCGCGTTTCTTCATATTTGGCGGTTCGCTTGCTCCGGGGGCCGACTGAGCCAAACCGCCAAGTCTGAGTACCCAGGCGGCCTTCGGAGGAAGACTCTTTCTGACCTCTAACGAGGCCAAATAGATTATACCAAAGGTTGACTGCCATCAGTCATGTGCAAATAACGACTTATTATTTATTTTCGTATGTTACTCCCCATCAAATACACGAAGTTGGAGGCCTATGCGAACTTCTTCCTCTACCGTTGGATGCGCGTCAGAAAGCACGGCCTGAAGAAGTCGATAGAGTATCTGGTTTCGAGGGTTTGCGGGACGCCGAAATCGCACAAATTCGACGATTATGGCCAAAAAGATGAGATTTGGTCGAGATAACGTTCCCTCATTTGCTGGTATATCTAGTTTAATTTCGACTTTATGGCATAGTTTGGCAGATTGTTATAGAATTCTCATGTCTCGAAAATGAAAGGGAAGACGTATGACAAAACGTGAAGAAATATTACAACTTGTAAAAGAATTTTACCAAGAGGAAGCCGCAAAGAAAGAAAAGTATAAAGAAGGCGATTATATTCATTATGCCTCCCGTGTCTATGATGAACGGGAATTGGTCAACTTGGTTGACAGTTCTTTGGATTTTTGGCTCACGGCCGGTAGATATGTGGATGCCTTTGAGAAAAGCTTTGCGAAATTTTTAGGAGTGCGTTTTGCCTTGGCTACTACCTCCGGGTCTTCTGCCAACTTATTGGCGTTTATGACTTTGACCTCCCCTTCCCTTAAGGAAAGACAAATTAAGCGTGGCGATGAAGTGATCACGGTGGCTTGTGGATTCCCTACGACCGTTACTCCAGTCATCCAATATGGGGCAATTCCTGTTTTCGTTGACGTTAAACTCCCCAGTTATGAAATTGATACCGATGAATTAGAGAAAGCCTTATCATCCAAGACCAAAGCGGTCATGATTGCTCATACCTTGGGTAACGCTTTCGACCTTTTAGCAGTTCGTGATTTCTGCAAAAAACACAACCTTTGGCTAATCGAAGATAACTGTGATGCTCTCGGATCCCGTTATTTTATCGATGGCGCGTGGAAATTCACTGGAACGATTGGTGATATCGGAACCTCTTCGTTTTACCCGGCCCACCACATGACTATGGGTGAAGGAGGAGCCGTTTACACCAATAATCCTATTTTAAATCGTATTTGCAAATCATTCCGCGATTGGGGTCGTGATTGTGTCTGTCCGTCTGGCCACGACAACTTCTGTGGGCATCGTTTTGATGGACAATTTGGCACTTTGCCCTTTGGCTTTGACCACAAGTATGTTTATTCTGAGTTTGGCTACAATTTGAAGATTACGGAAATGCAAGCCGCAGTCGGCTTGGCCCAACTTGAAAAATTACCCAATTTTATTGAGGCTCGTAAAAGAAATTGGAAGAGGCTGCACGATGCTCTTGAACCAGTTTCGGGGAAAATTCTTTTGCCTGAGGCAACCCAAAACTCCGATCCTTCGTGGTTTGGCTTTCTCATTTATGTCAAACCGCCATATTCAAGAAACGACATGACTAAATATCTTGAATCTCATGGGGTTCAGACTCGCAATCTCTTTGCTGGGAATCTCACACGCCATCCTTGTTTCGATCAAATGAGGGAAAGCGGTGAAGGCTACCGCGTTATCGGGGACCTGCACGTTACAGATGAAATAATGGCTAATTCTTTTTGGATTGGTGTTTATCCCGGGATGAATGAGGCCATGATTGATTACATGGCAAAGCAAATCATCGATTTTCTAAAATAATTTGCTCAGATGTATAAAAATAACAATTTTGAATTGAACAACCGTGGGGCATTTAACATGTGCGCTAAACTTAGAAAAGTTGTAATTACGGGGTGCACCGGAACGATTGGCGTGGCTTTAGTGAATCGTTTGACAGAATTTGGCATTCAATGCGTTTTGCTCAACCCAGCCCGCTTCGTGAATAAAGATGCCTACGTAGACAAAAGCAAGCTTGAATTTATCGATTGCGCACTAGATCAATATGAATCTTTCGCAAAAAGTAAAGAACTTCCGGATGGTTGTGATGCCTTCATTCATTTGGCCTGGCAGGGAACAATTGGGCCAGGACGTGATGACGTCAAACTCCAATTGGAGAACCTCAAAGGAGCAGTTGATGCTGTTGAGTTGGCCAAAGCCATGGGTTGTAAATGCTTTGTTGGCGCCGGATCTCAAGCTGAGTATGGGAAGGGAGTCGAAGATTATCCTCGGGAATATCGCCCTGTGACCGGGTATGGAATGGCTAAACTTTCGGCTAGCCATTTATGCAAATTGAAAGCCCACCAACTTGGTTTGCGTTTTAATTGGGTCCGTATTTTTTCGGTATTTGGCCCCCATAGTTCTAGCCTCTCGCTCACTCAATATGTTGTGGAATCACTTTTAAACGGCATTTCTCCAGAACTTACAAAATGCGAGCAAGTTTGGGATTTCCTTTATACAAAAGATGCCGTGGATGCCATTTGGGCTATTGCCGAGAGGGGCAAAGACGGAAAAACATATGAGCTTGGCTCCGGGCAAACCGGAACTATTCGCTCTTTTTTAGAGAACGTTCCTGAGTGGCTAGGTATCGATGTGGCCCTTTCCTTTGGCGCAAAAGAATATCCCCCAAATCAAATTATGAAGATGTGTGCCGATATCAAGGAGCTTCAAGAAGATACTGGTTGGAAGCCGGCTTACACATTTAAAGATGGGATTTTGGCCATTGCGGCCTCTCTTCGCCAATAGGTTTTGTTGCGTACTGGCGGGCTATTTCGTATTATTAATCCATGAAAAATATCACGATGAAAGGCATAATTCTTGCCGGTGGTTCGGGCACAAGGCTTTACCCTCTAACTTTGGTAACTTCAAAGCAGTTGCTACCTATCTATGACAAGCCAATGATTTATTATCCCCTTAGTGTCCTAATGCTCGCTGGGATAAAAGATATTTTAATTATCTCTACTCCGATGGATTTACCCCGTTTTAAGGCCCTCCTCGGGGATGGTTCTACTTTGGGTATTAATCTTTCATACGTGTCTCAATCGTCTCCTGATGGGCTAGCCCAGGCTTTTATCCTCGGTGAAGAATTCATTGGCGATAACCCCTGCGCTTTAATTCTTGGTGATAACATCTTTTTCGGGGACGGGCTAAGTCGGCACCTTTCGAATTCCGTGGAAAGAGCAATGAGAGGTGAGGCTACTATTTACACTTATTATGTCAATGATCCGGAACGCTTTGGCGTTTGCGAATTTGATGAGCGAGGGTACCCGACCAACATTGTTGAAAAAGCACCTAACCCAAAGAGCAATTATGCTGTTACTGGTTTATATTTTTATCCGAAAGGGGTATCTGAGAAGGCTAAGACTTTAGTCCCCTCCCCCCGAGGCGAGTTAGAAATCACTGATCTTAACAACTTATATTTGCGTGCCCGGCAAATGCATGTGACTTTTTTAAGCCGTGGATACGCTTGGCTAGATACGGGAACTCATGAATCAATGATGGATGCCGCTCAATTTGTTCAATCTATCGAAACCCATCAAGGGCTAAAGATTTGTTGCCCTGAGGAAATCTCATACCTTAATGGTTGGATACGCAAAGAAGATCTTGAGCGGATTGGCAAAACGATGGCCAATAATGAATATGGCAGACATTTGATTAACGTTGCGTCTGGGAAGGTTAAAGCATGGTCGAAATTATAAAAACAAGCATTGAAGGGGTCTTGATTATAGAACCGAAAGTCTTTGGTGATGCTAGGGGTTATTTTATGGAGACGTATAACCAAAGAGAGTTCCATGAGAAAGGGATTACCAACATTTTTGTTCAAGATAATCAGTCGCGCTCAAAAAAAGGAGTTCTGCGAGGATTGCACTTCCAAAAGACCTATCCTCAAGCCAAATTGGTTCGCGTTTTGGAAGGCGAGGTATTTGATGTTGCCGTTGATTTAAGAGAGGGCAGCTCAACTTACGGGAAATATGTTGGAGTGTATCTTAGTGATAAAAACAATCGCATGTTTTTGATTCCAAAAGGATTTGCCCATGGATTTCTAGTTTGCTCAGAAACCGCAACCTTCGTTTATAAATGTGATGACTTTTACCATCCGGAAGATGAGGGTGGAATCGCTTATAATGACCCTGATATTGGAATTTCTTGGCCGGATTGCGGAGAGCTTCTTCTATCAGAGAAAGATGCCAATAGAAAGACTCTTAAAGAAAGCGGAATATTCTTCAAATGTTAAGTTTCAACGACCCAATATTAGTAACTGGCGCCAAAGGACAACTTGGTTATGACGTTGTGAAAGAACTTGTCAGCCGTGGTTTTACGCATGTCATCGGTACGGATAAGGACGAACTTGACCTCACCGATGAAAAGAGCGTTAAAACTTTTGTTTTAAAACTTTGCCCAAAAGTCATTTTTCATAATGCCGCATGGACGGCTGTCGATAAGGCCGAACAGTTCCCTGACCTTGTATACCGAATTAATGCTTTGGTTCCAAAATATTTAACTGAAGCCGCCAAAGAAATTGATGCCACTATTCTTTCTATATCGACTGATTATGTTTATTCTGGAAAAGGGAAACTACCTTTCAAAGAAGACGATCTTCTTAATCCCGCATCCGTTTACGGGAGAACGAAAGCGGAAGGGGAAAATTTCGTTAGGTCATACAAAAAACATTTTATCGTTCGGACCTCTTGGGTTTTTGGCATTAATGGAAACAATTTTGTTAAAACAATGATCCGTCTTGGCCAAACCCACCAAACAATTCAAGTTGTTTCTGACCAAATTGGCTCGCCGACCTATACGCGTGATCTTTCAAAGCTTCTCGTTGACATGGCTCAGACGGATAAATACGGTACATACAATGCCTCGAATGAAGGATTTTGTTCTTGGGCCGTTTTTGCCCGAGCTATTTTTCAAGAAGCAAGATTACCTGTCACCATCGTCCCTGTGGACACCGAAGAATATGTCAAGGCCTATCCCGGCCAAGCTAAGCGGCCCCTCAATTCTAGGATGGATAAGTCAAAATTAATTAGTTCCGGTTTCCCTCTCTTGCCAAGTTGGCAAGACGCATTAAAAAGATTTTTCATAGAATTAGAGGAGGCAAAATGATATTTCTTGTTACGGGAGGAGCTGGCTTTATCGGCGGCAATTTCCTCCATTTAATGACAAAGAAGCATCCTGAAGACCAATATGTCTGTCTCGATGCCTTGACTTATGCCGGCAACATGGAGACCCTTGCCCCGATTAGTGATAGACCCAACTTCAAATTTGTGAAATTAGATATCCGCGACCGCAAAGGCGTGGATAAATTATTCGCCGAAGAAAAATTTGATTATGTAATTAATTTCGCGGCCGAATCCCACGTTGACCGTTCCATCGAAAACCCGGAGATTTTCCTCGAAACGAATATCTTGGGTGTCGCTTCTTTGATGGACGCTTGCCGTAAATATGGAATCAATAGATATCACCAAGTCTCTACCGATGAAGTGTATGGCGACCTTCCTTTAGATCGTCCCGATTTGCTTTTTACCGAATCCACCCCTCTTCATACCTCAAGCCCATATTCTTCTTCGAAAGCGAGTGCCGATTTGCTTGTTCTAGCATATCACCGCACCTATGGGCTTCCTTGCACCATTTCCCGTTGCTCTAATAACTACGGTCCTTACCAATTCCCGGAGAAGCTCATTCCTTTGATGATCCAGAAGGCTTCTAGAGGCGAAAAACTCCCCGTCTATGGAGATGGCAAGAACGTCCGTGATTGGCTACATGTCTATGATCATTGCGAGGCAATCGATTTAATCCTCCGTCAGGGAAAAGATGGCGAAGTCTACAATGTCGGCGGTCATAATGAACGTAGCAACCTCGAAGTGGTACGGACGATTTTGAAAGCTTTAGGCAAAGGTGATGAATCTATCGATTTTGTCAAAGATCGTCTCGGGCATGACCGTCGTTACGCGATCGATCCGCATAAACTGGAAACCGAATTAGGATGGAAGCCCCAATACACATTCGACACGGGTATTGCCGAAACCATCCGGTGGAATCTCGAAAATCGGAAGTGGCTTGAAAACGTTGAATCCGGGGAATATCTAAACTGGATGAAACGTTACAAGAAATAAGGCTTCTTGACCCATCATACTGCGATGGGTTTTCTTCTGCCCCTTTAATTTCCCGCACATACGTGTGCAGGACTGGTATAATATGGCCATCGAAAGGATTTTTAAAATGGTTAAATTAGTCTTAATCCGTCACGGCCAATCCGAGTGGAACCTCAAGAACCTTTTCACTGGTTGGACTGACGTCCATCTGTCTGAACAGGGTGTCAAAGAAGCCCACGAGGCAGGTCGATTATTAAAAGAAAAAGGATATTCCTTTGACATCGCTTTCTCTTCCTCTTTGGAAAGAGCTAACAAGACGATGGAATATGCCCTCAAGGAAATGGGCGAATGGGATAGCGTTCCCAAATTCTATTCCTGGCGCCTAAACGAACGTCATTATGGCGCTCTCCAAGGTCTTAACAAAGCCGAATCCGCCCAAAAATGGGGAGATGAACAAGTTCACATCTGGCGTCGTAGCGCCGATGTACCCCCCCTTGCCTTAACCAAAGAAGATGAGAGATGGCCTGGCAATCAAAAGATTTACCAAGACCTTATCGCCAAAGGCGAGATGACAATCCAAGATTGCCCTCTTACCGAATGCCTGATCGACACTGCCGCCCGTGTCAAACCTTATTTCGATGAGAAAATCGCCCCCGAAATCAAGGCTGGCCACAAAGTCCTTATCGCGGCTCATGGCAACTCCCTCCGCGCGATTGTCATGATGCTTGAACATCTCACCCCCGAGCAAATCATCTCGGTCGAGATTCCTACGGGCAAACCCCTTGTCTATGAATTAGACGAAAAAGACCTTAAGGTCTTAGCTAAATATTATCTATAAGGAGGATAGTGCCTGTTTCGAGGCGCTTTCCATTTTTGCCCATGATTATTACCAAAACACCTTTTCGCATGAGTTTCTTTGGCGGTGGAACCGACATCCCATCGTTTTTCGAGAAATATCGTGGTGCCGTGATTTCAACGACCTTCGATAAATATGCTTACGTCAATGTCCGGCATCTTCCGAGGTTTTTTGATTACACGACTGAGCTCGTCTATTCGCAAACCGAAAGAGTTGTCAGCGTCGACCAAATCGATCATCCCGCCATTCGCGAAGCGATGAGGATGCTCGATATGCATGAACTTCGCCTTTCCTATGACGCCGACCTTCCGGCTCGCACGGGGCTAGGAACATCTTCTTCTTTTGCCGTGGGCATGCTTAATGCGTTCTATTGCATGAAAGGAAAATACCGTTCCAAAAAAGACCTTGCCCAAGACGCGATTTATCTTGAACGCACCCTTTGTAATGAAGCAGGTGGATGGCAAGACCAAATCGCGGCATCTTTTGGCGGATTGAATCGCATCGATTTCGATAAACATGGATTCCAAGTCCGCCCCGTCATTATTTCTCCCTCAAGGAAGAAACAACTCAATGACCGTTTGATGCTTTTCTTCACCGGCTTTACCCGTGTTTCTTCGGAAATCCAAAAAGACCTACTTGCCGAGAAGCGCGACCGCACCCCTGAACTTTTGGCGATGCTGGAAATGGTCGACCGCGCCCAAGCCATATTGGAAGAACCTTCTTCCGATTTGGATGAGTTTGGCCGTCTTCTTGATGAAGCTTGGCAAATCAAACGTAGCCTTTCTAACTCCGTTTCCTCCGATGCCATTGACCAAATCTATGAGCGTGCGAAAAAAATCGGCGCCCTCGGTGGCAAATTGCTTGGCGCCGGCGGAGGCGGATTCCTTCTTTTCTATGTCCCCGTTGGCAAAAGAAAAGCCTTGCGTAAAGAATTAAAAGACTTGCTCGAAGTTCCTTTCGCTTTCGAAAACGAAGGCACCCAGGTCTTCTATTATCAACCGGAAAGTTATGATGTAGAGGGGGCATTAGACTAAGATGTTCACCTATACCATTGATGAATTGATTTCTCGTTACCCCGTTCTTTCCTCTAGCAAAAAAGCGATAGAAGAAGCGGCGGAAAAGCTAATTGCCTCCTATGAAAAAGGCGGTAAGTTGCTCGTTTGCGGCAATGGCGGAAGTTGTTCTGACGCCGATCATATCGCCGGCGAATTAATGAAAGGCTTTAAAAACCATCGCCCTATTGGGGAAGAGCTTGCCAACAAGATCAACGAATTCGACCCAACCGGTCAGATCGCTTCTTCTTTGCAACAAGGTCTACCAGTCATCGCCTTGCATAATCACGCCGGATTAAACAGCGCATTCTCTAATGATGTGATGAATGGGGCTGAATATGTTTACGCCCAGCAAGTCAATGTCTATGGGGAAGCTAACGATGCCTTCCTTGGCATCTCGACTTCAGGCAATGCCAAAAACGTTGCCGCGGCGGCAAAGGTTGCCAAAGCAAAAGGTGTCACCGTCATCGGCTTAACTGGTCGAGGTGGTGGCGAACTTGGGCGTCTTGCCGATACCCTCATCGCGGTAGATGAAAGCGAGACCTTCAAGGTTCAAGAGCTCCATCTCCCAATCTACCATTACCTGTGTTTAAAGGTTGAAGAACACTTCTTCGGAAACAAAAAATAATGGCAAATCGCCATTATTTTTTATCTTTACGGGATTTAGCTTTTCTTTTCTTCTGGTTTAAGTAGATTAAGATTCACGTGGCAATAACCGCCGGGATTCTTTTTTAGATAGTCCTGGTGATAGGCCTCGGCAGGGAAAAAATTAAGCATTTTCTCGATCTCGATGACATAGCCAGGTTCGAGGTGTTCGTGGAGATAGGCCTCGGCTTCGACCCCGTCAAGGATATCGGTGTAATAAATGCCGGTCCGATATTGGGTGCCTTCATCGTGACCTTGTTTATTTAATGAATAAGGATCAACGAAACGGAGATAATGTTCCAATAAATCGGAAATGGTAATCTCTTGGTCGTCATAATCGATTTTGACGGTTTCGGCATGGCCGGTTTTCCCTGATTTGACTTCTTCGTATTTAGGGAAAGCGGTGCGTCCGTTAGCGTAACCGACTCTGGTGGAAATCACCCCTTTTAATTGATCGAAGTAGGCTTGGACACCCCAGAAACATCCGCCGGCTAGATAAATTGTTTTCTTCATGAATTCAATTATAGGACCTATCTTAAAACCACTAAAGGTTTTATTTGTCTTTTAAAAAGTGAATAATATTGCCAATGGCACGTAGAAACAAAAAAGAAGAACTTACTCTCAAGGAGAAACTCCACCTCCTTTATGGCAATGGGAATTGGAAAACCCATGGCGTTAGTCGTATTGGGCTACCCGGGGTCGAACTTCACGATGGCCCTTTGGGGCTAGTCAAATATGAAGGCGATGGGGATATGTCCAAAGCGACCCCCATGCAATCGATTTGTTTCCCGGCCCCGGTTGCCCTTTCTTCCACATTCGATACCGATTTGGTTCATGAAGTAGGGGAAACGATGGGACGGATTTGCCGCGATAACAACACCCGCCTATTGCTTGCCCCGGGCATGAACATCAAACGCAATCCCCTTTGCGGGAGGAATTTCGAATATTATTCCGAAGATCCTTTGCTCGCCGGTAAGATGGGGGCCGCTTTTGTTGAAGGCATCCAAAGCCAAGGGGTCGGGGCCTGTATCAAACATTTCGCCTGTAATAACCAAGAGAGCTATCGGATGGTCAATGATTCGATCGTTGACAAAAGAGCCCTTCATGAAATCTACCTTAAGCCATTTGAAATCGCCATCAAGGAAGCTAAGCCTTGGGCTGTAATGTCCGCTTATAACAAGGTCAACGGGACCTATGTTTCCGACAATGATTATCTTTTGCTAGACACTCTTAAAGGCGCTTGGAATTATGACGGCGTCGTTATGTCGGATTGGGGTGGCACCAATGATTATATCCGTTCCCATAACCATGGTTTGGATTTAGAGATGCCTTGTTTCCAATCTCGTCGGTCGGCGTTAAAAAAAGCGGTCTACCGCGGCGTCTTATCGGAAGCCATGGTTGATGATTCGGCAAGGCGAATGGTCAAGCTCTTTAAGCGTTGTAATGGCAACATCCGTCATCATACTTGTTATGCCCAGGAAGCGCATGAATTCGCCGTCAAAGTTGCCGCCGATTCATTTGTATTATTGGAAAACGATGGGGTTTTGCCGTTAAAAACATTAAAACAAACAGTCATTATCGGCGAGCTTGCCCGTACCCCGAATTATGGGGGTGGAGGATCTTCGCGGATGAATCCATATCAATTGGATTCTTTCTATAACTCGGCGGTGATTTGGCATGGCGAAAATTCGGTTTTCTTCTCTCCCGGATATCGCCTCGATGGAGAGGAAGACGCTTCCTTATCCATTGACGCCGTGGATATGGCGGCTAGGGCAGGACGTGTCATCCTTTTCCTTGGCCAAACCGGAAGCGGCGAAAGCGAAGGCTATGACCGTTCTTCTTTGCAACTTCCCGAAAGCCAAATCGCTTTGTTTAACGCCATCTACGAAGTAAACCAAAATATCATCGTCGTTTTAAATGTCGGCGCTCCGGTTGAGTTGCCTTTTAAAGATAAAGCCAAGGCCATCCTTCTCTCCCATTTCCCTGGCGAAGGCGGGGGAGAAGCCATCTACCGCGTTTTGATGGGGCAAGTTTGCCCTAGCGGAAGACTTTCCGAAACCTGGCCGACTAGAGCCTACACCGTACCTTCATTCGGCTTTTATCCTGGCACCGAGAATGTTTCCCTTTACCGTGAGTCGATTTATGTCGGATATCGCTATTACACGACCGCCAAAATCCCGGTGAATTATCCCTTTGGCTATGGCCTAAGTTATGCTAAGTTCAAATTTGGGGCTCCTGTTTTGTCGACGAAGAAACTCAATAAAGGAGAGATTCTCGATGTGGCCGTCAAAGTGGAGAACATCTCTTCCATTGAAGCTAAAACGGTTGTGCAGATTTACCAAGCCCCTCCTAAAGGGAACGCCTTTAAACCGCTTAGGACGTTACTTGGTTTCCGCAAGGTCAACCTCGCTCCTGGACAATCTAGCATCGTCCATATCGATGTTCCTTATTTATCTTTCTCCCATTACGATTTGGAAGATGATCATTTTAAAGTCGAAGCGGGTGATTATTCGATTCAGGTCTGTGACGATTGCGAAAACGTCAAATCCGAAGCCAGCATCCATATCGAAAGCGAGGATAAGGTCGCTTCCTTGCGTCTTAAAGTTCCAAGCTATTACAACCTCCCAAGCGATGGTTTCATCCAATATGATAATGACTTTGAATATTTGATCGGACGGCGCATCCCCGTTGAAAGAAATCGCGACGAAGGCCCCTATGATTTGAATTCGACCTTCTCCAACATTCGCCATACCTTTATCGGTAGGATCATTGCAAAAAAAGCAAAAGCCCGTTTTGGCGGCGCTTCCAATGCGAAAATGATGGAAGTCGGTTTCTTAGAAAGCCCCATCCGTAATATTTCCGTGGCGGGGATCAATAGCCGTTATGCGCAGGTCATCGTCGATATGGCCAACTCTCATTATCTAGCCGCCATAAGGCATTTGCTATTTGGCAAGAGGATTAAGAAATGATTTTCGTTCCTATTGTCGGCTCGATGATTCGCAAGAACCTCGGCTTCAGAGGTGATGGTGCGCCACAGTTAATGTATTTTAAGGGCGAAGATTTTGGTGTACATACTTCCCCTTTTTCTTTTTATAGTGGCAAATGGGAACTTCGCGGGGAAAGATATTTCCTCGGGAAGGGGCCATATAAAGCCTTGATTGTGTTTTTCCATGGCTTAGGGGCGGGGCACCGCGCTTATAGCCGCGAGATCTCCGCCTTAGCAAAGCAAGGATATCTTGTTTATGCTTACGATAATACGGGGTGCGGGATTTCAGAAGGGACATGTATCGGAAATTTAGCTCAAGCTGCCCTAGACCAAAAAGTCTTCTTCGATTTCTTAAACAGCGACCCTTTAGCCAAAGGGCTAGATATTTATGCCTGGGGACATTCTTGGGGCGGATATATGGCATTAACTGCCTTGCTTCCCGAATATGGGGTTAGCAAAAGCGTATCCATGGCTGGCTTCCCTTCGGTTTATCAAGCGATGGTTTCTTCGTCCCCGTCCTCGGCTAAATTTAAGAACTCTATCCTTCTTTACCAAAAGATGAAGTTTGGTAAATATGGAAATATTGATGTCACGTCGCTAATGAATCAAACCAAGGCAAAAGTCTTATATATTCAAGACGAGAATGATAAGACTTGCCCTAGCCAAGACTGCTTATTCCATTTCAAGAAAGAAGTGAAAAATCCAAACGTATCCTTTTGGGTAACTCAAAACAAAGGGCATCAGCCTTATTGGAGCAATGCTTCCGTCGCGTATTATGAAGAGCTTAAAAACAAATACCACATCTTCGGAATTAAGCGCGATTTAAAACACGAAATCGATTACTCCGTTCTCAATCAAGACGATCCCAAAACGATGAAAAGGATAATCGACTTTTTCGATAACTAAATGTATAGTTATTCGGATGCCCAAGTGGCGGAACGGTAGACGCGCTCGTTTCAGGGGCGAGTAGTTAACAGCTGTGCGAGTTCAAATCTCACCTTGGGCACCATTCCCTGCGCTCGTAGCTCAGTTGGATAGAGCGTAACCCTCCGAAGGTTAAGGCCAGCCGTTCGAGTCGGCTCGGGCGCGCCATAATCGTATACATACTTTGATACAAAGTGGAATATGCGAAAAACCGCAAAAATGCTCAGAAATGGGCATTTTAATTATTTTTTTGATATTATTTATATGGTTAAAAT
>CAJOML010000028.1 GCA_905235705.1 uncultured Bacilli bacterium | reverse complement strand
CCTGAGGTAACCTCTTCCCCGATGACGATGCGGTTAGGGGCTTTGGAGGTGGCAAGGGCTTGCTTATCGGTATTTAAAACATAGAATTCGACGTTTTCGATATTCTCGTCCATCATGCGGTTGACCGCGTTATTGCCAGCCCCGCCGATGCCGATGACGACAATGCGGGCGACCGGTTCGAAATTATCTAAGTCCATAGCTAGGTTCCTCCTTATAGGTTATCGATATCAGGACGTGAACTCCTGACCGTTTTGGTGCCCTCTTTTTCGACGCGGGGACGGGTTAAGGAAGTGACCCCGCGGAGATTATCTTCAAGCGACCCCATATATCTTGAGGCGGTTAAGATCATGCCTAGAGAGGGGCTAAATCCCCTTTCCCTGGCCCCAATCGAGCGGATTTCGGGGAAGAAGAGGGCCCTTTCGCGGAAAGTCTTCGCAAACAAGGAAGAGATTCCATATAAAGATGAGCCGCCACCGGTGAAGATGATGGGAAGCTCGTTTAATTTGCCGCCATATGACATTATTATCGTCGAGATGGCGTTATGAAGCATCGAGTCGAGTCGCTCGAAATGGGCTTCGATGATTTGGTTGAGTTCGTTTTGGGTGAGCTCGCTTTGCCCGGGTAATAAAGGCGGGTTCAATTTGTTTTCCCTGGTGTCATAGCCATAATCTTTTTTCAGATTCTCGGCATAGGAAAATTCGATTTGGAAGGCTTCGGCGATTTCCCCCGTTAGGTCATCCCCGCCGAGCATGAACGAAGTCGACGCGTAGCATGACCCATCCCCGATTAAGGAGACGGAAGTCAGTTTTGCCCCGATATCGACAAGAAGATAGGAAGTCGGCAAATTGGGATAGGTCTTGAATAATTCGGCTTGGCAATAAGGGGTTAAGCCGATCCGAAGGGGACGCATGCCGGCTTGGTTTAAGACGCGTTTATAAGCGTTTAAGACGGATTCAGGCATGACGAAGATCTTCGCTTTCATGCCAAGGCGACGTGAGACTTTCCCTAATGGGGGATTGGCATATCTTTCCCCCGATTCGAGGATGAATTCATCGGGAATGATATCGACAATCGCGGTGTGGGGATCGGGGAGGGAGAATTTCGAAGCCATCGACATCAAGTTGGTGATATCGGTCTTGGAGATCTCACTCGTCTCGGAAACGACGTTGGTGGTTTGGTCTAGGGCATATACCTTCAAGCCGATAGGAGGCAACAAGAGGCAGATGCCGCTAGAGACGGAAACGGAAAATTTGGTGGAAGGATCGGAGACCTCATGGAAAGAGGAAACGATCTCGATTAGCCTTTCGGGGTCGGAGACGCCGCCGCCTTTAATCGCCCCATCGATATTATGCTCATCGGAAAATGCGACGACGGGTTCTCCCCCGACGTTATATCCGATTAAGACTTTGGCGCTGCCATCGGAAAGATCAAGGCACATTAAAGGTTTTTCCATGCGCTTATTGTAATAGACATTAAGTCTATTTTAAAGGTGGAATGAGAGAAAATTAGTCGTTTTATTGGGCTAAAAATGGGATAAGAAAAGCCACCGGTAAAAAGGGAGGGAAAGAAAAACCGGTGGCTTTGGTCAAAGGGCAATTTAGGCTAGTGAGGTCGAAATCTCCTGGAATTGGCTATTTTGTTCCTCACTATTTTCGGTTTTGGCCGATTCGGCTTTGGCTTCGGCCACGGATACCCCATAGGCGATGGCGACGGGGACAGAGGCGACTAAAGCCATAATGGCAATGGCAAAAGCCATTTTCGAAAAGCGACGTAAGGCATAATAATGGCGACGGTGTCCGGTTTTGACGAGCTTGTCTTTCATGGGGTTCTCCTTTCTTAATTTCTGATGAGGACCCTAAGCTTGGCGGGAAGGGAACGGTTATTCTCTTCTAACTCCTTTTGGCTTGGGGTAATGGGTTTATGGGTGAGGGTGGAATATTGCGGCTTTTGGATATCTTCGGGACGAAGGAATCCTTTGCGGTCGCCTTGGATTACCGATAAAGAGGCGAATTTGGTTTTGACCAATCGGTCTTCATTGGAATTGAAGGTGATGATGGCAAGCCTGCCACCGCGACTCAGTAAGCTAGGGGCGACTTCTAGGATCTTTTCCAGGGCTTTCATCTCGCCGTTTACCTCAACCCGGATAGCTTGGAAGGTTTGCTTGGCGGGATGGCCTTTTTTGGAAAGCTCTTTTTGCGTCTTGCTTTCTTTGACGACGTCCACCAGATCGAAGGTGGTGACGATAGGCTTGATCTGTCTCCTTTTGACGATATTGGAGGCGATTTTATAGGCGTCTTTTTCATCCCCATAATCGCGAAGGATCTGGATGAGTCTTTCCAAGGGGTAGGAATTGACGACTTCGTAGGCATCTAGGGCTTGGCTTTGGTCCATCCTCATGTCTAGCCTAGCTTCATAACGGTAGGAGAAGCCGCGGTTTGGATCATCGAATTGAGGGGAGGAGACGCCAAGGTCGGCGATGATGCCATCGACTAAGGTCACGCCTTCTTTGGCTAAGGCTTCCTTAACGGAAGAGAAGTCAGCTTGGATAAGAGTGAAGTTAGAGCCGACTTTTTCTAGCCGCGGAGAGCTTTCTTTGAGGGCGCTTGCATCTTTATCGAAGCAATAGAGGTGACCTTCTTTTAATTTCCTTAGGATCGCCGCGGAATGTCCGCCACGACCTAGGGTTAAGTCAACGTAAGTTCCGCCACTTTTGATATCCAAGGCGTCGATCGCTTCATGTAGCAATACGGAATAATGTTCCATCATGATCTCCGATTGGCTTGGTTAGAATGTAAGCCGTTGCTTAGGCAATAAGCCGAATATGAAGCGCTGTCCCAGATTTCGAAGTGGTCTAATACGCCGATGATGGTGACTTCGGTTTCGAATCCATATTCGCGGCAAATGTCTTTGCCAAGGAGGATTCGTCCCGCCCCGTCGAATTTTAATTTGACGGTGGAGGAGGTGACGTCACGGATATAGGCCCTATCGGCGGGATTACGGAAGTCGAGGTTCCTTAATTTCGCCATAAGTTCCTCATATTCCTCTTCCGGGTAGACGGCAAGGCAGCCATCGAACCCAGAAAGGACGTAGAGAGTGGGCCTTTCTTTCTCAAGAAGGGCGGAAGGAAGCAACAAACGGCCTTTATTATCGAGGTTACGGTAGTATTTTCCGTTGAAACTTCTTCCCACTTTTTCCCACCTGCACCAATATGTTACCCACCTTTGCGTTTTTAGGCAAGGGGAATTAGGGGATTTTTTAAATAATTTTTATGGGGCAAAGAAAAACCACCCCAAGACGAGGTGGTAAGAAGGCTTTGGTAGTCCATCGGTGGCTTGAACACCGGACCTTTCGATTATAAGTCGAACGCTCTGACCAGCTGAGCTAATGGACCAGGCAAAAAGGATTATACACCCTTTTCATTCAAAGTCATCGGGATTCAAAGAGGAGAAGGCATTGCCGAAAGGTGTCTCGTCGCCTTCGGAATAAACGGTATAGCCTTCGCCGCTTTCCTTGGTGAGTTTTTTGGTTGAGTAGGTCCGTGGCATATAGGTGAGGATGAGGCTTAAGGCGACTTCGCTTAGTTCAATCCTGTTCTCGGGGAAAATATAACCTTCCCCTTCCTCTTCTTCGGAAGAAAGTAAGTCGCATTCGACTTCTTTTTCAAGGCGATAAGAAACCCGGCGCAAGGTCCGCGCATCGGAAAGAGTCAAAAGCGAATCCAATTTCCCTAGTAAATGGAGGATGCCGTCTATTTTCATGATGCTTCCTTTGAAATGGGTTTTGCCGATTCCTAGCAAAGGATAAGCTTTGCTTAAACAAGCATCCGACAAATCGATATCCGCATCGAAAAGAAGGGGCTTATTGATGGTGATTTCGCTGCGATAGAAGGTCATTGTCTAACCTCCGCGCCGAATTTGATTTTGACCGCGTTAATGGCCTTATTGAGAGCAAATACGATCTCTTCTTCCTTCAATGTCTTTTCCGGATCGGAAAGAGTCAAGGAGATGGCGATGGATTTCTTTCCTTCGGGGAGGCGTTCGCCTTCATAGACGTCGAAGATCTCAGCTACTTTGATTAAGGAATCGGCCCGCAGGATTTCCCGTTTTAGATCTTCGTAAACGGTAGAAGAGGGGACAAGCAAGGCAAGGTCACGCTTAACGGAAGGGAAGCGAGGTGGGACGCTGGCTTTGATTTGGCCGGCGCGGAGAGAAAAGAGGTAACCTAAATCGATTTCCCCTAAAATCGCCCCTTTGACGCCTAGCGCTTTACCGCAGCTAGGATGGATTTCGCCGATAACGGCGATTAAATCCTTGCCGATCATGACTTTGGCCGAACGTCCGGGATGGAATTCGTTCCCACCTAAATCAAAAGGCAAAATCTTATAACGGTTCTCCTTGATTCCTAGTAACGATAGCACGCCTTCCAATAAGCCTTTGGCGTCATAGAAAGAATAAGGCGTTTCGCCAAGTCGCCCTGCCCCTTTTTTATTTCCCGAAAGGACAAAGGCAAGACGTTTGGATTTGCCTAGTTTCGAATAGACGTCGCTAATTTCGAACATCGGGCAATCATGTTCCTGACGTGCCCCGTTATAAGCAACCGAGGCGATGACCGAAGGTAGCAAATTGATCCTCATCAAGGAATGGTCGACGGTGATGGGGTTAAGTAGTTTTAACGGCTCATCTTTGCCTAAATAGGCAAATTCTCCGATCTCTTTCGGCGAAACAAGGGTATAGGTCAGGATTTCGTTTAGGCCTTGGCTAGTAAGATAACGCCGGACGGCCCTTTCTTTCTGCTGCTCTAAGCTTAAGCCTTGGGGTTCGACCCTCCCTTCCATTAACACGGCGGGGACGTTTTCATATCCTTTTAAACGAATGACTTCTTCGGTGATGTCGGCGGCTAAGTCGATATCGATTCTCCATTTCGGGGCGGTAAGGGTAAGTTCTTCGCCTTCGACTTCGACTTTGAAATAGTCGCGTCTAAGGACTTCCGCCACCTCATCAAGGCTAAAGGAAGTGCCAAGCCTGGAATTGATATAGCCTAGGCTTGTATGAATGACTTTTTCCTGATGGGGGAATTGATCATAAAGGGATGTTTCCTCGATGACCTTGGCACTAGCCAAAGTAACGAGAAGATGGCTAACCAAAGCAAAGACATGCTCGCTTTGGTCGGGACTTATGCCCTTGCAGAAGCGAAGCGAGGAATCGCTCATTAATCCGATGCGGTTAGAGGTATGACGGATGGAAGAAGCCTTAAAATAAGCGGCCTCGACGACGATGTTTTTGCTACTTTCATCGACGCGGCAAGACTGACTTGTCATGACCCCGGCTAGACAAGAGGGGGTGTCTTTGGAACAAACAAGCAAATCGCCTTTTTGTAACTCATATGTATTGCCATCCATGGCCAGGAAGGGCCCTTCGTAATCATCGACGACATGGAGGTCTTCTTGTCCCATCTTATCGAGGTCATACATATTTAAAGGCTGTCCGGTAAGTAGCATCACATAATTGCCGATATCGACGACGTTATTGATGGAACGGATGCCACAGCTTCGTAAGATATCGACCATCCACTTGGGGGAAGGCTTGATTTGAATGTCGCGGTAAATCTTGCCACCGAATAAGGGGCAAGCAGGGGTCGAAGAGGAAACGCTTAATTTGGTCGGGACTTCTTTATAGGAAGGGATCTCATCTTCATGATATTCTTTGTCTAAAAGGCAAGCGACTTCCCTCGCCACATTTTCCAAAGCGTATAAATCGGGGCGATTAGGCAAGACGGAAACTTCTAAAATCGATTCGCCTAAGCCAAGATATTCCAAGACTTTTTCTTCCCCGACGGGGGCGTCTTCAGGCAATTCTTCGATGCCGTTAACCTGGGCATCGCTTAAATATTTACGGTCGACCCCAAGTTCAAGCAGGGAACAACACATCCCATCGCTTTCTTGCCCGCGGATAATTGAAGGCTTGATTTCGATTTGGGGGAGCTTGGCACCGCTTCTAGCGACGATGACTTTTAAGTCTTTTCGCGCGTTAGGGGCGCCGCAGACGATTTGATGGATGCCATAAGTCGCCCCTTCATCGACTTGGAGGATATGGAGGTGATCGGAATCGGGATGGTTGATGCAGGAAATAATCTTACCAATGACCAAATTGGTGCCTGAGGCAAGGGTTTCGATGCCTTCGACTTCGGCCCCGGCGAAAGTAAGCTTATCGGCCACTTCGTGGGGGGTAATGCCACTTAGATCGATATGGGCGGCTAAATAGGAATATGGGACTTTCATCTTCTTTCCTCCTTATTTGCTTTTGAAATCCTTTAGGAAGCGGATGTCATTGGTGTAGATGCGGCGGATATCGTCAATGCCATAACGAAGCATGGCGACGCGTTCGATGCCGACGCCAAAGGCGAAACCCGAATATTCATTTGGGTCATAGCCGCAATCTTCTAGGACATGGGGATTGACCATGCCTGCGCCTAAAATCTCAATCCAGCCCGTCCCTTTGCAAGTCGAGCATCCTTTGCCTTCGCATTTAAAGCAGGAAACATCGACTTCGACAGAGGGCTCGGTGAAGGGGAAATAGGATGAGCGCATGCGGATTTGCCTTTTTTCGCCAAACATCTTTTTGGCGAAAAGAAGGAGGGTCGCCCGCAAATTGGCGATGGAGATGTTCTTATCGACGACAAGCCCTTCGATTTGCCCGAATTGATGGGAATGGGTGGCATCGTCTTCATCGCGGCGATATACCTTACCCGGGCTAAGCATGCGAATCGGTCCTTTTTCCTTGGCTTCGAGCATGCGGTGGGCTTGCGAGCCGCTAGTTTGGGTGCGGAGCAAATGCTCGGCATCGAAATAAAGGGTGTCTTGCATGTCGCGGGAAGGATGGTCTTTGGGGACGTTAAGGAGTTCGAAATTGAATTTATCGGTTTCGACTTCATTCCCTTCCACCACTTCAAAACCCATATTGAGGAAGATATCGGTGATCTCATCGACGATGAGGCGGTAAGGATTCGTCGCCCCGACTTCAAAGGAAGTCCCTGGCAAAGTGATATCGATGGCCTGGCGTTTTAGTTTTTCTTCCAAGGCTTTTTCTTCTAGGGCGCGCTTTTTTTCCTCGAAGGCGTGGGCGACTTCGTTACGGGCTTCGTTAACGGCGGCCCCGAAGACGGCTTTTTCTTCGGGCGGAACGTTCTTCATTTTCGACATCAAGGAATTGATTTCGCCTTTTTTGGATAAATAAGAAGAGAAAAACCCATCAAGGGACAACGCGTCGGCGACGGTTGCCAAAGAAGATAAGGCTTTGTCTTTTAGGGCTTTCGCCATTTCTGCTAAGGTCATAATTTGCCTCCTAGAAAAGAAAAAAGGCACTCGGGAGCGGATTAGACAAATCCGCGGTGCCATCCCGCTTCAAGATGATGGTGTCATCTTGCGCTTATATCCTATTAACGCTAGGTACGGCCAGGTCACCCTGACGTTCTCCTGGGCGAATTCGCCGTTTCGCCTTGGGACGGTTTCACTATTCGTCCCTCCCTAATAAGGCGGTGGCGCGGGTACTGCTCCCACTCATCGAACGGGCTTATTCTACATAAGTAGAAACGAAAATGATAGACTTTTCCTTCTTTAAGGCGGCGCTATGGAGATTTAGGCGTTTTTGTTTTCCTCGATCTTATCGGCGAGATTAGCGAAGATATCGGTTTCGATCGGGGTGAAGTCGCTATCTTCGATCGTCGAATCGAAATCCACTTCGTTGCCAGAAAGGAAACTAAAGCGGCCACCGACTTTGATTTCGCCAGTTGGGATATAGTTTAAATCAGGATAATCCCTGGTAATCCCTTCTTCATCGAATCCGCCTGCTTTAAAAGAGAAAGAAGCGCTTTTTAAGGAGGACTGAGCAAAGGTGATGCTTGAATCCAAAGATAAAGTCGAGGCATAGCCTAAGATTTTGTCGATGTCCCCTTCATATTTGCTTTGACTATCGAAAGAAAGAAGGATTTTCCTGATATCCTCTTTAGAGGATGTCTTAAAGCTGATTGTCTTTTCGCTCCCGCTAGAAAAAGAGAAAGAAGAAGGCGAGGCTTCATAAGTTTGCTTTAAGGAAGAAACAAGGGTCGAAACCGAATCATCCCCATATTGGGATAAAGGCAGATATTTATCGACTTCATTTAAGGTTTTCTCACCCAAGGTGAATTTAGATTTGGCCGGCAATTTATCTAAGCCGACATCGGCTTCTTTTAGGAGATTGAAGATGGCCGTCCTTAAGGTTGAGGCATTGCTTAAATCCAAATAGGCATAGCCATTTTGCAAGTAGAAGTTGGTCGATATCTTCAATCCGTTTGCCGCGGCGACGGAGATGATCTTATTCCCTTCAAGAAGGGAACCTTTTAAGGTGATCGTATTTAAGTTAGCGTTAGCCTTGGGCATCGTAAATAAGGTCTTTGTATCCTTTGCCTTATCTAAAGAGGTCCCATCAAAACGAGCGGAAAAGGAAATCGGGGTGGTCGAAACGGTTAAATCCTTCCCTTCTTTGTTTTTTAAGGAAAAGGATACATTCAGATTATTCGCATCTAATCCAAGTCGGTCTTCTTTGGCCATCGTTTCCCCCGCTTCTTCAAGGGTATCGAAATAGGGGGTGGGATCTTCTTTCCCTCCGCAGGAAAGTAAGGCTAAGGAGAAGGCGATTAAGAGTAAGGGTTTTTTATTCATGGTTTTCCCTCCGGCAAAGTAAATATAGCATGATGGCCCCGGATGAAGCGACATTAAGGCTATCTATCCCTCTAATCGGGATTTTGATTTTTAATGTCGAGGCATTAATGAGGGGCTCGCTCATGCCTTGCCCTTCATTGCCTAAACCGAGGATAAACGAAGATGGTAAATCGGTTTCTTCTAGTGAGGTCGCCCCTTTTAGGCAAGTGGCGATAAAAGGAAGGGAGGAAGAAGAAATATAATCTAGCGCTTCCTCTTCGTTCATATTGGCCATATGGATTTTAAAGATCGCCCCTTGGCTTGCCATTAAGGTCTTTTCCTTCAAAGGGGAGGCCGTGCCGTTTAAGAAGATGATGTTATCGACTCCAAAGGCAAGGGCGCTTCTAGTCAATGTCCCGACATTCCCCGGGTCTTGGAGACGGTCAAGGAGGAGGATTTTCTTTGGATTAGGTTCTAATCCTAATCGAATATGGGCAAGGCCGATAATCCCTTCGGGGGTTTTGGTGGAGGAAAGCTTTGCTAAGACCGCCTCGGAGATTTGGGTAAAAGGGATGTCTTTTAATTTAGGGTCTTTTAAAGCGTAGACTTCATCTAGTAAACCGGCTTCTAAGGCCATCTCAACCATATGGTAACCTTCGATTAAAAAGGCACTTGGGGATGGATGCTTCTTTAACTCGGCTAATTCTTTGATACGAGGATTGTTTTTAGAAAGAAGAGGCTGCATATTCGCGTTTCCTTAACCTTGCGTGGATTTGTTTGTAACTAGGGCAATAGGCGAAGACGATTTGATAAAACTTAGGCCCGTGGTTCATTTGGAAATGATGGGCGAGTTCATGGATGATGACGCAATCGATGGTTTCGGGGGCGAAATGGAAGAGGAAGGTCGAAAAGGATAATGAATAGGTCGACTTGGAATTGGATCCATAACGGCTCTTCATTTGCCTCACCCTGATTTTATAATGACGTTTGATCCCCATCATATTTTCATAATAGGGGACTTTTTCATTTAAATAATCTAGCCCCACTTTCTTCAAATAGGCGAGTCTCTCTTTCTCATCGGTAAAATTTAAGGCTTCTTTTTTCCCTAAGATATATATCCCTTCTTCATCTAGAGGGGATACCGCCCTTTTCTCTAACCTTTTTAGCAAAGAAGGGAAACGCTCAATCACGAATTTATCGATTTCCCTGTCGCTAGTAAGATACGGGCAAGAGATGGAAATACTCTTTTTTTCTAACGATGCCCGCATGATGATGGATTTCATCCTTTTGCGGGTAATGGTTCCTTCGTAGGTGATACCATCATAGATGTAATTTCTTTTGGAGACGCTCACAAATCAATTATAGCCAAGTTAGACAAGAAGAGTTAGACTTGCGCCATGGAAAAAATTCTCGTCTCTGCCTGCTTACTGGGAACCCCTTGCCGATATGACGGCAAAAGCAATGAAGCTTCCTATATGGAAGAACTCAACCGTTATTTCGATTTGGTTCCCTTTTGCCCCGAGGTCGAAGGCGGTCTTCATGTTCCTAGAGACCCAGCTGAAATTAGAGGCCAAGGGGTATATACCCAAAATGGCAAAGAAGTCACCAAAGCGTATAACCATGGGGCCGAGAAAGCCTTAAGGTTATGTAAATTACTTGGGATTAGTATAGCCATCTTAAAGGAAAAATCCCCCGCCTGCGGGGTACATCAGATCCATAATGGCTTATTTAATGGAAACTTAGTCCAAGGGGAAGGCTTCACCGCGAGAACGCTTCGCCTTAATGGCATTGAAACGATGAATGAAGACGAGGGCAAGGCTTTCTTAGACCGCTATCTCCAAAATGAAGCAATCCACAAAGAAAAGGTGGAAGCTTCCAAAAATCGTCAGGCGACCCAAGAAAAAGAGCCTAGTCCAAGAAAGAGATTTCAGGAAAATAAATTCAAAGGGAAGAAGCCTTATAAGAAAGAGACTAAATCTTTTAAAAGAAAAGATAACGGCCTAAAGAAGCATTTTGAGAAACGTAAGACCTTCTCCTCGCGGGTCAAAGCAAGCCAGCATATCCACCAAAAAGGTAAAGATGGCAAATAATTCCTTAACCTTTATAATAGAGTCATGAAAATCCATTGCCCCCGTTGCGGCGATATTCTCCGCGGATATAAACCTCCTATTTGTCCTACCTGTGGGGCAAAGCTCCTCTATAAAAGCGACCTTACCAAAACGATTGGGCAACGCGTCAAATTGAAAACCCATAAGGCCAAGATCCCCCAATAAGGAATCGGCCTTTTTCTTTGCCTCAATAAAAAAGAACGGCCTAATAAACAGAATTATAGAACCACCCAATAGCCAGCCTTTTTAGAGTCTTTTCTTTCAACAAACCCATTTTCTTTTAAAAATTTAAGATTCATATCAACTGCAGTTTCACTTATTCCCAAAATAACAGCAAGCTGTTTCGTTGTAATATTTCTATTGTTTCTAATCTCCGATAAAATTTTTTGCCTAGTAATACTTAAAGGTTTATTACCAACTTTATTCCCAACTTTATTCCCAACTTTATTCCCAACTTTATTCCCAACCTCGTTAATCCAATTGAAAGGTATTTTTATTACAATGGAGTTTTCTCTAAAATCATAAGTTTCTCTTCCATATGATTTAATGATTTTTGGGACCCCTCTGCCTGATTGTTCACTTATATGAAGCTTCAATAAGATATCTGCAAGTCCTTGATTAACAGGTTTAGATTCACCAAGAAAAAAACCTTCCAATGTTTGATTTGAAGGAAGCGAGCCTCTTGATAATATTTCAATTCTGTCTGATATATACTAAGTATATAGTTGAAACAAAAAAGAACCCAAAGCGGATTCCAGCTCGTCAAAGAAGAGGGTTAATCAATTTTAGGTTTAACCGCCTTTACGACCTTATAAGAGAGGATATGCTTATCTTTGGCTTTGCCATTATGGTCGATGGCAAAGAGGATGATTAAGGCATATGTCACCGCGACTATGCCAATGGGGGATTTTAAATAGGAAATGAAATTGCCTAAGCCATCATGATGCTCGTTATTATATTTATAAGCGACTTCGTCTTCCCTTAATAAATAAGGGTCATTTGCTGGATTGGCATCACCTCTAAAAGCATAATAGGTATATCCATCCACTTCATAGCTTTTGACGATACGGTGAATGACCAGATCCCCAGACTTATTAAAATAGGAAGCGACGTCATAGATATGGAGGTCTTCTTTCGATTTGACCTTATCAAGACGAATCAGGCTATGGGTAGGGATTTGGTTTACTAATTTATTTTCTTTTATATATGTATTCTTCTCATTCACTAGCGACATCGAACCCGTCTCGACGACGACATAAGTCGATTCCGTCCCAGGGATATTGACGATGTTATGGGAGACCCTCATGCCAATGGAGAAGACGACTAATTCGAGGGCGATGATACCGACGACGACATCCACCACGATACTAGCGACCTTTGAGGCTTTGGATTTATTGTTCTTCTTGATGATGGCCTGTTGACGATCATAAAGTTCTTGCCCACCAAGGGTCTTGGCTTTCTTAACGAAAGAAACATAGTCCTGATAAATCAAGAATAAAACCACACCCAAAAGGATTGTGAGCGAGACAATGGCTAAAATTAAGGCCAGTAATGCGTAATCGATCATATCCTTAAAGGGTGTGGTTTATGGGTTTATTTAGCTAACTTAGGCGTTAGGATCGGCGACTAATTCGAAGGTGACGAGGATTTTCGAACCTTGGATTTCTTCGTCGATAAGTTCAAGAAGGGTCTTTTGGTCTTCCACATCTTCTTCCTGGGCTTTTGCATAGGCTACCGGATTAGTTGCTTCGCCAAAATCTTTCCATGCAAATTGAAGTTCGACTTCATAGCCTTCCTCGCCTTTGGAATCAATCCAAGTGGTCGGGGCGATGGGGGCGATAGTCTCAGGCAAAGAAATGAATTCGCATTCTTTCTCCTCTTCGTAAGCAACGCTGACTTTCAACCAAGCATCTTTGCCAACGAAATATGTTTCATCGCTACCATTGGTATACCATTCTTGGTCAGCGGCTTTAACGTTATATCTTAACACGAGATCAGCGCTTGTAGACTCGGGAGTAACTTCGATAGCGCCTTTGGTGGCAGTCACGTTTAAAGCGGTGTCAACTTCGATATCGCCATCTAAGACTGGGTTGACTTCGACCGTGGTAGCTTGGTTTTTAACATTGACTTGCCAAGCGGCAAAGCCAGTTCCGACAACGGCGGCTAAGCCAACGGCAACGATTAAGGTTTTACCTAAAAGTTTCATTGTTCTTTACCTCCTTAATTAAAGGCATAGAGCCTGATGGCAGTGATAGCATGAATAACGGTTATACCGCTCCTGAAACCGATGTGCCGGCTGATACTTCTGGCTCAGCAGAATCTGCGCCTTCGTATAACGATGTGCCTCCTCCTGACGATTCTGGAACATATGAGGAAGAAGAAGTAGTG
>CAJOML010000027.1 GCA_905235705.1 uncultured Bacilli bacterium | reverse complement strand
GAACCGATGAGTTTGCCATTGAGTTCAGGGATAACTAAGCCGATGGCTTTAGCGGCACCGGTGGAGTTAGGAACGATGTTGGCAGCACCGGCACGAGCACGGCGGAGGTCGCCTTTACGATGAGGTCCGTCGAGGATCATTTGGTCACCGGTGTAAGCGTGGACGGTGGTCATGATACCGGACTGGATGGGGAAGGCATCGTTGAGAGCCTTGGCCATCGGGGCGAGGCAGTTGGTGGTGCAGCTGGCGGCGGAGATGACTTGGTCTTCCTTGGTTAAGGTCTTTTCGTTGACGGAGAAGACGATGGTCTTAAGATCTTTGCCGGCAGGAGCGGAGATGACGACTTTCTTGGCGCCAGCTTCAATGTGGGCCATGGATTTTTCCTTGGAGCAGTAGAAGCCAGTGCATTCGAGGACGACATCAACGCCGAGCTTTCCCCAGGGGAGGTTAATGGCCTTGGGTTCGGCATAGATGGTGATTTCCTTGCCATCGACGATGATGGAGCCAGGGACTTTGACGGTCTTGCCATCTTCTTCGAAGACGGGTTCCTTGGATTCGACGGTGTGGAGATTTTCGCCGATAACGCCGCAGTAGCCCTTTTGGGCGGTGTCATACTTCAAAAGGTTTGCGAGCATCTTGGGGCTGGTAAGGTCATTGATAGCGACGACTTCATAACCAGGGGCGCCAAACATTTGACGGAAAGCAAGACGGCCAATGCGTCCGAATCCGTTGATTGCAACTTTAACTGACATTAAATATGTCCTCCTTGTGCGATTGCAAATCAATTATAAAATCCCTTCCCCTACGTTTTCAATGAAAACGCCTACAAGAAGGGACAATTTCTTTTTTGAAAGCGATAACTTACTTTAAGGCAAGCCCGTCATGGAAGGCTTGGCCCACCGCTTCGGCGGCGAGGAGATATTTATGGGTGACCGGCTCATAAACGATGGCTTCCATCTTCTTGGGATCGATTTTGCCTTCGGTGAGGACCTCTTCGTCGACGATGGCGTTACGGATCCTGGCGATTAAAGTCCCGTCTTCGAACGAGACGACCTCACATTCCAAAGTGAGGGGGAATTCCTCAAATAATGGGGCGTCGATATTGGGGGCTTTCACCGGGGTGAGGCCGGATTTCTTGATTTTCTCAGGCTCATTTCTACCCGAGACGATGCCGACATAGTCGCAGGCTTTTAATGTCTTCTTCGTGCCAAAGGCCAAGGTGAAGCATTTCTTTAATTCGAGGTTGTCGGTGGTTTGGTGTTTGGATAAGGAAACGGTCACCATATTGGTGTCATAGGTGCCACCCCAAGCCGCATTCATGGCATCGGGATTTCCTTTCTCATCATAAGTTCCGATAATGAGGACGGGCATCGGGTAAACATAAGTTTGGGGTCCGAGTTGTTTTCTCATTGTTTTACCTCCTTGCTGGTTAAATCTTTTAGTCGATTATACCTTTGCGCGATGAATATTCAATAAATTGAAAGAGCCTATTTTGGCATGACTTGGCGCGGGTCTAAACCAAGCGGTTTCAATAATTTTCGAAGAGTCGTCAAGGTGGGGTTACGTCTACCTTTTTCAAGCTCGCTGATATAGCTTTTTGCCACCCCGGATTCGATTGAAAGCAGAAGTTGGCTATAACCTTTCTTTTTCCTCGCGGAAGCGATATTGCGGCCAAGGGAAAGAAGATATTCGTTATCGTCCATCGCCAGTCTCCTTTTCGTATTCGGCATGGATATCACGGAAAAGATGGTTGACGTTGGATTTGGTGATGGTCGCGGCAAGTTCAACCGAAAGCAGACGTGAAAGCTCGGTAAGTGAAGCGTCGGGATGAGATAAACGCATCTCCATTAAGGCACGTTTTTTCCCATAGTAGGAATTAATGCCGTTTTTATCGATGAGGTATCTGATTTCTTTTTCTTGTCGCTCGGCCATGGCAATGGTCTTTGCCATATTCGCCTCATCTAAATTGGCAAGGCGGTTACCGATATTTGAGAAATCGCGCTCAACCCGGACGTTCTCGAATTCCAAACAAGAAGAAGTCGCCCCGACTAAAACAAGGAAATCGGAGATTTGCTCAGCCCGTTTTAGATAAACGACGGATTGGCCTCTGCGGGTGGAAATCTTCGCGTTGAAGGCGTGGCCCGACATCTTATTAATAATATGGACGAGCCATTTGGCATAGGAAGCATCCAAAGTAGCGATTTCCAAATGATAAGAAGAGGAATGGGGATCGTTAACCGAACCGCTTGCCATAAAGGCTCCGGAAAGATAGCAACGTTCCAATTCTTCTTTGCCTAAGACGAAAGAAGGAATCTTCGACGAAAAGAAATCTAATTCAAGGTCATCCATGATGGAAGCGGGAACAAGGCAATGATATTTGACCCTCTTTTTAAATTGGGAGGAACGGGTATAGGAAAACCTCGCGACAGGGCCATATAAGGAATTAAACAAGCGATATAAGGCTTTTGCGATTTTGGCCGAGACCGAAACCAAATCCAAACTCGGGGCATCCGAACTTAACCGCAAGGAACCGGAAAGCTTGGCAAAGGCAGACAAAACCGCCTTCGCCTGAATCTCAGGGAAGGGCAAGGAGGCGATTTCTTCTTTGGCTTTTAAGGCGAAAGAGGGTCCCTTTATTTGCATGGTTTGATTCCTTTCCCCAAATCGCGGTGGGATAAGCTGACGCCGGCTTTGTTTAAATAATAGGAAGCAAGGTAAGTGGCGACATAGACGGAGCGATGATATCCGCCGGTGCAGAAGCAGACGATTGAGATCTCCTCTTCTTGGCTTTCTTCGATTTGCCTGAGGATTTCATCAAGGAAGGGCTTGGTTTTAGGACTTTTATCCAAGAAAGCCTTAATTTGCGGGGTTTTCCCGCAGAAAGGGGATAATTCCTTAATCCAATAGGGATTTTCCAAAACGCGGCAATCGAAGGTAAAAGTAGCTTTGGGCAGAGGTTCATGCTCATAGCCGCAGCTACGGATGAATAGACGTTTCATTTTCTAAGCGAATGGACATAGGCGATGGCGCTGGTGGCGGCGACGCTAGCTTCACCGGCGGCATTGACAAGTTGACGTAATTTCTTGTCGATGATGTCCCCACAGGCATATACCCCGGGCACATTGGTCTTCATCTCGGCATCGACTTTGATGAAGCCCTTGTTTGTTTCCACCCCTAAAGGCGAAAGGAAGGCGGAAGAAGATTTCTCCCCATAAAGAGGGAAGACGGCGGAAGTCTCGATTTCTTTCTTCTCCCCGTTTTCTTCATAGATTAATTTTTCGACTAAAACCTCACCTTCAATGGAAAGGGCTTTGTCGATGGCTTTGATTTCGACGTTTTCCAAAGAACGGATTTCCGCTTCGTGGGCTTCCGTTGTTTCTAGCGGAGCGGGATGGAAAAGATGGACTTTGGCGCAAATCGAAGAAAGATAAATCGCATCTTCGACGGCATGGTCGGCATTACCGATTACCACCACTTCCTTGCCTTTAAAGAAATTGCCATCGCAAGTCGCGCAATAAGAGACGCCGCGTCCGATATGGCTATCTTCACCCGGGATACCAAGTTTTTTATTTTCGACTCCGGTTGCGACGATCACGGTTTTGGCCGAATAATCCCCACTATCGGTTTTGATGAGAAATCCTTCGTCGACTTTGCGAACTTCATAGACCGAACCATAACCAAATTCGACGCCAAGTTCATTTGCCTGCGTATATAAAGACATGGCCAAATCCGGTCCGGCGATTTTAGCGGTTCCGGGATAATTATCGATACGGTGGATGTTATTTAATTTTCCCCCGGGCGCCCCTTTATCGAGGACCAAGGATTTTAAATTGGAGCGTTTTAAATAAATGCCCGCGGTAATCCCGGCAATGCCAGCGCCTAGAATCAACGTGTCATAGGAATTCATTCTTCTTCCTCCTGCTTTTTCTGGATCTTCGGGGCGGAAAGAATATCTTTCTGCTCGACTTTCTTTTCTTTCTTTGGGGCGGCGACAACTTTCGCCTTAGCTTGCCCGCGGACGATTTCTTCGGGCAGCCCTTTCTTCTTACGGACATAGGCGAAGACCTGGAAGAAGACGATGCCGACAACGCCGAGGATGATGTAAATCAAAGAATTCCACAAACTCCAATTCCCCGATGTGCCCATGTTGTAATGAGGATCGCGTAGAGGTTCCATGATGATACGGGTAATGCCATACCAAATCAGGTAGAACATCGATAAGGAACCATAAGCCCTACCCTTACGCCAGATATTGCGCACGGCATAATAAATCACGAAATAGCCGATGATGTTGATGATGCTTTCGATGAGGAACAAAGGCACATACATGTTGCCTGTATATGTCACGCCTCCGATGGTTTGACTAATCGGAGTGAGGTTAGGCGAGCCGTTAGTGAAACCAGTCGCCATCATATATTTGATCCAGGTTGGCAATAAGGGCCAATTTTCCATCATCGTCAAGGTCCCATAGACCTCATGATTAAAGAAATTACCCCATCTTCCGATGGCCTGAGCGACGAGGATTGTTGGCATGACCAAATCCATGGCAATCCGCAAATCGACATATTTGCGGCGGAAGATCACATATAAAGCACCCGCCAATATGCCAAATACGGCGCCACCTAAGATGGTTAAGCCACCTTCCCAAATGGCGAAGATAGACCACCATTCCCCATTAGCGACTCGTTCGGAGAAAGGCGTAATGCCACCGACATCGCCATTCCAGTTACCGACGACATACCAAATACGTGCGCCTAAAATCCCAGCGGGGAAAGCAATGAGGAAGACCGTATCCAAAATGCCATGTTTTCCATATTTTAGATACATATGGTGATCGGACATCTTAAAGGCGATGACGGCCCCGATTAAGATGACAACCCCATAGAAAGCGATATGAAGTCCTCCGGCATAGGGAGATTGATGTTCGCTAAGATAATTATAGAAATGGAAGCCGCTTCCATTGATGCTAAAGCCGCTGAAAAGAGGATAGGAAAGATAAGGGGCAAGTCCTTCTCCGCCTAAGATAAAGGCAAATAACGCAACGCCAATCGAACTAAATAAAACAATACGTGTATATTTAAAATGTTTTTCCTCCAACCCTTTCTTATAAAAACGGAGATAGAAGCTAAGCCAAAACAAAATAAAGGCGGCACCGAAGAGGAAATTGCCGATGAAGGCCATCGCCATATGGCCGCCGCTCATATGCCACGAAGACAAATCGGAAGAGCAAATCGCTAAGCATCCCGATCCGATACCGACGCCTAACAAACCCAAACCGACTTTTAACAAAAAGTTCCTATCATAGGCTTTGGCTTTTTCGTTTTTCACAAACGCCCTTGTGTAATAGATGGATAGGGCGGAGCCTCCTAGCGTCAACAAGAGGCCAATCACTAATAAAAAGATTCCCATAGTGCTCAAATTATGCCACGCCGAAAGACGTTGTCTAGTAACACGCGCGCTAGATTATTACTTTTCGATGTTATTTTTTGCCTTCGTCGAGTTCTTTTTCGAACATGTGCCTAGCCTCGACTAATAGGTCACGGATAAATAAGTGCTGAGGGCAGACTCTTTCACAAGCCCCGCATTTGATGCAATCGCTTGCCTTTCCCCTGTTCTTAGTCTGAACAAAGTAATACATGTTTTGGTTCCAGTCATTGAAAAGAACCTTCGCGTTATAGCAAGAGAAGATTTCAGGGATAGGGATGTTCTTGGGGCAATGGCTTTCTAAAACACAATAATGGCAGGAGGTGCAAGTAATCGTTTGCTTCTTCTTAAAAGCCATCACCACGCCCTTAATGGCCTTATGCTCTTCCTCGGTTAAAGGCAAGTCTTCTTTCATGAAAGAGACATTGTCTTCCATTTGCTCTAATGTGGACATCCCTGATAAAACGCACGCAATTTGCGGGAAATTGGTCACAAAACGCAAAGCAAATGCGGCGTTTGAATAAGAAGTCCCCGACACCGCGTTGCAGCGATCGATGAGTTTCTGGGCATCGGGAGGAAGGTTCACCAGATTCCCGCCTTTAACCGGCTCCATAACCAAAATCGGTTTGTTATGCTTAAGGCAAACCT
This sequence comes from uncultured Bacilli bacterium, assembly GCA_905235705.1. GTDB lineage: Bacteria > Bacillota_I > Bacilli_A > RFN20 > CAG-826 > Alloenteromonas. The sequence continues at coordinate 7,110 of CAJOML010000027.1, read as the reverse complement.
CATAGCATTTTTTGGATTCCACCGATTCATCTTCGTAATCGATGTAATTGAATTGAATCTGGACGATTTCGATTTCCGGGCGAGCGGTAAGGATCTTATCTAAGACCTCGGCACGGTCATGGAAGGAGATTCCGATGTGACGGATCTTTCCTTCTTCTTTTAATTGGGAAGCAATCTCGAAGGCATGGCATTTTTGATAATGTTCGAAACTATTTTCATTGAGGGCATGCATCAAATAGAAATCAAAATAATCGACCCCGCAGCATTTAAGTTGGGTTTGGAATAAGGGACGGATATCTTCCTCTTTATTGAAAAAACTTTTGGAGAGTTTGTTGGTGAGGATATAAGAAGAACGCGGATAGACGGAAGTTAAACACTCCCTTAATGCGAGCTCGCTTTTGCCACCGATATAGCCATGAGCCGTATCGAAATAATTAAACCCAGCCGCAAAAAAGGTCTTGATCATGCCACTAAATTGGGCAAGGTCGACATCTTCTCCCTTCATCGGGAGTCGCATGCATCCAAACGCGAAACGGCCATGGATTTCAGGGAAGAAAGGATTGGGTTTCATTTTATCTCCTTTATCCGAGGATTTTTTTCAAATATTGCCCAGTATATGAGCCTTCGACTTTAGCCACCTCTTCAGGGGTCCCCGTGGCGACGATATTGCCGCCACGATACCCGCCTAATGGGCCAAGGTCAATGATGTGGTCGGCGACTTTGATGACGTCAAGATTATGTTCGATGACGATAACCGTGTCGCCATGGTCAACGATATTTTGCAATACATCAATTAGGTGCGAAACGTCGTCGCTATGCAAACCGGTCGTCGGCTCATCCAAGACATAGATGGTCTTACCGGTTGCTTTCCTTTGCAATTCGGTAGCCAGTTTAACGCGTTGAGCTTCGCCTCCGGAAAGCTGTGTAGCCGGTTGGCCAAGCTTGATATAGCCCAAACCAACATCCTGCAAAGTTTTGATTTTCCTGACGATTTGAGGGCGATTTGCAAAGAATTCAAGCGCTTCTTCGACCCTTAGTTCTAAAACGTCGTGGATATTCTTCCCTTTATAACGGCAAAGCAAGGTTTCGGCATTATAACGTTTGCCTTCGCATTCATCGCATTTGACATAGACATCAGGAAGGAAAGACATCGGGATACGGGTAACCCCTGCCCCTTGGCATTTCTCGCAACGTCCACCGGGAACGTTGAAAGAGAATCTGCCTTTGTCATATCCTTTTGCCCTAGCTTCGTCGGTCTCGGCGAAAAGGGCACGAATATCATCGAAGACACCGGTATAAGTAGCAGGGTTAGATCTTGGGGTACGGCCAATTGGCTCTTGGGTGATGTTGATTAATTTATCAATGTTATTAAGCCCTTCAACGCTATCGCAGGGGGCTTTCATGACATTTTTCTTTTTGCCTAAGGCATCTTCAATCGCCTGAACGAGGGTTTCGTTGACCAAGGAAGATTTCCCTGACCCGGAAACACCGGTGACACAGATAAATTTGCCCAAAGGGAAGGTGACATTAATATGGTTAAGGTTATGGCAATGGGCGCCTTTGATGACTAGTTTCTTACCGTTGCCTTTTCTTCTTCTGGCCGGGATTTTGATGCTCTTACGTCCGGAAAGATATGCACCTGTGATGGAATTTTGGCATTTCTCTACTTCTTCTAAGGTTCCTTCGACCACCACTTCGCCGCCATGGACCCCGGCCCCGGGACCGATATCGACGATATAATCGGCAGAACGCATCGTATCTTCATCGTGCTCGACGACAATCAAGGTATTGCCCAAATCTCGCATCGTCTTCAAGGTATTGATTAATCTTTCGTTATCTTTTTGGTGGAGACCGATTGAAGGTTCATCTAGGACGTAAAGGACGCCTGAAAGCTTCGACCCGATTTGGGTGGCTAAACGGATACGTTGCGCCTCCCCGCCAGAAAGGGTCATGGCGTAACGAGATAAGGTCAAATAATCAAGCCCGACATCGACTAAGAAAGAGGCGCGCGAATGGATTTCTTTCAAAACCATGTCCGCGATTTGATGTTCGGATTCGCTTAAACTAGCGCGCACTTGCTCAACCCAAGCGAGGAATTTATCTAAACTCAGCGAAGTGGCCTCATGGATATTCAGACCGCCGACTTTAACCGATAATGCGGCTTCGTTTAGCCTTGCTCCACCACAGGTGGTGCAAACCGAATCACGCATAAACGATTCGTAATACGTTCTCATCCATTCGGAAGATGTCTCGCGATACAATCTTTCAATACGGGTCTTCACGCCTTCGATATGGCCTTTACGGTTCATCTTGTTTCCAGAAGAAGAAACAAGGGTATATTCCATATAATCAGGGGAGCCATATAAGATGATGTCTTGGGCTTCTTTGCCCAATTGATTCCAAGGTTTATCTAAGGGGATCTTATAGGTCGAACAAAGAAGGGCGAATTCCTTCCATTCGATATTGGGGGTATTCACGATATTGGCGAAATAGCGAATGCAACCTTGGGAGATGGTTTTATCGGGTTCGGGGATAAGCAAATCAATCGCAACTTCGCGTTTAATCCCAAGTCCTTTGCAATCAGGGCAATAACCTAAGGGAGCATTGAAAGAAAATAAACGAGGTTCCAAAGAAGGAAGGGAGAAGCCGCATTCGGGACAGCTATGGTGTTGCGATAATAAACGGTCGCCATTTTCGGATAGGACAATCAGGTAACCATGTCCCCAATCTAATGCCAGTTCAACGTCTTCGTTAACGCGTGATTCAAGTCCGTCTTTGATAATCAAACGGTCGATAACGATATCGATATCATGACGCTTATTCTTCTCTAACGGAGGAACTTCTTCAATCGCCATGACCTCGCCATCGACACGAAGACGGGCAAAGCCTTCTTTTTTCATCTTTTCGATGGTTTCGGCATGGGTTCCTTTTTCATGCTTGACAATAGGAGAGAGAATCGTGATCCTCGCCCCTTTCTCATATTGAAGGATGGCATTAGCCATAGCCACGGGCGAATAGGAATGGATGGGGGTGTGATGATTCGGACAATAAGGCACCCCAATACGAGCATAAAGAAGACGAAGATAATCATAAATCTCAGTCACCGTGCCAACGGAAGACCGCGGATTATGGGAGGTCGATTTTTGATCAATCGAAATCGCCGGGGAAAGTCCGTCGATGGATTCGACGTCAGGTTTTTCGAAGCCACCCAAAAACTGCCTTGCATATGAGGATAACGATTCCATGTAGCGGCGTTGCCCTTCATTAAAAATCGTATCGAACGCCAGAGTGGATTTACCTGAGCCCGAAACCCCGGTAAAAACGGTAAGTGACCCTTTGGGAATGGTCACGTCAATGTTCTTGAGATTGTTCTCCCTTGCCCCTTTGACAAGGATATAGTCCTTAGCTGATTTTTCCATACGGAAAAGTTTACCTTTTCTCCTTCCCAAAAAACAATCAAAACGCGCGCTTTGAGAAAAATGTGGCAATGCTCATTTTATTCGCTATAATAAACACCTGCCGGGACGTAGCACAGCTTGGTAGTGCACTACCTTGGGGTGGTAGGGGTCAGGGGTTCAAATCCCCTCGTTCCGACCAGAATTGCCCTAAAGCCTTGATTCATTCAGGGCTTTTTTCTTTCCCAAGGATGCTTTTGCCCTTTTCGATCGATTACCAATTTAGGGCTATTTAAAAAAGTCGAGGATGAAGCAATGCTAAGTCATTTCCTTCTAGAAATAGAGGATCGATGGGGTCAAGAGATTCAAAGTGGGAAAAACAACGGTTCTATGGAGACATGGGGTTAATAATTTGGTAAACGCAAATTGCGATGGGCTTTCATTAGCGGCTTGCTACCATAACTTTTGCTTTGCCTTGCGATTTAACTGCTAGATAATTTGGTCATGGATTTATCTAAAATCATGCAGGCAATGTTTACAGGCGCCGATATCGGCGAAGCTTTGTTAAAGGACGGGCGTCTATTATCCTCACCCGTAGCTTTGGCCGCTTTTTTCTCCAGACGCTTCTCAAGCCAGGATTCCTATGAGCATCGTTTCGATTCCTTGGTTTTTAAGACGCAAAAAGATTTTCCTTTATTACAAAACCGCGAAACCGTCCGTTTCTATTCCACCGACCATTATTTATATGGATATATTTATCGTTCCTCCTTGTCCAAAGGTTTGGTCTTATTCGTCCATGGCATAAAAGGTCAAGCCGATGATGCTTACGCGATTGGCGAAAACGCTTTGCTAGAAGCAGGCTATGACGTCTTTGCCATCGATTTATCCGCCTCAGGTAGAAGCGAGCCTAATGGCATCAAAGGACTTCACCAAGGAGCGCTAGATGTGAAAGCGGCGATTGATTTTATCTGTACACGTGATGATTTGAAGAACCTCCCCTTATTCCTATTTGGACATTCCTGGGGCGCTTATAGTTGTCTTGCCAGCACCAATTTCATCACCCCCGTGAAGAAAGTCGTCGCCATATCGGGGTTCTCTACTCCAATTGAAGAAATGATGGCTCTTCCTGAAAGTAAAACGGGTATGGACCTTTCCGCGAACCGCCCCGACCTTGAAGCGGCAATGTTAGATCGCTGCGGACCTCAATATGATCTTTCCGCGCTTACGGGTATGAAGAATAATCCACAGATAAAATACCTTCTTATCCAAGGCGCCTTAGACAATGTTGTCCCTTTGAAAGCCTCCGCCTATACAAAGGGCAAATCTTTTCCTAACGTCACTTCAATCTTAGTGGAAAATAAAGGCCATGCCGATATCCTTTTTAGCGAAGAAGCTAGCCAATATCAAAAACAAATCGAAATCGGAAAAAGGCAAGTCGAAAAAGAATACGGCAAGGATATTTTGACCTATCCGCCCGAATTATTGGACTCGCTTAGATATAATATCGATAAGCAAAAAGCCTCTCAAATCGACGCTAAATTATTCGAAACCGTCGATGAATTCTTCCAGAGCAAGTAAACAAAAGGCCACACCATTAAGATGTGACCTTTTCGTATTGGAGGAGGTTATTTAACTTCTTCGTGGAACTTTTGGATGGCGTTATAGCGATCTTGTGCATACTTCTCGCACTTGGTGAGGAGTTCTTCGGCATGCTCGGGGTTGACGATGGGAAGCATCGAGAAACGGGTCTCTTGCATGATGAAGTCACGAATCTTGGTGAAGTCGGGTAACTTGCAATCCATCTGAAGCGGGTCTTTGCCTTGGGCTTTAAGACGCGGGTCGTAACGGAAGGTGGTGAAGTAACCACATTCGACGGCTTTCTTTTCTTCCTTGATGGAGTTGACGAGGCCGCCTTTGATATGCTGCTCGGCGCAGGGGCAGTAGCAGATAACTAAGGAGGGTCCGTCATAGGATTCGGCTTCCTTCAAGGCCTTGATGGCGGCGGCGGGGTTGGCGCCAAGGGCGATTTGGGCAACATAGACGTGTCCATAAGCCATTGCCATGAGGGCGAGGTTCTTCTTGGCTTCTTTCTTACCGGAAGCGGTAAATTTGTTGATGGAGCCGGTTTGCGAGGACTTGGAGGCTTGGCCACCGGTGTTGGAATAGACTTCGGTATCTAAGACGAGGACGTTGACGTCGGCTTCGTTAGCGAGGACGTGATCAAGTCCGCCATAGCCGATATCGAAGCTCCAGCCGTCACCACCGACGATCCAAACGGACTTATCAACGAGGTCGCGTTCGTAGTCGAGGATGCCCTTAACTTCTTCGTTCTTGCTTGCTTTGACAAGGCGGATGAGTTCGGGAACGATGGCTTTGCATTCGTCGCGGTTCTTGATGGAGGCGACGTATTTGTCGATGACTTCCGCGAGTTCGGGTTCGACCTTATCCTTGTTATTAATTAATAAGGAAGTGATGAGGGCGAGTTTTTGATCGGTGGCTAAACGCATACCGAAGCCGAATTCGGCATTATCTTCGAATAAGGAGTTGGCCCAAGCAGGTCCGTTCTTTCCGTTATCATTGACGAAGGGGGTAAGAGGAGTGGATCCGCAATAGATGGAGGAACAGCCGGTGGCGTTAGCCACTAACATATCCTTGCCAAATAATTGGGAAACGAGGCGGTAATAAGGAGCCTCACCGCAGCCGGCGCAAGCACCGGAGACTTCCATGTAAGGCTTCTTGAAGCCAATACCTTTGACCCCAGCTTCAAGAGCGGCAGGGAATTGTCCCTTCTTCTCGGAGACGTGGGCATAGCAATAATCGGCACCGACTTGTTGTTCACGTTGAGTGTGGGCATCGACCATGGTAAGAGCCATCGGCTTGCCGGATTTGGCAGATGCGGCATTACCCATACATTCGGCAACGCAGAGTCCGCAACCGACGCAGTTGTCGGAGGAGACTTGGATGCGGAACTTCAAGGTCTTATCGGCAGTACCGACAGCATTCTTAAGTCCGGCTTTAACGATTTCGGGAGCGGCAGCCACTTCTTCCTCGGAGAGGAGGTAAGGACGGATGGTGGCGTGGGGGCAAACGAAGGCGCACTGGTTGCACTGGATACAGGATTCGGGGTTCCAAACAGGGACACGGTCGGCAATCGCCCTCTTTTGACGGAAGGTGATATTGGCATTCATGGTGCCATCGAGGAGTTCGTGCTTGGTGAAGGCGGAAGTCGGGAGTTCATCGCCATCGAGACGGTCGATGACTTCGACATATTCGTCATAATAAGTATCACCGGAATCGGCGGTCGTGACCTTGTTGAAGGGGAGATCAATCCAAGCGGGATCAACTTTGACTTCGCGGAGGCCTTGGGCGCCCTTATCGATAGCGGCATAGTTCTTTTCGACAACGTCCATACCTTTCTTTTCGAAGGTCTTGAGGACGTATTTCTTCATCCATTTCTCGGCATCGGCATAGGGCATGATGTCTTGGTTGAGGTAGAAGAAGGCGGCTTGCATGGTGGTGTTGGTGTGACGTCCCATACCAGCTTCAAGGGCGAGCTTGTTCGCGTCGATGACGTAGAACTTGGCTTCCTTCTTGGCAAGGAGGTGCTTCATGCGGTTAGGCATGGATTTGACGAGGGTTTCATCATCCATGGAGGTATTAAGCAAGAAGGTTCCGCCTTTCTTCAAATTGGCGATGATGTCGAACTTGAAGATGT
>CAJOML010000026.1 GCA_905235705.1 uncultured Bacilli bacterium | reverse complement strand
ATGAAAAAACTAAATAGAAAGAAAGGGTTCACGATAGTCGAGCTGGTCATCGTCATCGCCGTCGTCGGCGTTTTGACGGCCGTGCTCGTCCCGACCTTCGTCAACCTGGCCAACAGGGCGAAGGAGGCGGATAACCAAAGCTTCGTCAGGAACATCAATACCCAGCTCGCGATGAACGAAGCCGACAAGGGCTTCAAAAACTCCGTGATGGAGGATTCGATCAGACTCGCTCAGAACATGGGCTTTGACGTGACGAAGATCACCCCGTACAACAACAACGACATCGTCTGGGATTCGGTCCATGATCGTTTCGCGATCGTCAAATCCGACTATGCTAAAAACCAAGACAAAGAACACGTCGTCTATGCCGATGCTTCTTTCGATGTTACCACCCCTCTTTACAAGCTATGGAAAGTCTATGGCAGTTATGAAAAAGACGCCCAAACTTACTCCATTTACGCAAAGGAGACGACCTCTTGGGACATCGATATCGAGAATCTCCAAGTAGGATTTGATGCTGGCAAAAACACCAAAATCAAATCAATTGACTACGTGGGAACCACGTTAAACGTGCACTTTTATAGGCAAATTCTATCCTTCCCGTGTGCGCCAATCAACAAAAAAAGAAAGGCGTTCTTCGCCAACCCGTACCGTTCCACGAACAAGGCCTCCTGCAAGAGGAACCACGAGTTCGTCCGGTACGTCATCCCAAAAGGAAAGGAGCCTGGACGGGCCAACCCAAGCCAAGGTCGAGCTCTTCTTCTCCCACATAAACTCCCTAGGTGAGGGGATCAAACGAAAACCGAACCCGTACGGCCTTATGGCCGCGAGGTTCGGCGAGGTCTTCATGGAAACGATCGGCGTCAAGCACATACCTGCCAAGGACGTGTTTCTTAAGCCGTCATTGCTGAAGTAAGCCCGAAAGGAGATTGGGCCGTCGATTGCAAAGGTGGCCAGGGTCGTTGCAACAAAAACGCCGAAACCGTGCGCGCGCCGCCCAGGTTGTTGCAATCACTCAGTCAAGTAACAAAAATCTCCGCAAAAGACCAAAAAAAAGAGGCCGGAGCCCCTTTTGCGGATTTGGTCTAAATTAGATGGACATGACCTCTTTGGTCTTGGCCGCGATGATGTCTTCGACTTGCTTATTGGCAGCATCGACTTCCTTTTGGATTTGCTTTTCGATGGTGGCCTTATAATCGTCAGACATCGAATCGTCTTCCTTTAGAAGGGATAAAACGTCGCGGCGGATATTGCGGATGGAGACTTTGGCTTCTTCGCCAAGGCCTTTGGCGCGCTTAGCGATGTCGCGGCGTGTCTCTTCCGTCATCGGGGGGACGGTAAGACGGATACCATCTGCTTCGACTTGGGGGTTAATGCCAAGGTTAGCCATGGAGATGGCAGCGGCGATGGTCTTGATGTCTTCGCGGGAATAAGGCTTGACATAGAGCTGACGGGGTTCGGGGATTTGGACGGAGGAGAGGGAAAGGATATCCATCTTCTCGCCGTAATAGTCGCACTTGATACCGCTCAAGATTGCGGGATTGGCACGTCCGGAACGGAGTTTGCCCAAATTGAAATTCAATGATTCGATTGATTTGCCAAATTTCTCTTTGGCTTCGGTGACATAAGCGTCCATATTGATTCTCCTTTATTTAGTAATGATGGTGCCGATTTTCTTGCCGGACAAGACCTTGCCATAATTGGCCGGGTCAGCGGTGTTAAAGACGTGGATGACGATGTCTTTGCCTTCAAGCATGGCAACGGCCGTTAAATCCATAACGGCAAGCTGCTTCTCCACGAGCTCGTGGAAAGTAAGATGGGGGATGATTTTGGCATCGGGGTTTTTCCGCGGATCGGAATCGAAGACCCCGTTGACTCCGTTTTTCGCCATTAAGATGGCATCGGCTTCGACTTCTAAGGCCCTTAAGGTGGCGGTAGTGTCGGTCGTGAAATAAGGGTTGCCGGTTCCTCCGGCGAAGATAACGATGCATCCTTCTTCCAGTCTAGCGATGGCTCTGCGGCGGATATATGGTTCACAGACCTGATTGACTTCGATGGAAGACATGACGCGGCAGGGAAGCTTTAATTCCTCGATGGCGCTTTGGATGGCCAAGGCATTCATGATGGTACCAAGCATTCCCATATAGTCGGCGGTCGTCTTTTCGATGCCGATCGCATCGGCTTGACGCCCCCTCCAAATGTTGCCGGCCCCCACCACTACGCCGACCTGGACGCCCATCTCACGGATGGACTTCACGGTTTCCGCGAAAGCGGTTAATTTGGCCTTATCCAAAATGAGCTCGTCGTCTTTGGCGGCAAGGGATTCACCTGACACCTTGATGATGATTCTTTTGTAAGTAGGTTTCATAGCTTCTTTTATTATAAAGAAAAGGCCCTCGGAAAGGAGAGCCTTTTTTACAATGTTTTATTCTTCGGAAGAGGCTTCGACACCATCACCGACCATATAACGGACGAATTTGATGATTTCGACTTTCTCTTTGGCGCAGAGGTCTTTGACCAAGAGCTTTCCATCGGGGTCGAGGGCATAGACTTTTTGGTCAAGGCAGTTTTCGCCAAGATGGGAAGCAACCTTGCGTTCGGCGATCATCGCACGGACGTTTTCAGGTTTGGCGGCGAGCTTAGGATCTTCCTCAACCTCTTTCTGGGCGAGGGCCATTTCACGAGCGCGGTCGGCTTCGGGGACATCCTCAAGGGTGAGGTAGTAAGGATCGCCAGAAGCAACGGTCATGGCAAGGCCGCGGTTGATGTCGCCAGCATCCTTGGAAAGAAGAACGACAGCGGTGATTTTGCCACCCATGTGCTTGTAGGTGCCATAGGCTTGGCCTTCCTTAGCTTGGAGAATTTCGAAGCGGCGGAGAACGAAGTTTTCACGCATCGCGACGACGGCATCGGTAAAGAGGTCTTGGGTAACTTCCTTGGCTTCTTCAAGGGTCGTGGGCTTCTTCTCGAGAAGGCGAGCGGTGACGGCTTCGACGAATTCACCGAATTTCGGGGAACCGGAAACGAAGTCGGTTTCGCAGTTGACTTCGACAATGACGGCGGCGCCGCATTTGTCGCAGATCTTGACGTTGGTAAGACCTTCGGCGGCGGTACGGCCAGCCTTGGAAGCGGCTTTGGCAATACCTTTTTCGCGAAGGATGTCGATGGCGCGTTCGATGTCGCCATCAGCTTCGGTTAAGGCTTTTTTGCAGTCCATGATCCCAGCGCCGGTGCGGTTCTGAAGATCTTTGATTTGCTGAAGGGTAACAGCCATGGTTTATTCCTCCTCGGATTCTTGTTCGGCGGGAGCAGCTTCCACTTGCTTTTCGGCTTTAGGAGCTTCTTCCTTCTTTTCGCCACGGGTAGCGGCTTCGGCGGCTTTGCGGGCGGCATAGCGGGCACGGCGTTCTTCCTGCATCTTCTGGTAGCGTTCTTCCTTGGCTTTGCGGGCGGCGCGGACGGCGGCACGATGTTGTTCGGCGGCGGCGTCGGCAACGCGGATGGCGTCGGCCATGGTGGCTTCTTCGCCTTCATCCTTGATGTAAGCGAATTCGGTGTAGGTGATGCCGGTACGGGCTTCGACGATGGCATCGGCAAGGACGCCAATGGTCAATTTGATGGCGCTGGTGGCGTCATTGTTGGTCGGGATGGGATAGTCGATGAGTTCGGGATCGTCGTTGGTGTCAACGAGGGCGAAGACAGGGATGCGGAGCTTCTTGGCTTCGGCGACGGCGTTGTGTTCGAGGGTAGGATCGACGAGGATGATAGCCTGGGGAAGGCGACGCATCTCTTTGATACCACCAAGGTTACGATCGAGTTTGACGTATTCTTTCTTTAAGAGGGAGACCTCTTTCTTGGGGAGGTGTTCCCAGCTGGAATCGGCCTGCGCGGTTTCGAGGTCGCGGAGACGTTTGATACGGGTTTGGATGGTGCGGAAGTTGGTGAGGGTACCACCTAACCAGCGGTTGGTGATGTAGAAGGATCCGCAGCGGATGGCTTCGTCGATAACGATTTGCTGGGATTGGGGTTTGGTTCCGACAAAGAGAACTTTTCCGCCAGCTTCGACGATGCCGCGAAGGGCTTTGTAAGAGGCGATGGTGCGTTCGACGGTTTTGGCAAGGTCGATGATGTAAATGCCATTACGGGCGCCATAAATGAATTTGCCCATCTTGGGGTTCCAACGACGGGTTTGATGACCGAAGTGCACGCCGGCTTCAAGGCACTTCTTCATCGTGATGATGGGGGCTTCGGGATCACGAAGGACCTGGGCCATGCTGATTTCAGGTTCAGCAACCTCAGCGGCGGGGGTTTCAACCGCTTCTTTGATTTCGTCACTCATTGTTGTGACCTCCATTCGTTTTTGCCTCCCCTGTTTCGAACAATTGACCACCCGCCCGCTTTTTAAGCCTAACTTCGGCCCGGGAGGGAACACGGCATTGAATCCGCAGGGTGCGTATTTGCCTGTTACACAGGCGATTGAAAGTATACGCTTGCCCCTTATGCGTACGCAAGCGAAAAATTTTGGGCGGTCAGTCTTTATTCCTCATCGTCGTTATGGTGACGTTTGGGGAAATGGGTGCGGTATTGTTCTTTGAGGTGTTCGGTGGAAACGTGGGTATATACCTGCGTCGTATCGATGGTTTCATGTCCCAAAAGTTCTTGAATTAAACGCAAATCCGCCCCGGATTCAAGTAAATGGGTAGCAAAGCTATGACGGAACTCATGGGGATGTAGGCCAAGGAATTGGCCAGTTTTTTGTTCGATGGCAGAGAGGATATATTCAAGCCCCCTCACCGTTAATTGCTTTCCTTGGTTGCTAAGGAAAAAAGCGTTTGGCCGTCTTGGGGATTTGTTTTTGGCAAGCAGGAGTGGCCTGGTTTCATTTAGATAAGCCCTCATCGCTTTATCCGCCGAAGGACCAAAGGGGACGTTTCTTTCTTTCTTGCCTTTGCCATAGACCAAAATCATGCGGGAACGCCAATCGATTTGGGAATGGGCAAAATTAACGAGCTCGGAAGCACGCATCCCCGAGGCATAAAGCAGTTCTAAGATGGCTTGGTCGCGTTTGGCCAAAGGGTCATCGCGTTTGGCATTGGCCTCAAATAAAGCTTCGATTTCGGCAAGGTAAAGAGCCTTGGGATAGGTAACCGGGGTCTTCGGGGAGGAAACGGAACGGAACGGATTCATCTCCACCATGCCTAGCATATGGAGGTAATCGTAATATCCCCGCAAGGCGGATAATCTCCTGGCGCTAGTGCGACGGGAAACCCCGCGGGCTAATTCTTTGGCAAGGAAGACACGGATATCGTCTTTGTTCACTTCCAGATAAGAGCGATTGGTCTTTTGCAAGTGAGTGAAAAAGAGTTCGATATCCCGTTGATAGGAATCGATGGTGGCATTGGAAAATTGGCGTTGCGCCTTTAGCAACTTCAGATACTCGTCGATAGTGACATCAGAGGATTGCTTCACGATAGGATTTTATCGCATCTAGGCTTTCTTTGACACATTCTTGCCGACGTGATTTTCCAGAATTCGGGATCAAAGCCCAGTTAGCGTTCATCGGGGTGAATTTGATTGAACCTAAAGTCGTCACATATTGAGATAGCGCACCTAGGATGGTGTTGGTCGGCGGGAGCAATAAAGGGAGCCCCTGGAGGCGGCGGTCAAGATGAATCGCGGCAAGAATACCGAAAGCGGCGCTTTCGACATATCCTTCAACCCCGCTAAGCTGTCCAGCCACCCATACGTCATCCCGGGCTTTTAAGGATAGGTCGGGATTTAATAATCGAGGTGAATCGATATAAGAATTCCGGTGCATGAGTCCATAACGGATAAAAGTCGCATTCTCCAGTCCGGGGATCATGCGGAAGACCCGTCTTTGTTCGGGATAGGTAAGATTGGTTTGGAAGCCGACTAGGTTATAGGCATCACCGAGCTTGTTATCTTGCCGTAATTGAAGGACGGCATAAGGCCTTTTCCCGTCTGGGGTTTCTAAGCCAAATGGTTTTAATGGCCCGTGACGTAAAGTCTCAAACCCACGCGAGGCGATTACTTCAACGGGAAGGCAGCCTTCGAAATATTGGGTGTCAAAAGAATGGAGAAGGGCTTTTTCGGCACCCAAAACAGCGGTCACGAAATTGGTGTATTCCTCTTTGCTAAAAGGGCAATTGATATAAGCCTCATCATCTTGGCTATAACGCGATTTGAAATAGGCTTTGCTAAAGTCGATCGAAGCTTTATCGACAATCGGGGCCGAGGCGTCAAAGAAAGACATCGTCCCTTTTCCTAACATCGAGGTAAGTTCCTCCATCAAAGAGGAAGAAGTTAAAGGCCCCGTCGCTAAGATGGTCGGCCCTTCAGGGAGTTTGCTAACGTCTTCGCGATGGATAATGAGATTGGGGAAAGAAAGGAGTTTTGCGGTATTTTCCTGCGCAAAAAGGGTGCGATCTACGCTTAAGGCATTACCCGAAGGAACGCTTGTTTTAGCGGCGGATTCCATCGTTAAAGAGCAAAGGCAGCGCATCTCTTCTTTGAGCAATCCACAGGCATTATCGAGTTGATTTGACTTTAAAGAATTGGAGCAAACAAGTTCTCCGAATAGGTCTGTTTCATGTGCTTTGTCATCGACTAAGGGGCGGCGTTCATAAAGATGGACTTCATACCCTTTCTTGAGCAAATAAAAACAGGCCTCGCTACCGGCTAAACCACCACCGATGACATTGACCCGTTTCATTTTTTATTCACCTTTTTTCTTTTTCCCGTCGATCCATTCGTGATAACGGCACTTGGGGTAATTGGTGCAGCCCAAAAAGAAGGCTTTGGAACCTTTCTTCTTCACTAAGAATCCGCTCTTACAACGGGGGCAAGGTTTGACATAATCGGCTTCGGTAAAGACTTGTTTTTCTTTCCTAACGCCATTTTCGTCAGCCGTGTATTTACATTTCGGGTAATTGGAACAACCGATGAAGCGACCGTTTTTGCTCTTTTTATAAATAAGAGGGGATCCGCAATCGGGGCAAAGTTCACCCGTGTATTCGACTTCTTTTTCTTCACGCTTTATATATTTGCAGGAAGGATAGCCGGAGCAACCCACGAATTCTTGGCCTTTTTTGTTTTTCCTGATGATTAAAGGCTTGCCGCAGACCGGGCAAAGTTCCCCCGTCGGAATAGTAATTTTCGACATCAACTCCTTTGCCTTTTCATAGGCTTCTTCGAAAGGTCCATAGAATTCATTAAGGGCGTCAATTGATGTCTTTTCGCCTTTTTCCACGCTATCGAGTTTGGTCTCCATCGAGGCTGTATAGTCGGAAGAAACGATGTTGGGGAAGAATTCCTCAAGCGTCTCTACGGCTTTTATGCCATCGGCAGTCGGATTTAACGTTCCTTTGGTACGGGTAATATATTTACGTTCAATCAAAGTCTTGATGGTTGAAGCGTAAGTGGAAGGACGGCCAATCCCTTTTTCTTCCATCGTACGAACGATAGAGGCGTCATTAAATTGAGGCTCGGGTTTGGTGAATTTCTGCTCGGGGATGACTTTAGCCACTTTATAGCTTTCGCCTTGATTTAAGGCAGGAAGGGATTTTTCTTCCTCTTCTTCGAATTCGCCATAAATGACGCTGAAGCCAGGGAATAAGGTATGGGTTCCCAAAAGGGAGAAATCCAATCCATTACCGGAAAGAATAACGGAGGTGACTTCGTTTTTCTTTGGTGCCATAGTCGAAGCAAGGGCGCGGCAATAGATCAAACGATATAGTTTGGCTTGTTCGGGGGAAACATAAGATGCCACCACTTCCGGGGTGCGGTGGGTGCCAGTCGGGCGGATGGCTTCATGGGCGCCTTGGGCATTTGCCCCGGATTTCCCTTTACGGTAAGGTCCGGCATATTCACTTCCATATGTCTCGGTGATAAAAGGAACGGCGTGCCCATAATGGAATGAAGAAGAGATCGTCGGGGTATCGGTACGCATATAGGTAATCAAACCGACATGCTCGCCATTAACTTGAAGACCTTCATATAACTTTTGGGCGACCGACATCGTGCGGGTCGTGTCAAAACCAAGTTTGGCATAGGCTTCTTGTTGCAAAGTGGAGGTCGTGAATGGGGCCTTTGGGCTAACGCTTTTTACGGATTTGCTGATGGAAGTAATGGTTAATGATTCTGGGATACGGGCCAATACCGCATCGGCTTCTTCTTTGGTTTTCGCTTTGAAGGGTTTCCCATCCACTTTAATCAAAGGCAATTTGTATTTACGTCCATGTATGGTGATTTCGACTTCGATTGTCCAGTATTCATCGGGAACGAAAGCGTCGATGGATTTTTTGCGATCGACAATCAATTTGAGGGTCGAAGATTGCACACGTCCCGCGGATTTTAAGGAAACTTTACGTTGTAATAGACCCGATACCTTGAAACCGATAATCCTATCTTCCATCCTTCTGACTTCTTGGGCGGCGACTAAATCCATGTCGATATGTCCAGGGTTAGCAAGGGCTTCTAAAATCGCGGGCTTGGTGATTTCCCTAAATTGGAGACGAGGCGTAGTTTCGACTGGTAAATGCAAAACTTCAGCCAAGTGATAGGAAATGGCCTCTCCTTCGCGGTCAGGGTCGGTTGCGAGGTAAACTTGCTCCGCTTTTTTGGCGGCGTCATTTAATTTCGCGATAAGTCCAGCCTTCCTTGGGTTAATCACCCAATCGGGCACAAAGCCTTCTTCGATGTTGATGCCAAGGCCTCCTCTGCCTCTAGTGGAGAGGTCACGGATATGACCTTCGGAGGCGAGAACTTTAAAATCGGGACCGAGGTAACGGCCGATCGTGATGGATTTGGTTGGAGATTCGACGATAACGAGTTTCATAAGTTGCAGGAGAGAATATAGGTGCTTAATTTTGCCTTGTCAAACCCTTGACCCTCCCTTTTCCTATATATAAATAAAGAAGATTTATTTATAAAAAAGTGACAAAAATTTACTCTATTCCTCCTTGATCATACGTGACCCTAGAATTGTTTCGACGTCTTCAATATCCTGAACAAGAAACGCCCCGTCCGAGATGAGATGATTACTCCCAGGGGCAACATCGGCTTGTTGGGGGAAGCAAGCCACATCGCGTTGATAAGACAAAGCAAATCCAGCCGTGATTAACGAACCGGACTTTTCCTGCGCCTCCCCGATGATGGTCAAAACCGAAGAGCCGGCGATTAGGCGATTACGGGCTGGGAAATGACGCGGCTTAGGAGCGACAAAAGGCGGATATTCGGAGATGAGAAGGCCGCATCTTGCGATTCTCCGCTGGAGTTCTTCGTTATCAGGCGGGTAATAATGCCTTGTCCCATTTCCCAAAAAGGCGACGGCTTTGCCATGAGGCAGCGCCCCTTCAAGGGCTTTTGTATCGATGCCGGTGGCTAAGCCTGAAACGATGGTATAACCTCTTTTGGCTAAGCTAGAGGCAAATTCAAAAGTCATTTTCTCGCCATAAGGATGGCTTTTCCTTGAGCCCACCATCGCAATGCAATGATCGACATTGCTCAATAAATCCAAATCCCCTTCATAAAAAAGAACGAAAGGGGCACAGTGGATCTTTGATAAAGCCGCAGGGAAATCCGCGTCTAGGATCGTTGTATATCTCACTTTCAGTTTGCGGACCGCCTGAAAATAGTCACCGAGATTCTCTTCTTGATGCCCCTTCAAAGCCCGGTCCATGGCAATATAATCGCCTTGATATTTCAAAGCCAAGGAAGCAAGTGCCTCCCGTGGCGTCATGATATCGTCTTCATCCATCAATAAAACCTTCTTTCAGTTTTCTTATACGGAAAGAAGGAGGGATTTCGTCAAAATAACGTGAGTTGTTTGGAGAAAAATTTCTTCACCGGTCCAAAACTTTTCCGGTGTACCCCGGGAATAGGGCCATATTCATCTAGTTCAGCCAGGTGCTTTTTCGTGCCATATCCTTTATGGATTGAAAAAGAGAATTGCGGATATTGTTTTTCTAATTCATCCATATAATGGTCACGGCTAACCTTAGCTAAAATCGAAGCGGCGGCGATATTCATGGCTTTCGCATCTCCTTTAATAATAGGAAAAAGGGGCTTGGGAAAATCAGGGATTGGCATCGCGTCAGTCAAAGCCAGTTGATAATAAGGGCTTAATTCAAGCAAACATTCCTTCATTAGACGTTGGGTGCAATGATAGATATCTTCCTCGTCGATCATTTCAGGTGTCCCGAATTTGATGACATAGGCAATCGCGTTTTCCTTAATGAGGCCAAACAAAGCTTCCCGTTTCTTCGCCGTTAGCTTTTTCGAATCGTCAATGAGAGGGTTAACATAATCCGGGGGCAACACGCAGGCGGCAACGCAAACCGGACCTGCTAGAGGCCCTCGCCCCGCTTCATCGACCCCGGCAATGAGTTTGACTTCATCGCTATAATAGGACTTCTCAAGATCAAGCATTTGGTTTTTCCAAGGAGAAACGGCCCAAGATACCGTCTTTAAATTCCTTAATGATTAAATAAGAAGCCTTGTCTAAAGAGGGGTTATTCCCATCCAGCAGCCCTCTACTTAAAGCAATCGCGGAAAGAATCTCATCTTCTTCCTTTATCGAGATATCTTCAATTCCAAAACGTTCTTTTAGCGCGTGTGGATAATCCGCTTTGAAGAAGGCGATCAAATCTTTTGCAAGGTCATAAGTCGGCAAAACGTCTTCTCGCATCGAGCCAAGCAAGGCCAGGCGCTTGGCCTGCTCGCTAGAGGCATAATTCATGGGCAAGACGCCAGGGGTATCTAAAAGAATAAAATCTTCGTTGATTTTGATCCATTGCTGGGCGCGGGTCACTCCGGCTTTATTTCCCGTCACGGCAATCTTTTTTCCGACAACATTGTTGATAAAGGTGGATTTACCAACATTAGGAATGCCCACAACCATCACGCGGATTGGCTGCGGTTTCATGGCAAATCTCCTCTCTTTTTCTCTTTTTTTGGCAATTAAAGGGGCGGATGCGCTTTGTAAAAGCTTGATGATTTTTCCTTTCTTCAAATCAGCCGGAACGGCAACGATATCTTTCTTGCCATAATATTCAACCCAGGCTTTTGTGACTTCTTCATCCGCATAATCTTGCTTGGAAAGAAGGATGAGCCTTGCCTTATCTTTGATGCGAGAAGCAATTAGTGGGTTCTCCGAAGAAAGAGGCGCACGGGCGTCTAAAAGCTCAACCACCAAATCGATGGCTTTAAGATATTCTTCGATTTGGCGAAGGGCCTTTTGCATATGGCCAGGGAAATAATGGACTCCTTGCTGTGGCATCAATGTAACTCCCGATAATTCCAAGGCATGAAGGTATATGAATAATCGATGTTGACGCGGTTACCGCTGGAAGAAGAAATAAATTCGCATCTCCCTACAAGTAGATATGCCTTCCCGATAATCATCTCCGCCTTCACGACGAAGCGGCCAGACAATGAATCAGAAGAGCATCCGCGGTTATCTCCGGCGACGATATATTCGTCCTGCCCTAAGTCCAAATTATATTCTTTTGCCTCGTTTGCCCAAGCGTAGGTGTGATAAGGATAGGGATAAACGCTGGAAGATGGGGTGGCGGCAAAGGAAGAGGCCTTATATAAAGGCTTCAAATAAAAGCCATTAGGATTCTCATCGTTGATGATTTTGGTTTGACCATAGATGGGCGAAAGGGTATCGCTTTCATCTTCGCTTGGGGCGACAAGGCGATATTCCATCCTTTCTTTTGGCAAGGCAACGACGCGTTTGATTTTGATTGTCGCGGTTTGTTTTAAGATCAGGTTGCCTTCGCTATCGCGGCGATATTCACCGCTTCCATCCGTTTCATAATCGCGAGGATAATAAGTAATCACGATATCATTACGGGCAATTGAAGAGATGACATCTTCTTTTTTGATTGTCTTTCCTAAGCCATAGTCGATTTGGTCGCCATTAAGGGAAGAACCATCGTCCCAATATAAAGGACGTGTTCCCTCAGCACTTTTTCTCGTCCCATTTAGATTGATGGTCGGATACATCGACATCCCATTAACATAAAAATGCTGATTGTAATTTAGCTTTAAATAAAGCGAATTCGTCCCATAAGCCACGCCTAAAACAACGACGGCACCGGCCAAAGACCACATGAACGCCTTCAATAAACGATTGCGTTTTTTCTTCGCCGGCGCGACTGGTGTATTGAGTTGATCGTTACGAATTGGGCTTTCCACGAGATGAATTATAAAGCATATGCGCGTATGGGGATAACAAAAAGGTCCCCGTAGGGACCTCGTCACATTGTTTTTATCCGGATTAGTCGGCCGATTTGATACGAGCGGCTTTGCCAGAAAGCTTACGCATGTAGGTGATCTTGTTGCGGCGAACCTTACCGTGTTTCACCACTTCGATCTTGGCGATCGATGGAGCATTGACGGGGAAGGTCCTTTCAACTCCAATGCCAGAGGACATCTTGCGAACGGTGAAGGTCGCAGAGACGCCAGAGCCACGGCGTTGGATGACGACGCCTTCGAAGACCTGGTTACGTTCCTTCTTGTTCTCGATGATACGGACATACACTTTGATGGTGTCGCCGGAGGAGAACTCAGGAATATCGGTGCGAAGCTGACGGGCGGTAATCTCATTAACGATGTTGTTGTTCATCTTCATTACCTCCTAGCTAATGGTTTCTCTTCAGGTTCATACCCCGTGACAAGGACAGCGGAGCCTGCGTATCGTGTTTTACACGCAGGGGTATTATATTCACTTTAGGGGAGATAGCAATAAAAATCGGCCTTTCCATAAATAACTGGTAAGCAAAAATGCTTGACACCATATCCTGAAGAGCATAGAGTTACCCTGCAAAAAGGAGAAAACAAACCATGGCCGTTAAAATCAGATTGACCCGTATCGGTCGCCACAAAGATCCCTTCTATCGTGTTGTCGCCGCCGATTCCCATTATGCCCGCGACGGACGTATCGTCGAACAAATCGGAACCTATGATCCTGCCAAAGGACTCAAAGCTGCCGAAATCAACGAAGAACTCGCCCTCAAGTGGCTCGCCAATGGCGCCATCCCTACCGGAACCGCGAAAGCCATCCTTTCCGACAAGGGCATCATCGCCAAAGCCACCGCGAAGAAAGCCGGTAAATAATGGCACGCGACTTCGACGCGTTGCTCCGTCCTGTCATCGAACCTCTTGTTGAGAAGCCCGAATCCCTCTTGAT
>CAJOML010000025.1 GCA_905235705.1 uncultured Bacilli bacterium | reverse complement strand
ACGTCAAATGGCCCACGATAACAAACTCTTAGGTCACTTCCAACTCGGTGGCATCAAACCCGCCCGTAGGGGACAACCTCGAATCGAGGTCACCTTCTCCATCGACGTCAACGGCATCGTCACCGTTTCCGCCAAAGACCTCGATACCCAACTTTCCAACAACATCACCATCTCCGGTTCCAATGGCCTTTCCAAAGAGGACATCGACCGCATGGTTAAGGAAGCCGAAGAGAATAAGGCCGCCGATGAGAAGCGCAAAGGCGACATCGAAGTCAAGAACAAAGCCCAAAGCTATGTCGATGACATCAACCACACCCTCCAAGAAAAAGGTGACACCATGGATGCCGCCCAGAAAGAGCAACTCACCAAGATCCGCGACGAGGCCCAAGGCGCCCTTGCTTCCGATGACATCGATAAACTCCGTGAGATCGTCGGCCGTCTAGAAGATGCCGCCTCGATGGCTGCTAATGCCGCCCAAGGCGCTCCCAATCAGGAAGCCCCTCAAGGCGGACAAGAAGGACCGATGCCGGGAACTAATCCCAATGACGTCTTCGATGCCGATTTCACCGACAAAAAGAACTAAGTAATAACACCCTCGGTAAAGCGACGCCCTTCGGGGCGCCCTTTGCCGCTTTAAGGAGGAAGAAAAATGGCCAGCAAACGCGATTATTATGAAGTCCTCGGTGTGAATAAATCCGCCACCAAGGACGAAATCAAATCGGCTTACCGCAAACTCGCCAAGCAATATCACCCAGACCTCAACAAAGCCCCGGACGCAGCCGATAAATTCAAAGAGGTCCAAGAGGCATACGACGTCTTATATGACGACAATAAGCGTGCCCAATATGACCAATTCGGCCATGCCGCTTTCGAACAAGGTGGACAAGGCGGATTCGGCGGAGGCAACCCCTTTGGCGGAGGTTTCGGCGGAGCCGGTCCCGATTTAAGCGATATCTTCAACCAATTCTTCGGCGGAGGCAGAGCCCAAGCCAGAAGAAGCGGACCCCAAAAAGGTCAAGATACCTTGACGCGCATCCGCATTAATTTTATGGATTCGATCCTTGGCACCCAAATCTCCCTCCCCGTGACCTATGATGAACCTTGTTCCCATTGTCATGGGACGGGGGCTGAATCTTCCTCTTCGATGACGACTTGCCCCCATTGCGGAGGCAGAGGCACCGTCGTTACGCAGCAACGGACCATCTTTGGCGTCGTTTCCAGCGAATCCAGCTGCCCCCATTGCGGAGGAACGGGCAAAATCATCCGCGATAAATGCCATACTTGCGGTGGGGAAGGCTATTCCCGCGTCAAAAAGGATATCTCCATCAATATTCCAGCCGGTATTTCCTCGGGACAACAGATCCGCGTCCAAGGGAAAGGCGGCAGAGGATATAATGGCGGACCTAGTGGCGACTTATATGTCGAGGTGGTGGTCGCACCCCATCCCGACTTCAAGCGCGATGGCAACGACATCCATATCGAAGTCCCCCTTAGCTTCGTCGATTGCGCCCTCGGCACGACGATTGAAGTCCCGACCGTCTACGGGGAAGTCACGGTCAAGGTTCCCGAAGGCACCCAGCCTGATCAAATCCTTAAAATCAAAGAACGTGGCGTCAAAGACCTCCGTTCGGGCCGTCCTGGGGATGAATTCGTTCATATCAAAGTCAAGACCCCGACCAAGTTAAATAAGACGCAGCGCGACTTGCTTAGCGCTTTCCAAGCCCAGGTCGATAAAAAAGAAAACGTCTTCTCCAAATGGAAAGATAAATTCAAAAAGAACTGAATTCGAAGCGGAAGTGATTCATCTTCCGCTTTCTTTTTGTGGGTAAAGTCTTTCTTAACCCCCTTTAGGGGGATATACTTAAACAGGTATGCCTTATTGTAAAAATTGCCACAAAGAAATCCGACGTTTCGATAATGACGTCTGTCCCTATTGCGGGACCCCTCATCCCATTTCCGAAGGATATGAGACGATGGATATCACGCGGGGTTTTTCCTCGTTAGAAGGCAATTATGAACTTCCTAAGGCCAAAAGCCGGAAGACGGCCATACTTTTTTGCGCGACACTCGGCATCTTCGGCGTCCATCAGTTCTATCTTGGCTTTGCCAAAAAAGGATTATTCTATTTGCTGCTGACCTTCATTCTTATCGGAGGAATCGGCTCCTTATTCCTTTTCACGCCCATCCACCCCATCATCGGATATCTAGTCATGTTCGGCTTAGATGTGGTATATCATTTAATTGAGGCCCTAGCTCTAGCAAAAGCCGATTCACCGAAAGACGGGAAAGGAGATTTCATTCGATAATATGCAGCATTATTTCGGCACCATCGTATCCGGAAAAGCCATTTTAGAAGGTAACCAAGCCCATCATCTCCTTCACGTCAAACGCGCGAATAAGGGAGAAAAAATCGAAGTCACCGATTCTGGCACCTCCTATTTATGCATGATCGAGGAAATCGAACCTCTTTCGATTTTGGTTTTGGAGCAAATCCAAACCCGTCGTGAATTAGATATCCACCTCACCTTGGCTTTCGCCGCCTTAAAAGGCGACCATAACGACCTTATCGTTTTAAAAGGAACCGAACTTGGGGTCGATACTTTCATTCCCTTTTTATCGAATCGCTGCATCGTCAAACCGACCTCACCCGAAGATAATAAGATCCTTCGTTACCGCAAAATCGCGGTCGAAGGGGCAAAGCAGTGCCGTCGCGAAGCGATTCCAAGCGTCACTTCCTATAAGGAATTAGAAGATGTCCTTTCTAGCGATGCCGAAATCAAATTATTCGCCTATGAAGAGATGTCAGGCGGTTCGGATACCATTATCTCCGCTTGCAAGAATATGAAAAAAGGGCAAACCGTCTTACTCGTGGTCGGTCCTGAAGGTGGATTTAGCCACGAAGAGGCCCGCCTCGCCCTAGATTATGACTTCACCCTTGTCTCCTTGGGAAAACGTATCCTAAGGGCTGAAACAGCCGCTATTTTCGGGGCTTCCGTCATTGCCGCTTTATCGGAAGAGGAAGGATAAGGATGGATTTCTTTGAGACACTGAAGAAAAAACAGAAACGGACCCCATTCGACCGTTCCACTGAGATGCATTATTTCCTCGATAATGCCGGAATTTTGAGTAACGTCCCTTATTTTTCCCGCTACGCGAGGGTTAATAATCCTTTTGATATCGTCAGGGCGAATATCATTATTCGCGCCTTACAAAACAAAGAAATGATCCAAGAAGCCCTGACCAAGGTCTATCGTAAAGGAAGCGAAGACGAGAAAAAGAATATGAAAGACACGTTATCTCCCTTTTTGGAGACTTTGCCTTATCTTCGCGAAGGGAAAGATCGTATCTTCGTTCCCATCTTCCCCCGTTCGACTAACCGCACTTATGATGGCGAGTTCGAGAAGCTAAAAGAAAAGCCTTATTCAGCCCTTCTTTCCGATTATGCCGAAGCCTTTGTTACCGATCCTTTCGATGTCTATGGATATGAGCTATATAACTCCTATTTCACGAAGTGGATATTAATCTGCAAGAACGAGAAAGAAGCGGTCTTCTATGATTACGATTCTTGGTCGTTATATGCCGTGAATTCGCAAGGAAGATTGAATGCCCAAATCGCTTTATTCGACCGTTATATCGGCCGTCCATACACCAATCACATGATCGAAAGAGTGACTCCCGTGGCTGAAGCTTACCTCAATGGCAACAAAGAAACCATGATAGACGAATTAGTAGATAATCAGTTAATTTCTAGAAGATTAATTTTCAATATTTATGCCGAAGAAAGGCGGGTTTATTCCCGAATCAACAAATGAACGATAAAAAGGAAACTTCGTTCTATATTCATACCCTTGGATGCAAGGTCAACGCCTATGAAAGCTATGCCCTAGGGGAAGAATTAAAATCGCTCGGCTACGATAAGACAAATAAGAAGGACGGGGCCGATATTTTGATTCTGAATACCTGCTCTGTCACAGGCAAAGCCGATGCCAAATCACGTCAGCATCTTTCCTCTATGCGTAAGGCTTCTCCTAGTGGGACCCTTTTGGTGATGGGATGTCATAGCCAAAGCCATGGGCAAGAATGCCTAGAAGCGGGGGCCGATATCGTCTTAGGTGCCTCCAGCCGTCATAAGGCGATTCCTTATATCGAAGCGTTTTTAAGCACACGTGAGAAGATTTTGGATGTCAAAGCGAATATGCGTCACGAAGATTATGAAGAGCTTGGCACCTTTTCCTTTGGCGAAAATTCGAGGGCGTATCTGAAGATACAAGACGGCTGCGACAATTTCTGCTCCTATTGCTATATCCCTTTCCTAAGGGGGAATTCGCGTTCACGTCTTCCCGGAAAAGTCATCGCCGAGGCGATTGCCTTACATAAAAGCGGCTATAAAGAGATCATCCTCACCGGCATCCACCTCGGTGGATATGGCAAGGATTTGGGGGATGGGAGTTACCGCCTCGCCGAATTAATCAAAGCCATCTTAGAAGCGGTGCCATCATTATTTAGGCTACGCATCTCCTCGATTGAGGAATCGGAAATCGATGATCATCTTTTAGATGTCTTAGCCGCTTATCCCCAGGTCGTCTCCCATCTGCATATCCCTTTACAAAGCGGTTCACCGACCGTTTTGGCGAGGATGAAACGTAAATACGACACCGATGCCTTCTTGAAGAAGTTGGAAAAGATCCGTTCTATCCGCCCCGAAATCGCGATTACTACCGATGTCATTGCCGGATTCCCTAATGAAACGGATGAGGAATGGGCTGAGACTTTGGCTTTTTGTCAGAAATGCCGCTTTGCGGAAATCCACGTTTTTCCTTTTTCTCCCCGTCCCCACACTTTCGCCGCGACCCTTCCCGATTTATCCCCTGAGATCAAAAAAAAACGCGTCGCAGAGCTGCTAGCTCTTTCTAAGAAACTGCGCCTAGCCTACGAAGAGCAGTTCTATGGGCGTGATATGGAAGTCCTCTTTGAGGATTATGATAAAGAGAAGCAAATCGCCTATGGCCATACCTCCAACTACCTAAAAGTGGAGGTTTCCTCCCCTTCTCCACGTCATGGCGAAATTGGGATTATTAAATATTCCCCTCAGACGGCATCGGACTAATCCGGTATTTTTTTGACATTGTATAGGTTTTTTCGTTGCCATTTTGGCCCTCTTGCCTATAATTCCCCCTGTCCTAAGGAGGAAAGATCCATGGCAGTCCCACAAAGAAGAACATCCAAAACCGCTAAGCGTCTCCGCCGCACCCACTTCAAACTCGAAGTTACCGGCATGGTCGCTTGCCCCCATTGCGGAGAGATGATCCACGCTCACCACGTTTGCCCCAAATGCGGCTATTACGGCGGTAAGCAAGTCGTCAACGTCAAGAAAGACTAATTCGATTCAAGATGACGCATCGGTGATTAACGGATGCGTTTTTCTTTACTATAATTGCCCATAGGAGCACAAAATTATGGAACTTAACCGTTATTTCGATCATACCTTACTTAAACCCGATGCCACCTCAGCGCAAATCAAGGCCCTATGCGCCGATGCAAGGCACTATGAATTCGCTTCCGTCTGCGTCAATCCCTGCTTCATCAAGCTTGCTAGGAAAGAACTTGAAGGGTCGATTGTCAAAGTTTGCACCGTCATTGGCTTCCCTTTAGGGGCAATGACAAGCAAAGCCAAGGCCTTTGAGGCGGCCGAGGCTATCGAAGAGGGGGCCGAGGAAGTCGATATGGTCATCAATGTGTCCAAAGCCAAAGAGCATGACTTCCAAGGCGTCAAAGAAGATATCGCCTGTGTCAAAAAAGCCTGTGGCAAAACCTTATTGAAGGTTATCTTGGAAACCTGCCTTTTAACAAAAGAGGAAATCGTTGAATGCTGCAAAGCGGCAGAAGAGGCAGGGGCCGATTACGTGAAGACTTCGACTGGTTTCTCCAAAGGAGGCGCGACCCCAGAAGACGTTAGGCTTATGCGCGAAACCGTCGGCGATAGATTAGGCGTCAAGGCCAGCGGCGGCGTTCATAACCTTGCCGAAGCGCGTGCGATGATCGAAGCCGGGGCTAGCCGCATCGGGGCTTCCGCTTCCGTTACCGTCATGAAAGAGTTTCAGGGCGAATAAGAAATATTTACTAAGCAAAACTGGCCCATTATCCGCGGGTCAGTTTTTTGTTAGGGTCATGTTGGCGAATTCGGCAAGGGGTTCATCGTAAGTCACGCTTGTTTTCATTTCGGAAAAGGATTGAGCCAGCCCAAATGTTGCCCGACGAATACGATTTTTGTTGAAAAGGGCTCCTTCCATTAGTAAAATCTTGCTCGTGTTCCGAAAGGAGGTGAGATTTAATGGCTATCAAAACCGTCGTCCGCGAAGGTGAAAACGTCGATGAAGCGATTCGCCGCTTCAAACGCGGGGTCAACAAATCCGGCATCCTTATGGAATCCCGTAAGCGCGAGTACTACCTTAAACCTGGTCTTCGTCGTAAGATGAAATCCAAAATGGCTCGCCGCAAAAAATATTAATGGAAAGTCTCCTTCGGGAGATTTTTTCATCCTTAAGTGCCTTACTTCCGTATAAAAGAAATGTGAGGCGCTTTTTATCTCAAATCCAGAAATTTTCCTGCTCCATCACCTCGCTGAAGGTGCTTGGCTACCTGAAATCGGGGAATGTGGCCTTTCTTTATGCGGATGAGCCAATTCTTGATGCCCCTTTGAGTTTGTCTGAAGTCTGCCGTTATGGTGACCGCATCGGGATAGAGGGGTGGGGGTTCCGTTTCGAAGACGGCCTTGCTTCGGTCCCTAAAGGCTCTTTCCCCTTTGCGCCGATGATTTTAAAAAACGGGGTGCCTCATATGGTGGTGGTCCTTTCTTATCAACGGGGACGTTACCAAGTCTATGATCCGGAAATCGGTTTCACTTCCTATTCGAAGGTGAAATTATGGCAACTCTATCAAGGGGTGCACCTCGTTTGCTTAAGCACAAGCACCCCTTCTTCAAAGAAGAAACACCTGCCTTCTTATTGGCTGGATTTGATTCAATATGGTTTGGGGATCATCCCATATCTACTGCCTTTATTCATCCAAGGCGTCAGCACCTTCCTTTTGCTTTTTATTTCGATATTGGCCTCGCTTGTATTGTCTGAAGCGGTGGCCTTGCTGCGGTTATTTTCGTTTTCGAAGCTTAGCCATTTTCTAGAGAAAGATAGAGGGAAGGACAAATTAGAAGCCTGCGAGGCTTATAAACGTCATCGCCTTCTTTTCCCAAGTATCCTATCTTCGATGACGGGTCTATTGGTTTCACCTTCGTTTTTGTTTCAAGCAGACGCTTGCCTAAGCGTGTTGTCTACGATGGGACTCGCTTCCTCGTTATTTATTGGTAGCAATCTCAAGATCCCGATGGAAAGAAAACTTGCGGCGAAAGAATCATCTTATTTATCGGGAACTTCCTCCGTCTCATCGTTATTTAAAGCCCAAACGAAAGCAGGGATAGCCTATTTCCTACAAAAGATGGCATTGTTGCTGATTGGCATTGGCCCATCATGCCTTTATTTGGCCTTAAAAGGGGCCGTGGAGGCATTTTCACTCCCCTTAGGTGTCCTTGCCGCGGGTTTATTGTTTATCCTTCCCTACGTCGAAGATTGCAAAAAGAAGGCGTTGGAGGTGAACCAGGCCAAATCCAGGTTATTAATCGACTTGGAGAAGCGGGAAAAGATTTCTTTTTAAGAAAAAGGGACCATATAATAATGCCAATGGAATTCTATTTTGACGCAGGAGACTTCCCCGAATATGGCTATCTCGAGGAAGAATATGGCCTTTTAATGGCCTTTACCTTGGCTAAACTTGGCATCAAGGTGAATTATGAAGTCGACCTTTCTTTAGTCGATGAAGCCACCATCCAACAAATTAACCGCGATTATCGTCATATCGATAGGGTGACCGATGTCATTTCCTTCGCCTTCAATGACGATGAAAGCCAGCTCGGCAAGATCAGCGGGGATATCCCACGTATGCTAGGGGAAATCTTTATCTGCATCCCCCGTGCATTGGAACAAGCCAAAGAAATCGGCAATACGCCGAAAAGGGAATTACGTTTCCTCTTCGTCCATGGCTTGCTTCACCTTCTTGGCTATGACCACATGAAAAAAGAAGACGAGGAAATCATGTTCCCGTTACAGGAAAAACTCTTATCCGAATTCGAGGAGGACCACAAATGAACGTCGAAGAACTCATCCAAACCGCGATTGAGGCTAGATCGCTTTCCTATTCCCCATATTCCGGTTTTGCCGTTGGGGCCGCTTTAGAATGCCGCGATGGCTCGGTTTATGTCGGGGCGAATGTCGAAAACGCCTCCTACCCCTTATGCATGTGCGCGGAAAGGAATGCCCTTTATAGCGCCATGATGGATGGGAAGACACGTGAAGATTTCGTCGCTTTGGCGGTCGTCGCCGATACCGAAGGGCCGACTTCCCCCTGTGGGGCATGCCGCCAGGTCCTTTCCGAGCTTTTCCCGAAAGAAGCCCCGATATATATGTCCAATCTCCATGGCATGGTCCAAAAGGCTTCGGTTGAGGAACTATTGCCCTTTGCTTTTGACGGAGACGACCTATGAGAAGCGGATTCGTCGCCATTTTAGGAAGGCCTAACGTCGGCAAATCGACCTTGCTTAACGCGATGCTAAGCAAGAAAATTTCGATCGTCTCCCCCAAAGCACAGACCACCAGGGATTCGGTTTTAGGCATTTATTCCGATGAGAACCACCAAATCGTTTTCTTGGATACCCCCGGGATTTATTTTGGCAAAGAGAAAATCGACTCCTATATGCGTAAAGAGGCTTTTTCCTCGGCTAAAGAAGTCGATGCCATCTTGTATTTGTTCGATGCTTCCGATAATCAGCTTGAACGTGATTTCAAAATCATCGATTCCCTCCGTAGCGAGGCCCCTTTGTTCTTCGTTTTGAACAAAATCGACCTCATCCGCCCCGAAGAAGGGGAAGCCTATAAAACTAGACTCAAAGAAAAATACCCCGAGAGAACCATCATCGAGGCTTCCTTAAAAGATAATTTCGGCCTCAAGGAAATCAAAGAAGCCATCATTCCCTTGCTTTCAGGGGATAGCCCGTATTATCCAGAAGACTGGCTTACCGATAAAAACCTCGACTTCCAAGCCAAGGAAATCATTCGCGAAAAGATGCTTTATTTCCTCGATAAGGAAGTCCCCCATACTTCCGCGGTGAAGATCACTTCCTTTAAGGAAATCAAAGGGGCGCTTGCCCTTGAAGCGTTAATCGTCGTCGAACGCGATTCCCATAAAGGCATCATCATCGGTAAAGGCGGGGCGATGATCAAAAAGATCTCGATGGCTTCCCGTCAAGAGATGGAGAAGCGGTGGCATCGTCGCGTCTCTAGCCTTGTTTTGAAGGTGGAGGTGCGTCCAGGGTGGCGTTCCCGCATCGCCGATTTGGTGGATTTAGGATATGGCGGTAGCGGGGAATAAATCCTTAAAAGGCATCGTCTATCGTCTAACCCCGGTCAAAGAAAAAGATGCGATGGTATCTTGCTTTGGCGAAGAAGGCTTATTTTCGTTTTATGCCTATGGGGTGATGAATCCTTCCGCCTCGAATTATGGGGCGTGCCAGGTATCAAGCGAAAGCGAATTCTTCCTTGTCGAATCCACCCAAGGGGCATATCGCCTAAAAGAAGCCAAATTGCTCGATTCATATCATCCGGAAGATGATCTTTCCGCGATGCTGGGGCTTTCCTTCTTGATTGAACTGGTTAGCCGTTTCCTCGCCGAAGAAGATGCCGCCCCCTTATTCCCTTATTTCAAGCAAAGCCTAATCGCTTTAAAAGAAGGCAAAGGGGCAAAGACCGTTTGCACCATTTTCCTTTCCCAACTAATGAGCGTATCCGGCTATGGACTAAATCTAGACGAATGCGTCCTCTGCGGCAAAAAAAGCGATATCGTCAGCGTCTCAAATATCCAAGGCGGGTATCTATGCCGTAGCTGCGCCGAGGAAGAAGGGGAAGCCAAGATGGATGTCGCCACCTTGAAAGCCTACCGCATCATCGCCAAGACCCCATCTGATAAAATCGGGTCCTTCGAACTTGAATTAAAGACGATTAACCCCATCTTATCGAATCTTTCCCATCTTTTAGAAGAGTCCACCGGAGCGAAAATCAAATCCCTCCAAACTTTATTAAGTTACTGATTCGCAGCCCTTTTTTAGGGGCAAATTGTTCACTGATAAAGGGTTGACACTAGGGCCACGCAAGAGTAAAGTTTGGCTCGTATTTTGTTTAACAAACATATCAAAAGGAGTTCTTATGGCCAAAGCTGATTTCGAGACCATTACACAGCATTTGCAAAACACCGGTTATATCTATCAAGGATCCTCCATCTACGGCGGGTTATCCAATACTTGGGATTATGGTCCCCTTGGCGCCGAGATCAAACGTAACGTCCGCGATGCCTGGTGGAAGAAATTCGTCACCGAATCGCCCACCAACGTCGGTATCGATGCCGCGATTTTGATGAATCCACGCGTTTGGGAAGCGACCGGACACGTCACCACCTTCAATGACCCGATGGTCGATTGCAAATCATGCAAAGCGCGTCACCGCGCGGATAATCTCATCGAATCCCAATTTCCCGACGTAAACGTCGAAGCGATGAGTTTCGAAGAGATGGATGCCTTCATAAAAGAGCATAAGATGGTTTGCCCCGTGTGTGGCAAATCCGACTTCACGCCCATCCGTAAATTCAACATGATGTTTAAAACCCATATCGGGGTCACCGATGATTCCTCTTCTTTGGTTTATCTTCGTCCCGAGACCGCCCAAGGCGTCTTCGTCAACTTCAAAAACGTCGCCAGGACCAGCCGCAAAAAGCTTCCTTTTGGGATTTGTAACGCCGGCAAGAGCTTCCGTAACGAGATCACCCCGGGGAATTTCACCTTCCGCACCCGTGAATTCGAGCAACTTGAGATGGAATTCTTCTGCAAGCCCAATACCGACCTCGAATGGTTTGCCTATTGGAAGCAGCAGTGCCTCGACTTTGTCGATTCTTTAGGCATCACCCCGGAAAATCTCCGTTACCGCGACCATGAAGCGGCCGAACTTGCCTTCTATTCCAAGGCGACAACCGACATCGAATATAATTTCCCAACCCTAGGTTGGGGAGAAATCCTAGGTGTTGCCGACCGCACCGACTATGACTTAAAGAGGCACATGGAATATTCCAAAGAAGACCTCACCTATTTCGATCCTGATACGAATGAGAAATACGTGCCTTATTGCATCGAACCTTCAATGGGCCTTGACCGCCTTATCCTTATGGTTTTAGTCGATAGCTACGACCAAGAACAAATCGCCGAAGGCGATGTCAGAACGGTTATGCATATCGCTCCTTCCCTCGCTCCTTATAAAGCGGCCGTCTTGCCCTTATCGAAGAAACTTGGCCCGCAAGCGCAGGAAGTCTTCGCCAAATTATGCAAGGAAGTGGTGGTTACTTATGATGAAACCGGTTCAATCGGCAAGCGTTATCGCCGCCAAGACGAAATCGGCACCCCCTATTGCATCACCATCGACTTCGAGACCGAAAAAGATCAATCCGTCACTATCCGTGAACGTGATTCGATGACCCAAATCCGCTTGAAAATCGATGAGGTCGAGCAATACCTCAAAGAGCATACTAAGAGGTAAATAATTAGTTAATCGCTAGTAGTTTTATTTATAAAATAAATAGATTTGCGAAGAAAGGAGGAAACATGGCTGAAGATAACGACTTATTCGAAGCGGTTCTTCATCATTGCGACATCGTTGACGTGGTCTCGCATTACATCACCGTCCATAAAGCCGGCTCGGGACATGTCGCCTTATGTCCTTTCCATGACGATTCCAATCCTTCGATGCAGATCTCCAAGAGCAAGCAAATCTTTAAATGCTTCGTCTGCGGGGAAGGAGGGAACGCCATTTCCTTCGTCTCCAAATTCGAGAAGATTCCCTATAGGGAAGCAATGAAGAAAGTGGCGGAAATCTCAGGCTATTCCGATCCACGTCTGCAACAAGTTCCGACTTTTAAGGTCGTCGATGAATCGAAAAACCGCCTCTATAAAGCCCTTGGCGACCTCCAAACCTATTATCGTTATTCCCTTTCCATCCCCGAAGGGGAGAAGGCACGTGAATACCTTTCCTCGCGTAACCTTGATCAAGAAATCCAAGAACGTTATGGCATCGGCTATGCCCCTAAAGATGGCGGCAAGACCATCTCCTTCCTCCAATTAAAGAAGCATTCTTTAAAGGTCTTGGAAGAAGCAGGTGTGGCCACCAATAATAGCAAAGACCGTTTCCAAGGCCGTATCACCTTCCCTATCCATAATATAGATGGGCAAGTCATCGGTTTCTCGGCTAGACGCTTCGAAGAAGGGCAAGAAGGGGGCAAATACGTCAATTCCCCCGAATCGACCATCTTTCATAAAGGAAACATCTTATATAACTATCATCGGGCATTGCCCGCTTCGCGCATCGAAGGATGTTGCTATCTATGCGAAGGCTTCATGGACGTCATCGCCTTGCATAAAGCCGGCATTGATTCATCCCTTGCCTTAATGGGCACGGCCTTAACCAAAGACCACGTGAGTCTATTAAGGAAATTAAAATGCGAAATCCGTATCGCCCTTGATGGCGATGGCCCAGGGCAAGAAGCAACCTTAAAAACGGCCAACCTTCTCCATAAGGAGAATATCCCCTTCAAAATCGTCGATTACCAAGGCGATACCCGTGACCCCGACGAAATCCTTAACCAAGAAGGAAAAGATGCCTTGGTCGCTAGACTAAATCGAACGATCTCGGCCTTCGACTTCACCCTTAACCATTACCGGTCAAAAGCCGGCGAGATGGATAAGAATAAGCGAATGGAACTGGTCATGCGCTTCATCCCTTATCTTGCGAGTACCAAGCCGGGGCTTGAATATGAGGACCTTCTCTCCCGCATCGCCGAAGCGACCCTCTTCCATAAAGACGCGATTCGCGAAATCGCTAGCAAAGGCATGGAAAACCCCGAGCCAGAAGAAGCCATTACATATTATGTAAGGGGAAGGCGCGGACGAAGTGACCTAACGGCAAGAAAAGACCTCTCTAGGCTCGTCTTAGCCGAAAAGATGCTGCTCCATTACATGCTGGAAAACGAAGACGCGCTCGAATTCTTCAAAGCCAATGGGCTTAGGCTCAATGGCGACCCCATCCACGAGGAAATCGCTTCATACCTAATCGAATTCGCCTCTTCCCACCCAGGGAAAATCGTTTTATCCGAATTCGAAGGCTATATCGCCCAGCAAGAAGAAGGGCAAGACGAAATCCTTAACGCCTTATCCGCGATTGCCCTCGAAGAGAATTACCCACCATTCGAGAAAGGTTCGCTAAGCCGCCTCGCCTCCACCATTAGGGAGGAAAAAGAGAAAATCGCCGTGACCAAGAAGACCCAAGCCGCCATCCGGGATGGCGACGACAAGGAAACGGCGGCCGCCTTAAAAGCCTATTCCGAGGCCGTAAAAAACAAATATCGGAAATCCAAAAAGAAAGGAGCCTAACCACCATGGCCAAAAGCAAAACCAAAGCCGTCCAAAAAGAAGCCGAGCTCGACGAAGAAATCGATAATTCGCCCGTCGTCATCG
>CAJOML010000024.1 GCA_905235705.1 uncultured Bacilli bacterium | reverse complement strand
ATATCCCGGCATCGGCTTAGGCGAAGCCTCTGGCTTACTCAAGAAGTCCAAAGTCGATAACATGTTCGATGATTATCACTACATCACCGACACCGAAGCCACCACCTTCTTCGGCGGATTCAACGTCAACCGTGGCGCCTTCGAATTCGGCGGAGAGGTCAAATCCACTCAGAACGAGCACGAGAAGATCCTTACCCACAATGCCGTCCAGTCCAAGAACTTCCGTCGCGCCTTCCTCCATGGTTGGGACCGCGGAACCTGGAACGCCGCCTCTGTCGGCGACGAGCTCAAGTACAACTCGCTCCGTAACATGTACACCCAACCTGAATTCGTTTCGCTCGATGGCGATGTCACCATCGACGGCAAGGAATACAAGAAGGGCACATCTTACGGCGACCTCGTCCAGTCCTTCCTCGACGCTTGGGGAGACAAGATCAAGGTCGAAGACGGCCAAGACGGCTGGTTCAACGAAGCCGAGGCCAAGAAGTTCATGGCCGCTGCCCGTGAAGAACTCAAGGATGTTTGGGCCGCTGACGAGAAAGTCGTCATCGACATGGTCTACTATTCTGGCAGCCCAACGCAAATCGCTCAATCCAAGGCCTTCGAAGATCTCATTGAGGGCGTCTTCCCCAACGATATCGATATCCGCCTCATCGAAGCGACCACGACTGCTCAATACTACTATTCCGGCTACTACGCCGAAACCGGCGCCGATGTCAACCAAGACATCTTCTACGGTTCTGGCTGGGGCCCTGACTATGGCGATCCTTCCACCTATTTGGATACCTTCGCCGAAGGCGGTTATATGACCGTCGTCCTCGGATTACTCGACTAATCCCTTAATTCGAGGCTTACAAAATTGTCGCTTTGGGGGGCGTCGTAAAAAACGGCGCCCTCCATTTCGCCTTTAAAGGAGAACGTTATGAAAAGATATTTGTTGCAACGAATCCTTTTCTCAATATTTTCTCTTATGGTCGTAACAGGCGTGGTCATGTTCATGACCTATAACTTGATGGATCGAACTCAGATCTTCCTTAACGATACCGAATACAACAAGAGAAGCTATAACGAAAAGACGATGTATATCCATAACCGTTATCAAGAATACGGCTATGAGACGTATGAAAACTACTCGGACTACGTTAAAAGTATTTGCCTAGAAAAATATGGCGAGGATTATGCAAAAGAACAGGAATATAAGGACGCGATTAGCTGCCTTTATAACACCGAGGGTTATGGCGATAACCAATTCGTCAAAGACTTTACCGCGACTTATAGGGGAAACGGCTATACGGTTGATTATTTAGCGCCTAGATATTCTGGTAAAAAGATCCTTTCCTATCCGTATTTGATTGCCTATAAAGACATCAACCTTTTTCAACGTTTTGGCAACTATCTCGCCAATTTTTTCTCATTTGAAACGATTTGGGATGTCAAAGACCCCAATCTCAAGGCAGAAGACCGTTACATCCGTTGGGAATGGGATGCCCGTAGCAATATGCCCGCTTTGGTGGGAAATGGCACAACCCATAAATATTTGATTTATTTTGATGACAAATTCCCCTTCGTTCATCAAAACATTTTCCGCATTAACTTAGGAAAATCCAACTCCATGTTCCGCGGCATCGATACGATGGACGTCTTGAATATGGAAACCGGTGAAACGGAATATTCCATGCAAGAATGGCCTTCCGAACTCGGAAGCGGCATCCTTCATGAAGATGCTTCCAATTTCCACACCGTCACCTACTCGGCCAATGTCTCCGACCATGACAAGACCGTTTATGGTGAAAACGAGCATTATGTCAACGCCGCCTTGTCCACAAGCGGACTTACCAGGCTTGGCAACTCCTTCGTCATTGGTATTATCGCTACCATTATTGCCTATATCCTAGGTCTTCCTCTCGGTATCTGGATGGCCAGAAGAAAAGACAAATTGGTCGATAAACTTGGCAACGCCTATATCATCTTCATTATGGCCGTTCCTTCGCTTGCCTATATCTTCATCTTCGCCGCGATCGGCACCTCGATGGGTTTGCCATTTAAATGGGCGAACGCCTCCTCGATACCTATCGCCATGATATTGCCAATCGTCTCATTGGCACTTCCCTCTATCGGCGGCTTGATGAAGTGGGTGAGACGTTACATGATCGACCAATCCAATTCCGATTACGTCAAATTCGCACGTTCGACCGGTATGACCGAAGGCGAAATCTTCCGCCACCACATCTCGCGTAACGCCTTCATCTATATCGTACATAACATCCCGGCCGATATCTTGTTTGCGATGACCGGCGCCCTTATCACCGAACGCGTTTATGCCGTTCCTGGCGTCGGTGGCTTGCTCACTAACGCCATCAATGCCCACGATAACGGCATCATCATCGCCGGCACCATCTTCTATGCGACCTTATCGATTGTCTCGCTGATTGCCGGTGACTTGTTACTTGCGAAATACGATCCTCGTGTCTCGCTATCTGGAGAAAGGGGGTAAACTGACATGGATAACGAATTTGTGCTACAAAACAAAGCTGCTCTCGACATGGATAAAATCAAAACCCAGGACGAGAACGAACTCTTCTACTTCGTTGACAACAATACCGCTGCCTCCGAACGTATTACCGCACCTCGGTATTCCTATTGGAAATCCGTCTTCCGTATCTTCTTTAAGAAGAAATCCAACTGGGTGATTCTCTTCATCTTCGTCTTGCTGATCTTGGGTGCCTATCTCTTACCTGTCATCTTCCCCTATAGCGAACTTGAAAACGTCCTTGATACGACTAGCCGTAACCTTGCCCCTTGGGAAGCCATCGGCAAATTTGGGTTTGACCTCAAATGGATCTTCGGTACCGGCAGGTTCTCCAACTCCCTCTTCTATGGGGTTTGGGCTTCCGCTCGTACTTCCTTGTCCTTGGCTCTGGCTTGCGCCGCCATTAACATGGTCTTAGGCGTCATCATCGGTGCCTTATGGGGCTATTCCAAGGTCTTGGATAATATCTTCAACGTCATCTACAACATCATCTCGAACATTCCTTATGTCTTGATGATCTCGTTGCTTGTTTACATCATGTCACGTGGTATCGGCTCCTTCATCTTCGCCCTTACCATCACCGGGTGGCTTGGTATTGCTTACTTCTTCCGTACGCAGGTCCTTATCATCCGCGACCGCGAATATAACCTCGCTTCGCGTTGCTTAGGCACCCCGATCTTCCGCGTCGTCACGAAGAACGTCTTGCCTTACCTCACCTCGGTTATCGTTACCTTAATCGCCACCGAAATCCCGAGCTATATCGGTATGGAAGTCTTCCTTACCTATATCGGCCTTGGGCTTTCCGGGACCGAACCTTCCTTAGGCCATATGATCGATATTGCCTCGGATGGTTGGATGACCGCCCCTTGGGGCTTCTGGGTTCCTGTCGCCGCGTCTGCGATCTTAACCATCTCCTTATATTTGATGGGCCAAAACCTCGCCGATGCCTCCGACCCGCGTTCCCACATGCAATAATAGGAGGAAAATAAAATGGAAAACAAAGATAAGAAAATCCTCCTTAAGGTTAAACACGTCGACGTCAAATTCCGTGTCCGCGGCCGTATTCTCTCGGCCATCCGTGACGCGAACCTCGACATCTATGAGCACGAGACCCTCGCCATCGTCGGTGAATCCGGCTCAGGCAAATCCGTTTTGACCAAAACATTCGCCGGTATGCTTGATAGCAACGGCTTCGTCTCCCACGGCAACGTCTATTTCTATGATGATGATATCTCCTATACCGAGACTTCCTTAGAAGGACGTAACCGTCGTTTCCGTGACCACTTCCTCACGGCTATGCGTAAACATTCCTATGAAGCTTTCGGAGCCGAGGAATTCCTCGCCATCGAGAAGCTAAAAGAGGAAATCCGTCATGCCCAAACTCTTTCCGCCGAAAAAGAAGAGGCATATGAGGCCAAACTCAAAGAAATCTCCGATAACATCAACGACACCTTCAACTATCGTGCGACCTTAAATCGCCGTAGCAAAGAAGAGCATGATGAATGGGTTAAGCAAGGCAACCTTTTAAAACAATATAAGGCTGACCGCGAAAAACTCATCAAAGACCATAAAGCCACCATCAAAGCGACCAAAGCCGCTTATAAGAACAACGCTGCCCTCGTCCAAGAGAACAACGATAAACTTGCTGCCCTTAAAAAGGCGCGCGAAGAAAAAATCGCCGAAGCCAAGAAAAAACCCTTGACTCCCGAACAGGAGAAGAATGCCCTCGAAATCGCTAACGAAATCGTCCTTTCCGTCGGCCGTTATCCGCTCCGTTTATTCTACCGTTATGCCTTTGCCTTGGCTAGGGACTTCCACCTCGCTTATTGCCGCGGACGTGACCTTTCCACCGAGAAGCAACGTCGCCGTGTCTTCGAACCGATCGTCTTCCGTGTTGAATATCGCAAGGAAATCGTGAAAGAGACAAACGCCCTCAAAGTCACCATCGATGAGGATTTCTCCAAATACCTCGCGATGAATGAAATCCAGGCCGAAATCCTTTCCAACGATACCCTCCTTGAACAAGCCCGTGTCTTGCACCCCCATCTTCGCAAGAGCTTGATTCGCCGTTTGAAGAAAGCCCATATCCAAAATGGCTATAATTCGGAAAAAGACATCGAAAATGCGGAGAAATTGGCTGATTTAATCCTTCTTCGTGTGGGTGAATTCGATTCCACGATCCACGCCTGGAATTTTGCCGGCAAAATCGTGAAATGGATCAAAGGCGCCCTTGAAGGAAAGAAAAAAGACCTCTCTTCCTCGCAAATCAAATCCAAACCGGCCAAGACCCTTGTTGGCTATGCCTTCATCGACTGCGCCAAGGTGAGATACCAAAAAGACTGGGAGCAAATCCGTGGCTGCCGTATTGCCACCGTCTTCCAAGACCCGATGACCTCCCTCAACCCGATTCTTACAATCGGTCACCAAATCACCATGGTCATCCAAAAGCACCAGAAGGTTTCTTCCTTCGAGGCCAAACGCCAAGCCATCGAAATCATGCGTAAAGTCGGTATCCCCGAACCTGAGAAGCGTTTCGATGATTACCCCTTCCAATATTCTGGCGGTATGCGTCAACGTATCGTCATCGCCATCGCCCTTTCTTGCCAACCCAAGATCCTTATCTGCGACGAGCCGACGACCGCCCTTGACGTCACCATCCAAGCTCAGATTATCCGTTTGATCAAGAAACTGTCCAAAGACCTTGGCTTTACCACTATCTACATCACCCACGACCTTGGTGTCGTCGCCAACGTCGCCGACCGTGTCGCGGTCTTATATGGCGGTCAAATCGTCGAACTCGGTGATGTCGAGGACATCTTCTTCGATCCTTATCATCCTTATACCTGGGCGTTGCTTTCTTCCATGCCTCAGCTTGGAACCCGCGGAGAGGAGCTCTTCTCCATTCCCGGCACCCCGCCTTCCCTTTATAACAAGATTGTCGGCGATGCCTTTGCCCCACGTTCCCAATATGCGATGGCAATCGACTTCGTCAAAGAACCCCCGATGTTCGAAGTCAACGAACATCACTGGGCCAAGACTTGGTTGCTCGATCCTCGTTCACCGAAGGTTGAAAAACCCAAATCCATCCAGAATCTCCATGCGAAGATGAGTCGCATTTATGATGACAAGAAGGAGGAAAAATAATGAAAATCGCAGACCGTAAAAACCAAAAAGCGGAAGCGGAATCCAAATTTCCCTCCCATATCCCTTATGAAGAAGGAAAGGATCCAATCCTCTCCATCCGCAATATCGATATCACCTTCGGCCGTGGCCGTAAGATGTTCAAGGCCGTCTCCGATGCCTCCTTCGATATCTATAAAGGCGAAACCGTCTCCCTCGTTGGCGAATCTGGCTCAGGCAAGACCACGATTGGCCGTGCCATCGTTAGGATTAACCCTTGCTCTGCTGGGGCCATCTATTACAAAGGTACCCGTATCTCCGGCAAATTAAAGGTCAACAAGGAAAACCTTGCCCATTTAGTGGCTAGACGCGATGAACTGCAAGAGCTTTATAACCAAAAGAAGGCTGAATTAAAGGAAATCGAAGCAAAGGAATCCATTAATCCCAAGCGTCCTGAATCCTATTCGGAAGCCTATAAGACCAAGCTCGCTGAATTCGACCGTGCCGAAAAAGATCTCTTCCATGCCAAGCGCGAAGTCAAAATCGCCCATCATCCGCGGAAGGAAATCGTCCGTCAAATCCAAATGATCTTCCAAGATCCGGCCGCTTCGTTAAACGAACGTGCGACCATCGAATATTCGGTCTCCGAAGGTCTATATAACTTCCATCTCTATGATTCGGAAGCCGACCGTGTCGCCAAAATCGAGAACATCATCACCGAAGTCGGGCTTCTCCCCGAACACCTTACCCGTTACCCCCACGAATTCTCCGGTGGTCAACGTCAACGTGTCGGTATCGCCCGTTCGGTCGTCATGGAACCTGAATTCATCGTCGCCGATGAACCGATCTCGGCCCTTGACGTCTCT
This sequence comes from uncultured Bacilli bacterium, assembly GCA_905235705.1. Taxonomy (GTDB): domain Bacteria; phylum Bacillota_I; class Bacilli_A; order RFN20; family CAG-826; genus Alloenteromonas. The sequence continues at coordinate 8,558 of CAJOML010000024.1, read as the reverse complement.
ATCCGTGCGCAGGTATTGAACCTTCTCCGTAAATTCCAAAAAGAACGTGGCCTTACTTACCTATTTATCGCCCACGACCTCTCCATCGTCAGATTCATCTCCGATCGTATTGCCGTTATTCACCACGGCAAAATCGTCGAAATCGCAGAGACGGAAGAACTCTTCGCTTACCCCCTCCATCCTTATACAAAATCCCTTCTCTCGGCCATTCCTATCCCCGACCCGATCCTTGAGAGAAACAAAGAACTCTATGTCTATGATCCTAAGATCCATGACTATGAATTCGAAAAACCATCCCTTGTCGATATCGGAAACGGCCATATGGTCTATGGCAATGAGAAGGAAATCGAAAGCTATAAAGCTGTCAGGTTCGCTCAAAAATGATTGATGAAAGCAACGTCAAATTAACCAAAACACGTCATCTTGGCCTCTGGTTTGCTTTATTTGGCGGCTTCATCGCCGTTGCCGCGACCTTCATCGTCCTCTATGCCTTAGGGATCCTAAGCGATGGCTCTGGCTATATCGCCCTTGCTGCGAAAGTCTATAGCGATGAAATCACCTATAACGAAGGCATCTCCTGTTCCTTATATTTCCAGGGGAATTCCTTCTCCGTAGGGGGACAAACGACCAACGCCACAGGCATTTATTCGGACGCCTTAAAAAAGGCTTATATGCAAACCGAGGCAAAGACGGTTTATCCCCAATATGCCTCGCTAGCGTATCTAAATTCCCATCTTGGGGAAGACGTGAAAGTCGATGATTACGTCTATAACGTGCTCAAAGACGCCTACGCCAAGACGAAAGAGGATAATAACTATTCCATCTTCGCCGGCCCCTTATATGAGGAATATGACCACCTTTGCTCCATCCGTTCTTCGGGAAGTTGGGTGAATGATCCCGATCCCCTCTACGATGAAGCCCAAGCCTCCTATATGGCTGAGCTTGCTTCCTATATTAACGATGAAGCCAATTTCACCCTTACGTTCAAAGAAGATAACGTCATCTTCTTGGATATCTCCCCAGCCTACAAAGCCTTCCGTGAGGCCAACGAGATTACTTCCCCGGTAGCCTCCTTAAACCTCTTACGTCAGGCCTATATGATCAAGGACACGGCCAAAGCCTTGGAAGAAGCCGGCTATACAAATGGCTTCCTCTCCTATCCTCAATACGGCATTGGCCTAACCTTGAAAGAAACCCCCTCCTTAAGCCATGGCATCTATGGGCTAAGGAAGGGGAAAGTCGCCGAGCCACTTGCCGTTAGCATCAAAGGCCAAACGGCATTTGCAAAAGCGGTGCGGCTAAATATCGGACAGACCAACTTCCCTTCCCGTTATACGGTAAGTAAAGATGGCACCTCCTATTACCGCTCGCCTTGCCTAAGCCTAAAAACGGGTCTACCATGCGATTATCTCCTCTCTTCTTATTTATTCGAAGAAAAGGGAGATGTGGTGGAACTCGCCTTATTATCCGCTTCAGGTTATGGCATTGAGGATGAGGCTTCCTTGGAAAGCTTCCTTACCTCCATCAAAGGCAAATCCTATGTCTATAATCGCAAAGACAAGGATGACACCTTCTTCATCTCTTCCTCTTTGCAGGAAAGCATCGTCGCTTATGCCCAAGATGGCTATTCCATCGTCTACCAGGCATAAGAAAGGAGCAAACCCATGAAAAAGAACAAAACCCTTTATCGTTGCTATCTCGGCGCCTACTTCTTATGGTTATTCGGCGCGTTATTAGCCCCCTTGCTGATGATCAAAGTCTCCACCGGCTTTGCCCTCACCATGCTAATCATCGCTTGCCTTGCCCTTGCTGGACTTATCACCTCCCACGTCTTCTATAACAAGAAGAGGCAGTGGTTCGGAATCACAAGTCTAATCTCCCATGGCGTGACCTTCGCCCTCATCATCATCGCCTTCATCACAGAGATGATTTATACGGCGCAGGGACAACTCGGCTTATATGCCGTCATCATGGGAAGCATCACTCTCTTCTTCTACGGGTTAATCGCTATCTTCCTCCCGCGTATCGTTGTTAAGGTCATGAAAGAGACCAAAGAAAAGGCGGCAAGACAAGCCGCTTACGAAGCGACGAAGCTCTAATCCCATATTTCAAAGATTTACGCCCTTCGGGGGCGTTTTTCTTTGTCTACTTGAGAAGAAGAGGCAAAATCGAATTCAGACGTTTAACGGGCGTTTTTCGGGCTTATGGCAATTCCTCTGTTTTGGTCGTATAATCCTACCCGAAAGGAGGTACATCGAAAGAAAATGTATCGAGACGAGCAACTCGCCTCATCCTTAGCGAAGCTTCTAGCGTCCTTCGACTATGCGATGATCGACACTTGCTCCATGATGGAAGACGCCTTCCCCCTCTGGCTCGATATTCTGGAATTAAGCAAACCCTATCAACTCGGAAGCAAATCGCAAGTTATCGTCCTATCGACCGCGTTAACAGAGTTAAAGAAGCATGCAAAGAGCAAGATTGCCGACAAGGCAATCGCCGCCAAACGCGCCTTGAAAATCATTAAAACGGCAGCGAAGAAGAAAACCATTTCCATCGTCAAACTGAAATGGGCCAATCAAGATTTTCTCGACCACGCGATTTACGTCAAAGCGAGTTCCGACCGTTTAGATTCCAAAATACTAGTCATTACCCAGGATAAGAAGTTTGCCACCGATTTATTGAACCTAAACGAATTGCAATCTCAATTCGGATATAAAATAAGCGTCGACAAGATTAACCCTGACGGCACCTTATCCCCCAATAAAGGCGAAGCAGTCCCCACTCATCGGGGCGAAAAAGAAAAAACCCACAATCATTCTTCCCCCAAGGGCCCGGATATTTTCCTCGCCGATGCTAGACTTGCATCGGTCATCGGAAATCCCAACTATCCTTTGGAACGGAAGCTTAATGACGCTAAGGCCCAATTAAAGGCCATTTCATCCTTATCCAAGAAAGACAAAGCCGCGATTAAACTCAATTATCCCGAGGCACGTCTTCAGGATTTTATCGCTTCTCACCCTTTATCCAAGGTGGAAGCCAAACCCGAACCCAAACCTTCCCCGAAAAAAGAAGAGAAGGCCAAACCGCAAAAAGAAGCGCCGAAGTCTTTACCTAAACCGGTTGAGGCTAAGCCCCTTCCCAAACCATCACCTTTTGCTATCGATAGCCAAAGTGTCTCCGCCTTGCTTTTAGAACGCGGCATCATCGTCCGTGACGCTGGAGTCCCTTATATTCCTACCGTCCATGGCGAAGTCGATATCAATAAAAAAGAGTTGGATGGAATTGTCGCAAAAGCCAATAAAAACGGCAAAAACGGCGACAAAACCCCCATCAAATTTAAAAATATGACTCTTTTTCCTTCATCAAAAGTCTCCATTCAAATCGACCTTAATTTATTAAAGGAAGATCAAAAGAAGATTGCTAAAGTCGCCCCTGAAGTAAAGGTTGAATCCAAACCTGCCCCTGCGATGAAAAAGAACGAAGAGGCAAAAGATAAACCTGCTCCTAAGAAAGAGGAAAAGCCTAAGCCGCAAAAGGAAGCGCCTAAACCTTCCACTCCGAAGAAGGAAGAAAAACCTTCGACTAAGGCAAAGGTAGAGGCGAAAAAAGAAGAGCCCAAGCCCTCTCTAAAAAAGGAAGCGCCTAAGCCTGCTAAGAAAAAGAATGACGAGCCAAAACCCGAACCGAAAAAGGAGCCCGTTTTGATTGTCGCCATTCCTGAAGAAGGAAGCAAAAAGGCTAAGTCTCAGCCAAAGAAAAAGAGCGAGTCTAAAACGAATAAAGAGGCCAAGTCAACCAAAAAGGAAAACAAACCCTCTCCCAAAAAGGAGAAGGCCGTGACGCCTGTAAAAGAGGAAAAACCACCTGTTGATATGGCTAAGGTCAAATCTGACGAAGCAAGGCTTATGGCTATTTTGCCTAACCCAACTTATCCCAAAGATAAGAAAATCGTCGAAGCGAAAGCCCATCTCCGCGTTATCTCCCAACTTAAAAAAGCGGAGAAATCACAGCTTAAGTTAGACGATAAAACACTAAAAGACGAGATTACAAAATTGAAGGAGGCGAAAGAATGAAAAAAATTATCCCCTTCCTTTTCCTTACATCCATCACTGCCTTATGTACAAGTTGCGTCGTGGTTATTAGGCCCACTTCCTCGGACACCCCGACAGGAAGTGAGATTTCAATTGCCGATAGCGCCAAAAAGATCGCTAGAGCCGCGAAAGCTCATGGCGGGGATGGCGATGCCGAGAAGTTACTTTCATCTTGCGGAAGCGAACTTTCTTCAAGCGAAAACCCGACGACATATGGTGATATGTTTTTAATGCTAAATACAGCGTTTTCTTCTTATTTGCCTGAACATATCGGGGCGCGTGTATTTGAAGGGAATCCAACCCCCCTTTCGATGTATTCGATAAGCGACATTGCCAAAAATTCGCAAAAATACGCCGCCTTATCTTCCCTTAGCAACATCGGTTTATTCACGACTGATGACGGTAGACGCAGCCTAAATGCGGCTTCCTATATTTCAGAAAGCAGTCTGAAAACCTATCTCGACCGTTATCATGCCTATTTTGGAACATCGCAAAAGGATGACTTCTTTTCCACCGTGAACCATGACTTCCTTTACGATGAATGTGAAGACGATGGGAAAACCGCGACGGATTCGGTCTACCGATCCGATCTGATTTCCGAAGAGAACAGCGTTTCTTGGGTCAAGTCGCTTGGCCTAGGTGAGGTCGATGACTTCGTTTCCACTTATATGGATATGGATCGCCGTGTTTCGGGAGACGCCTGTGGAGTGGTCGAGGCTTTGGCACCTTTATTAAATGCCGCCAGCGTCTCCGAATTTGTGAATGCCTTAAAGACGATGGTAAAAGAAAACGGATATTGCCCGTTATGGTCTTCCATCAAATATGGCAACCAAACCCTCTCCTTGACCAGTGGCACGACTTACAAAAAAGCGGTCGTGGCATCTTGCTTCGACAATACCGAATCGCCTAGTGAATTCCGTCAAGGTTCAGCCGGCTACAGGGAATCGATAGAACGTTTCACCCCGATTTTCCAAGAAGTCTTGGGTGTCACTCGGGCAAAGGCTAGGATCTACGCGACCAATTACACGACTTTCAAATATTATTTTGCCACAGGCGTGCATACGACTTATGTCCTTTCCCGTTCCAAATTATGGTCTCCCGTCAAAGGGGTTACTTACGGCGATGGGTTTAATCTTTATGATTTCCTTTCCGATTGCGGAGTTAGCGATCCCTCCTCTTTCTATTGGCAAGATGGGGCTTTCATCCAATCGCTACTAGCCTGCTTTAGCGAAGAAAAACTCGATTATCTTAAAGGTTGGGCCATCTGGCAAATGCTTGAGCATTACCTGATTTGCTTGCCGGATAAAGACGCGACCATGGCTTGGGCCCATACTAGCGGGGCAAGACATGATGAAGAAGAACTATCTTCCACTTCGTTTTATTCGAGTTACGTTCTCCCTGCCGTAGGCAATACGGTTTATTCCTACTATATCGGTACCGAAGAATATAAAGAGGACGTGGAGATTGTTTTCAATTTGATTGAAGACATCAAGACCACCTTTGCCGAACGTGTCGCCAAGGCTTCTTGGGTCAGTTCTTCTACCCCTGGCTTGGTCAGGGCTAAGCTAGAAAAGATGGATTATATTATCGGCGGCAACATTTCCGGCACCTCGATGATGGAATATCCTGGCGCCGGCTTCCTTTCAAAAGAAGAAGGCGGGTCTCTTTATCTAAATCTAGGCCGCGATCAAAAAGCCAAATTCGAGGCCGGCATCAAGGATTTAGGAACCAGTTGGAGCACTTCTAACCGGAAAGAAAGTTTCCTTGCCACGGCTTATGAATATACTCCTTTATATTCCAATGCCTTCTACGTTCCCTGGACCAATGGCATCGATATCACGATGGGATATATGTCGGCTTATAAACGTCCCTCTTTGATGAGCAGCGAAGAACTCCTCGCTACATATGGCTGGGTTGTCGGCCATGAAATCTCCCATGGCTTCGATGCTAGCGGTATCTATTACAACGCCCAAGGCAATTACGTTTCCACCGGTTATCTCAGCCAAAATGATTTCAGGACATTCCGTAGTCGCTCCTCTAACGTTACCACGATGTATACCGGGGTTGAAGTGATGCCCGGCAAGGCCACCTCTGGCTCAACCGTCCTCGATGAAGCCATTGCTGATATCACAGGTTTGACGATCGCGAATGAAATCGGAGCCAAAATCAGTGGCTTTGATTACAGTAAGTTCTATACCCTCGCGGCAAAATCGTTTGCTTCCTATGCCTCGCAAGCGACATACGAAAGTTCTTTGGCGACCGATAGCCATCCCTTTGGCAGGGCGCGGGTCAATACCGCATTCCAATCCCAAGATAACTTCTATTCGACTTTTGGAATCGAGGAAGAAGACGGGATGTATCTTGCCCCAAGCGACAGGGCTTATGTTTGGTAATAATCGAACTTTTTAAAGGCTTTTTGCAAAGTTAAAGCCAGTTTTCGAGGAGTTTGGCAATGGCTTCAAACTCCTCTTTTTCATTGCTAAAATCGTGTAAATCAGGACGGTCGATATCTAAAATGGCGATGACTTCTTTGTCTTTAAAAACGGGGATGCAGATTTCTGATTTTGCGCTGGCGTCGCAACAGATATATCCAGGGAAGGTGGTCACATCTTCGACCATGATGGTTGCTCTTTTTTCATAGCAAGCGCCAACGACACCTTTGCCAAAAGCGATCTCTTCGCAAGCGGGGGTGCCTTGGAATGGGCCTAATACCAATTGGCCGTCGTTAACCAAATATAAGCCGGCCCAGGAATGAGGCGGGAGATTTAATTTGATTTGGGATAAGGCGTTACCCAAATGAGCGGCTTTAAGATGCTCTTTGCCATCTTCTAGGCCACGTAGACTATCGACAAGATTTCCATAGATTTGTCTTTCCATAGACAAATGATACTAGAGGGGGTGGAATTTAAAAAGATTCATCATCGGTCATTCCCCCTCCGTATAAGAAGAAGTAGGGAGCTCCCTGCCATAGATGAATGCCCTATGGCTCTCCCTAGGCACGTGTTGGGACGCGTTCGTATACGCACATGTTGAAAATCTCATGGAGGTCGCTATAATATTCAAGCCCTTCGTGAAGGTTAGGGCACACACTCTTATGGTCGCATGGGGCCACCCAAGGCGATCCTAAGTCCGAAATTAGGAGGTGTAAATTTATGGGCAAGTACGAAATTATGTACATCCTTACCGCTTCTCTCGATGATGAAGCCCGTAAGGCCGAGATTGAGAAGCTCCATGGCATCCTTACCGCCCAAAAGGCTCAAGTTAAGGAAGTCAAAGAATGGGGTCTTCGTGATTTTGCCTATCCGATGAAAAAGCAAACCAAAGGGTATTATGTCGTGATCAAAGTCACCGCCGATTACCGAAGGTCTCCGCGAATTCGATCGTTTAGCCAAACTCGATAACAATGTCATTCGTTTCCTCATCACTGTCGATCAACAATAATTAACAGGAGGAATCATTGATGCTTAACAACGTCACAATGATCGGTCGCCTCACCCGCGACCCCGAAATCCGTCGGACCAATTCCGGCACCAGCGTAGGAGCCTTCACCATTGCCTGCGATGATGGCCGAAAAGGGCCTAATGGCGAAAGACAGACCGTTTTTATGGATTGCTCTCTTTTTGGGAAGCAAGTCGAAACGACCTTAATGAAGTTCTTTAAGAAAGGGAACCTCATTGGTATCGTCGGTCGTCTAAGCCAACGTAAATATACTAACCGCGACAATGTTCAAGTCACCCGTACCGAGATTATCGTGGACCGCATCGAATTTGTTGAACCCGCTTCCGCTCGCAGCGACAATAACGGATTCATGGCCGATGTCCCTTCTCCCGATCTTCCCTCTTCACAGGTTGACCCTGTCGCCGACTCACGGAACGTCGATGCGATTGACGTCGTAGACGACGATCTTCCGTTCTAAGAAGAAAGGAAACATCTAAAATGGCATTCAAAAAGATGCATTCTCGTAGGAAATCCTGCTACTTCAAGAAGAACCATATCAAATTCATCGATTACAAGGATGTTGAGCTCCTCAGCCGCTTCATCTCCGCCGATGGAAAGATCACCCCGCGTTCGGTGACCGGCACTTCTGCCAAATATCAAAGACAGCTCGCCGTTGCCATCAAAAACGCCCGCTTTATGGGGCTTCTTCCCGAAGTTAAGTAATTTCCGGTGGTGTTCTCAGGCTCTCGTCCTCATCCCGGATGGGTGAAGGATTCGCAACCTGGGCGCAAGGCACATTACTCACGAAAAGAAGTAACTCAAGGCGTCTCGAAAGAGGCGTCTTTTGTTTTATAAACAAAGGCAGTCCTCGGACCCGGTGCTCATGGCGCGCGAACGGAACGGTGGGGGAGAAAGCGAATTCTTCACCCATCCAGGATATTCGTACTTTTTTATTTGCTTCTTCCTCTTTTTATAAGTCACCGCATAAGGCAAATCCATTCTAGATACGTCAACCTTCCTTTCCTTGAT
>CAJOML010000023.1 GCA_905235705.1 uncultured Bacilli bacterium | reverse complement strand
GGTGTGGGCCCGTTCCCGCTGACCATGATCGCCAGCGAATCAACGCCCCGTGGCAGCGGCAACTTCTTCGCTGAGGAATACCACCGTGCCAAGAATGGCGACAGCGCGTATGAAGCTGTGTTTATCTCCCCGGCCTACAATCCCTACGACATCGTTGAGGTGGTCAACAAGAAAGGCTTTGCCCGATGGATTATCTTGAACAAGAATAGGCGCGACAACCCCGAGGAAATCTACGGCCACAAGGGGAAGCGGTGCCGTGTGTCGGGCGAATACATATACAAGATGTGGACGCTTGGCTCGACCTTGGAGAATATCATGTGGTATCTGCTGAAGCACTTGGAGCTAAGCCGCCACAGCGACATGGCATCCGAGGCACCGATTGACGACATTGAGGCTTTCAGCAACACCGATTCGCTTGCCTTCGACATGTACGACATCGAGGAGATGGAGCAACGCGATGTCAAGGACCCGATTAAGGTTGGCGACATCTATTCAGATTACCGTCTTGGCAAGGAGGTGCTTCATGCGGTTAGGCATGGATTTGACGAGGGTTTCGTCATCCATGGAGGTATTAAGCAAGAAGGTTCCGCCTTTCTTCAAATTGGCGATGATGTCGAACTTGAAGATGTAGGTATCCAAGGAGCAGGAGATGAAGTCTGCGTTCTTGACATAATATTCGCTGTGGATCGGGGTCTTGCCGAACCGGAGGTGGCTACGGGTGGTACCGCCGGCTTTACGGGAGTCATATTGGAAATAGGCTTGGGCGTATTGTCCAGTCGCATCACCAATGATCTTGATGGAGTTTTTGTTAGCAGAAACGGTGCCATCGGATCCTAAGCCATAGAAGAGGCAGGAAGTGTAATTGCCAGGGACGAAATAGGATTCGTCGACGGGGATGGAAAGATGGGTAACATCGTCTTTGATACCGACGGTGAATCCGGTCCAGTTCTTCTCGGCATCGAGGAAGTCATAGACGGCCTTGATGTCCTTGGGTTGGGTATCCTTGGAGGAAAGTCCATAACGGCCACCGAGGATTTTGATGTCGCCACGGCCTTCGCGAACAAGGCCAGCGACAACGTCAAGGTAAAGGGGTTCGCCTAAGGAACCATTTTCTTTGGTGCGGTCTAAGACAGCGATCTTCTTAACCGAGGCAGGGATGGCCGCGGAAAGCAAATCGGCGCAGAAAGGACGATAGAGGTGAACGATGACGGCACCGACCTTTTCACCTTTCTTATTGAGGTCTTCCACCACTTCGGAGATGGTCTCGTTGACCGAGCCCATGGCGATGATGATCTTTTCGGCATTGGGGTCGCCAATGTAGACGAAGGGGGCGTAGGTACGTCCGGTAAGGCGGGTGGCTTCGGCGAAGTATTTCTTAGCAGCCTCAACCGCGTCGACGGATTTGAGGTTCTGGGCTTCGCGAGCCTGGAAATAGATATCGTCGTTTTCAGCGCCGCCGCGGGTAACGGCATGGGTATGGGGGTTAAGGGCGCGAGCACGGAAGGCTTCGACCTTATCCATAGGAAGAAGTTTCTTCCATTCGGCATCATCGACGAATTCGACGTTTTGGACTTCGTGAGAGGTGCGGAAGCCATCGAAGAAATGGCAAACCGGCACGGAGGATTCGATTGCGGTTAAGTGGGCAACCGGGGTAAGATCGGCGATTTCCTGGACGGAAGAAGAGCAAATCATGGTGATACCGGTTTGACGGATCGCATAGATGTCTTGATGGTCGCCGAAGATGGAAAGGGCGCGAGTCGCAAGGGAACGAGCCGAGACATGGAGGACGGCCGGGAGAAGTTCACCACACCATTTGTAGATGTTGGGGATCATCAGCAATAAGCCTTGCGAGGCGGTGTAGGTGGTCGCAAGCGAGCCGCCTTGGAGGGCACCGTGAACGGCACCAGAGGCGCCGGCTTCGGATTGCATTTCCATAACCTTAACAGGGGCGCCAAAGAAGTTCTTCTGTCCTTTGGAGGCGAAGACGTCAACGTTTTCGGCCATCGGGGAAGAGGGGGTAATGGGGTAGATCGCGGCAACTTCGGTGAAGTTGTAGCTTCCCATCGCGGCCGCGGTGTTCCCGTCGACCGACTTAAATGTTTTCTTGATTTCTGCCATAGTAAACAAAAAATCTCCTTGAACACGTTAAGTATATAAACTTAAACCCCGCCTTTCAATGAGCGATTTCCTTTAAAAGGAAAAGGAGTAAGCAAAAAAGGGCTTAGTTTAGGTCTTTGGTTTTATCAATTTACCTACACACGTCATGCCTAATCTACTTTTTAAAAGCGAAGAAAAAAGTCGCTAGGTTTCCTTTGCCCCAATCTTCTTATTTGGATTTTTTCTGACGTTTTTTGGTTTCGGCTTCGACTAGTTTTTCTAATATCCTAAGATCGGTATCGCTTAACCGGATACTCGGGTCAACAAGCCCGCCGACGGAGGTCATCTTGTGATAGACGAATTCCCCAATCGAGGAATATTTGGCAACCTCGCTTTTCCTGACGGCTAGTTTTTTGGGTTTTTCCGATTTTGGTTTTAAGGGAACTTCCAAATAAGCATTCATCTCGGGTACGAGGTCACGGACGTTGATGCTAGGATCCATGCGGATCATCGGTTCGAAGTAAGACAAAGTATCCGCTAAGACATCGGGATAACGTCCCATAAGCCGCGACAAAGCTTCGAGGTCCACCACTTTCTTTTTGCTGCGTTTAAGGGCCCCTAAGATCCGTTGCACTTCGGCTTTGGTTGGCTTATCCATATATCAATTATCTATCGCCAAAAGAAAAAGAGGAAGAAAGAACGTGAAAATTTAAAATAGAGGGAAGAACCGCTTAAAGAATCATGGCTTACGCGGAAGCCCCTTTGGATAAAAAAGGCAGGCCACAATGTCAATTCTACTTGTCAAAGCTAAGTCACTAATCATGATTATTTTTCCGCAAAACCCTTGCAAAATGGAAACAAAAACCCAACGGTGGCATTCCGCTGGGTAATCGTTCGATGATTAGTTTTTGCTCTTGATGAGTTTGGCTTCGTCTTCGGCATTCTTCTTATCAAGTACCTTATTGATTCCTCTAACGATGAAATAATAAGAAGGGATCATGACGGCGACAAAGACAACCATCGGAACAACCGCCCAGGCGTTAAACCCGCCACTAACGGTCGTGAATAAGCAAGTCACGGCAGGAGAATTCCACGGTTGGAAAGCCTGGTGGAGGATTTCCTTGATCGAAGCAGCATTGAAACTTAACGCCTCGGCCCCGATAAAGACCCGCGGTAACGCTAGTGCGAACAAGAGAATATTACCAGTCACAAGCGAAACCATGATGGTCCTGAATTTATTAAAGGGAATACACATAACGATGACGACGGTTAGTCCGCCTAAGGCAGTCATCACCGAAATCATCGACTTCATGGTTGCGGCTGCATAAATCTGACTGGCTGACCCGGCTTGGGAAATTTCACCAAGAGCCCCGGCATGATAAAGGAATACAGGGAGGATGGCACCAATCCAAACAAGCAAGCCGGAAGGAATGGCTTTTGCCAAGACATTACGCCCGAATTTGCCACGGATTGGTTTTCTTGTCGGTTCAAGCGAGAGCAAGAAGCCGCCGGTCCCGATAATCGCGGTCTCAAGTAAGTAGACGTTTTCAAGCGAATAAGAGAGTTGCCCTTCTCTAAAGGGAATAAGAGCTAAGGCTAACCCGGCAACGGCAACTGTCTTCATCAAGAAGAAGATGGCCGTGCGCTCAATGTTATTGACGACACGTCTTCCTTCGCCGACAACGGCTTTCAAATGGGAGAAGTCATTGTCAAGCAAGACGACATCGGAGCAGCTCTTCGCCGCATCGGTCGCGTTATTAAAGGTAATGGAAGCGTTTGCCCGACGTAAAGCGAGGATATCGTTAACGCCGTCGCCAGTCATCGCAACCTTCTTGCCTTTTGCTTGCAATGCTTCAACTAAGGCTTGCTTTTGTTCGGGGGAAACACGCGCAAAAACCACGTAATCCTCAACTATATTTGGAATTTCTTCTAATTTAACGCCTTCTAAGGAGATGGCTTTATCGGCGTTTTTGACGCCAGCCATATTGGCAATACGGGAAACGGTGACGGGGTTATCGCCGGAGATGATGCGGACATCGACGCCGTTTTCATAGAAGAAGGCCATCGTGTCTTTCGCGGAGGCTCGGATTCCATCTTCTAAAGAAACTAGGCCAAGCACTTCCCCGTCTTTGGTAATGGCGATGACGCGGTTGCCTTTTTCGGCTTCCGAATTGGCATATTCAAGGGCCTCTTGGTTGCCTTTGGCGATATAATCGGGGGCACCCATGAGATATTTATGGCCGTCTTCGCCAACATATCCAGAACATTTAGTCGCGGAAGAGAAGGGGATGATTTCTTTTGTCTTGACAGTCTCACGACCAAATTTTTCTTCCATCGCCTTCGACGTCATATTGGTTGTTTCAAAGCAGCCAAGGATATGACGGATGGTGGATTCGAATTCCTTTTGAGGGACTAACGCATCGGTGCCAACGACTTTCATCGTGCCATCGGTGAGAGTGCCGGTTTTATCCAAGCAGATGACGTTGACGCGGGAAAGGTTTTCTAGGGAATAGAGTTCCTGGATTAAGGTTTGTTGACGGGAAAGGGAAACGATGGATACGGCTAAAGTGACTGAGGTAATCAAGACCAAGCCAGTCGGGATGACGCCGATGGCAAAGGAAGCGGTCGTCACTAAGATACGTGCCCAAGTGGTAACCGAGGATAAGGATTCGCCCGGTCCTAAAATACCTGTATCGCCCCAGCGATAGACCTTATAGACAAGGGTACCGACAACAACGGCGACGATAACAAAGAGAAGGACCGACAAGACGTTGATGATGCGATAGATATTCACCATCAATTCGGATTTGTGGTTTTGTAAGGATTTGACTTTGTTGGAAAGCTCGGAGGCATATGTTTCGTCGCCGACTTTATCCGTCTTTGCGCGGCAAGATCCAACAAAGACGACAGAGCCGGAGAACAATTTGTCGCCAGCGTGCTTTTTAACTAAATCGGCTTCGCCAGTGAGCAAAGATTCATCAACGGAGACTTCGCCTTCTAAAACGGTTAAGTCGACCGGGATTTGGTCGCCGGCGGAAAGGAATAAGATATCATCGACAACGACTTCTTTGGCGGGGATTTTGGTCTTCTCTCCATCGCGGATGACGACGGCTTTGGCTTCGGTGACAATGCGAAGTTTCTTTAAGGTCAATTTGGAACGGATTCCCTGAACCGAGCCAATGACAACGTTCATGACGACGGCAATCAGGAAGATAAATTTAGTGACACCTAAATTCAGCCTGGTAAGGGCCTCAGGATTGACGTTCCCCAAATAAATAATGAGGACGAGGAACATAATGGCAATACCATAGAGAACGCAGTTAAAGAAAGTAAATGCATTCTCGGCGATGATTCTGGCATAACTCTTTTCAAGTGAACTTGATGAGACGTTAATCGCGCCTTCTTTGACGCGGGCGTTGACTTGCTCTTTGCTTAATCCTTTGGCAGGATCGACTTCATAACGGGTGAGCTCCCCGGTTTTTACGGCTTTCTTTTTCATGGGTCTAATTATACACGCACGGGAAAGAAAAAATTTAGGGAAATACGCCAAAGGGGAAAAGCCCCGTTTTTGATGGTCGATTCCGTCAATTTTTACTTATGGGAAGAAGTCGTTTCAGCGAAATCGACAAAAATTTTCGCGTTTTCGTTAAAACTATACCTCCAAGTAAGTGCAAGTGATTTCAATCGACGAAAACGTAACTTCAGCCACTTTCGATGACTGGAAAGACCCAAAAACCGTCCTTTAAGAAAAATTTAGTTTTTTATCACCTTGTATCTTTCTTCATTTCCGTTCTCGCCTTACAATATGTGAAAGCGCTTCCATCAACCGTTTCTATAGAAGGTTTTTGGGGCATAAATAAATAAGGAGTATCACCAAGTCATGACAAACACCAACGAATTCCGGACCCGTGCCAAAGACGAAATCGTCAAATTGGAGAAGGAAAATTACGATCGCGACATTTCTCACGAAGAAATCGAAATCGTGATGCTCTCCTATGTGATGGGCTTCATCAAAGGCATGTTCGTCGTTGCCAAGAACACCGAAGGCCGTATTTACGAAGTCTCCTCCAATCCATCCAGTTCCAAACTTTATATCGACGTCTATAAAAAAGAAGGCTGCAAAGTCGTCTCGATTGGTTAATTCCCTAACCGCAGGAATATATTTATGGAAACCAAAAATATACGTAACGTTGCCATTTTAGGCCATAAAGGAAGCGGTAAGACCACATTGGTCGAATCCCTTGCTTTCAATGCCAAAGTCATCCCCCAAAAAGGGTCAATCGAAAGCAAGAACACCATTTCCGACTACACCCCCGACGAACAAAAACGTCAATGCTCCATCCAAACCTCGATCGTCCCCCTTGAATATAACGATCATAAGGTAAACCTCCTTGATATTCCCGGTGGCGATGATTTCATCGGCGAAGCCATCGGTATCACCGGCGTGGTCAAAGGGGCCATCTTGGTCATCGATGCCTCCGTCGGTATCCAAGTCGGCACTATCAAACATTATGGAATGCTAAGAAAGAAAGGCGTTCCTACCTTCATCTTCGTCAATAAGATGGATAAAGAGGGTATCGACTTCGAAATGCTTCTTGAAGATATCCGTCAGCGTCTTGGCAAAGAAGTCATCTCCTTTTGCTACCCCTTGGGACACGACAACCAATTCGACGGCTTTGCCAATGCCGTCGATTTAAAGGCCCACATCTACAATGGCAAAGAATGCGTTGAAGCCGAGATTTATCCCGACAAGCGTTCCCGCGTCCTCGAACTCAACAACACCATCGTCGAAGAAGTCGCCAAGACCGATGACGCCTTAATGGAAAAATTCTTTAATGGCGAAGGCTTTACCCCCGAAGAAATCCGTGACTCCTTACGTAAAGGCGTCCTTTCTGGCGAGCTTACCCCCCTTATCGTCGGCAGTGCCACGAAGAACATCGGTTGCCAAACCCTCCTTAACATGCTTATCTCCTACCTTCCTAGCCCGGCTGATTTAAAGCCCCTGGAGGCAACAGATGGCGAAGGCAACCCCAAAGACGTCCCCACCTCCGTCGACCAACCGGTCAGCGCTTATGTTTTCAAGACCACCGTCGACCCCTATGTCGGCACCGTCAATTACATCAAGGTCTGCTCTGGTATCTTAAAAGTCGGCGAGGATATCGTTGTTGGTGGTGAAACCAAGCGCGTTTCTTCCTTGTTTAGTATTTGCGGCAAGACGATGAATCCCGTCAGCGAAATCATGGCTGGGGATATCGGTGGCATTACCAAGCTTGATAAAGTCACGACCGGCTCGACCTTGTCCTCCCCAAAATCCGTGACGATCTTCAAGCCCGTCAAATACCCCACCGCGGTTATTTTCAAGGCAATCGAACTCAAAAATAAAAACGATGAAAGCAAACTTGGACCAGCCTTAGCTAAGATCCAACTTGAAAACCCCGAATTCGAAGTCAAACGTAACCACGAGACCAAGCAACTCCTTATCGGCGGCGTCAGCGAATCCTATCTCAACTACGTCATCGAAAAGCTTCGCGTCCTTTATAAGATTGAGCTTAACGTCGAACAACCTAAGATTGTCTACCGCGAATCCATCAAAGCGGTCGCCGAAGGGGATGGACGTTATGTTAAGCAATCCGGCGGCTCTGGCTTCTATGGCGTCGTCAAGATGCGTTTCGAGCCGGCTGAGCAAAACGAATTCGCCGAAGAAGTCTTCGGTGGGGCCGTTCCTAAGAACTACTTCCCAGCCGTTGAAAAAGGTTTCTATGAAGCCACTGAAAAAGGCTTACTCGCAGGCTTCCCCGTCATCGGTGTCAAAGGCGTCCTCGTCGATGGCAAATACCATTCCGTCGACTCCAACGAACAAGCCTTCCGCATGGCCGCTATCCTCGCCTTTAAAGATGCCTATATGAAGTGCAAGCCGATTATCCTTGAACCGATTATCAAGATCTTCGTCAACATCGATTCGAAGTTCACCGGCAATGTCCTCTCCGATTTGAATTCCCGCCGCGCCCGTATCCAAAATATCCAAGAAAAAGGAAACGGCTCCCAGGAAATCGAAGCCCTCATCCCCGAAGCCGAGATTATCGACTACGCGACCAAATTAAAATCGCTCACCCAATCTAGCGGCTTCTTCAATCGTGAATTCTTCTCTTATGAGGAACTTCCTTCCTTCTTAACCGAACAAGTCATTCGCGACAACAAAGTCGAATAAAACAATCAGATACACCGCTTCTTAGGAGGCGGTGTTTTCTTTTACCATAAACCTTGCAAAACCCTGCAAAAACACCATTTTTGCTTTGAAGCATTGTGGGAAAGGGAAATTTAATTTGGGACCTTTGTAATTCCCATCATCGCGGATATCAAGTCCGGATGCACCCTGTTGGAAACTAGTCCCTCCGCATTACCGGAGTACCTAGGTATGACCCGAAGCGTAGGCACCTCCCCCGCTTTATATCCATAAAAGGGTTTTCAACGTATGACTTTGGAATGGAAGAAACGTTCCTGAAAATCAGTTAGGGAAAGGATCTCTTCGTCGCGATAATTCTTTCCTTTAGGGGCCACCACTAATTTATGTTCGTTGTCATCTTCGCGGAAAATAATGGCAATCACATCCCCGATAAAGGAAGAAACGGGCTCGTTCACCCCCAAGATATAAGCGTCTTGATATTCGCCATCGGGGGCGAGGAAGTCTTCGATATAACCATAATTCAAAGAATAAAAGAGATCAGGGTGATTAGGATGATAACTGCCAAAAGGACGATCAACTTTTACTTCGACCGTCTTTCCAAGCAGATCCTTCAATTGATTAAGATAATGATCTTCCGCCATCATAACTTAGCGTCTTTTACCGCCTGAGGGGTACCGACATAAACCATATTGTTGATCGAACCTTTTGTATAGCCGTTCGGGGTAAAGATGAAATCATATTCGAACGAGGCATCGTCGATGGAATAGAAATAAATCAAATAAATCTCATCCTCGCCTTTTTCGCCATGGAGGACTTCGTCAACGCTAGAGACGGTGAAAAGAAAATGAGAGGAATCATCTCCATATTTTCCCGTCCCTTCACTTAAGTCAACGGTGTAGCCGGCTTCTTCCAAGGTGGAAGTCGCCTCTGCCACAGTCGGTGGAACAAATCGGCAGGAAGTCAATACAAGCGGCAGCATGCATAAGGGCATCAAACGAAGGTGACGATTCATAAGCTCTCCTTTTCCCAAAAAGGATATTAACAAATTAAGTATAAGGAAAAACCGATTTTCTCGAAAGACATCTCAATGCCTTTTGGTAAATCAAAGAAAAAAAGAACCGCAAGGCTCCATGATTTCTAGCTGGTGGACCGAACAAAGGATAAAACGAAACAGTATTCCTTCGTCTATCCTATGTTTTTGTATCTCCTGGTATCCACAAAGAGTCTAATGGGGGCCCGAGAGGTCCGAAGGAAGTAGCCTATCCATTTAAACGCGTGTGTGTGAGAGTGTCTGAAAATAAAAAGTCAGCCAATTAAGTAGACGGGCGCCGGCCGAGGCGGGCTCTAAGGAAAGGAAGGGCTTTATGGCCTTTTCCCGATAGAATTCTGAGCCACGAAAAACAGTTTGCAATAGGCTTTGATGTTAGATTAAAAGTAACCAAAAACAAAAAGAGAGCTACTAGAGCATCTCATTTCGTTATGATGGCGACCCCAGGAGCTGGAGAATTCTCCCTTTATGGTACTGGCAAGGCCAACTCTGCTTTGATCCTTCACAAGCCGCCTGCAAAATTATACCTAACGAAGCCCCCTTTGCAAGAGGCATCGAAACCAGTCGCGCTCAAGTATAACTTATCAGACTAAAATCCCGATTTTGGCTAAAACCGGAATTCATTTGAGAATTCATAGATACCCTAATCCAAGCGGGTAGCTCTTGAAATGACCTGTTAGTCTTCTACAATTTGAATGGATGGATCGTGATAGCGTCCTCCATGGGTCGCCGATGGCGGTAAGCGCAGCTGAGCAAGGGCTGAAAGGTTGCGCCGAGCAATCCTCTGGCTTGGGTTCATCCTCATTCATTATCCCGGAATCCGGGATTTTTTCATTATGACCTCGCTTTGTATCTTTCCCTGAACTCCTTGTCCGAGACGAACCTAGAGGCAATCAAATCGATCGTCGCTTGAGAATAATAGTAGAGCGTGGTCTGGTAATGCGTATCCTTGTAGCAATACGTTTGATTGTCGGCCAAGGCAAGGTTCTCACGAAGAAGATCCTCGCCGCGGAGGACGAGATCGACGCCCTGAAGGCCAAACTGGCCATCCACGAGGAAAAGCTCAAGTCCGTCGAGATCACGGAGAAGGACATCCAGGACTATCTGGATTCCATCTTCCTCTCCTCCAGCGATGAAGAGATCGTCAGATCCTCCATCATCGACTGCATGATCAACCGCGTGGAGGTCGAGAACGGAGGCAAGGTGTGGGTGTTATTTAACGTAATACGAACCGGGGTCCTCGAGCAAATAGAAAAAACGACCGACGATTCCTCGATTTCTCCAATCTTAGGAAGCCCCGGTTCGTTTAAGTTAACAGTGGTGGACCGTGAGGGACTCGAACCCGCGACCCACTGATTAAGAGTCAGTTGCTCTACCAAACTGAGCTAACGGTCCAGCATTACGCTATCGCGCTTTGAAAGTTTATTCTCTTTGGCTTAAGTTGGCAATAAAAATATTAAGTTCCGCCAATGTGATGTGAATTCTCAAAGTGAATTCCGGTTTTAGCCAAAATTGGGACATAGGTAATGTCACCTTCGCTTTTATAGTCGCCTTCATCGGCAACGATGCCACATGCTACCTTGCCATCAAATTTCTCTTTGAAAGTCAAAGGAAAGACATCGACCTTGCCATGCCAACGGTTTGGCATAAACATCCTTTTCGACAAGGTGCCCATAATTTAAGGCGATTCCATAATCATCCAATTCTTGATTCACACAAAACGGCAAGTGTTTTAGGGACGATTTCCCATAAACCGGTATTTTAAAAAATAACTAAAGTCACCTTATTGGACACCAAAAAAGGCAAGTCTATTGGCCTTTTTCCATATGGAAGTCAACTGGCCGTTTATTCCCGGGAATATCATCGAGGCTAATTTCGGCCCGGTCGAAATAAATCTTTGAATTCGAAACATCGACTTCGTTTAGCCCGAGTAAATAATCAGGCAACCCTTGATGGGACTTGGAGAAAGCCATCAAAGAGAAAGAAACTAAGAAAGGTAAACCAAACGTAAATGGGGTAAGGAGCAATTCAAAGAAATAGAAAATGGCGAATCTGCCTAATGAGCGGCCTATCTTTGGCACTAAGATACGTCGATCGACTAGTCCAATGCGGTATAAAGCCTTGCCAAAAGTCATTCTCCCGCGCCGGAAAATAAAAGTTGGGAGGAGATATGCCAAAATGCCGCCAAACGCGTAGGAAGGGGCAATCTCGGCGAAATAGAGCATATTGGACTGATAATGGGTTAGTTCTAAATAAGCAGGTATCTCCGTAACCAGGAATGCTTGGCACTTCCCATCGATATAAGGGGCGTAGGCCAATTCGAACCGTTCATTCAAAGTCGCGGCTTCGGAAAATGTCGGATTCTCGATGATATTGCCTTCATCGTCTTTGATAAACATCGGGATGTCTTTATAAGTTAAGCGAGCGTCAAGACGGTAAGCGTCATAATCTTCCTGAACTTTCTCGCTTGAGCCTTCAGTCCCGTGGATATCGCAAAAGACGATAAAACGGTCAATCGTGTTTTTGGCGATTTCCCAACGTGCATATGGGGTATAGGAATTGTCTTTAAGATGGGAAACGATATCGACACAGTTGCCATCGCTATAAACGAAATATAAACCCGATTCCTCGCGTAAGGAAAGTAACTCACCATCTTTTGCCTTATACTCGGGCATATTGACGACAATCGCGCGGGTCAATAAGAAGCAAGCCCCAAAAAGCAAAACGAAGATAATGAAATCAATGAGGTTGGCAAAGCAACGACGGTGGAACAAAGGCTTATGATAGGTGATATTCGCAGCCATCGCTAAAAATGGTATCCTTTCGCCCGATAAATGTCATCCAAAGTGGCTTCCGACACCATGACCGAACCGGTTAAGCGGTCGGATAAGGTGCGGTTAAAGGGTTCGAATAACATGAAGATCCCCGATCCCAAAATAAGGGCAAGGCTAAGCAAGGAAATCGGTAATAACACCGGTAAGGAGAAAAGCGAAACAAAATCAAAGATGCCAAGTGGGATAAAGAAGACCCCAGCCATATTGAAGGCGAAATAATATACCGCATATAAGGCCGTCCATTTACGTTTCAATAAGACAAGTCGCTCCGCGTTAAGCCTTTCATTCCTCATCAATAGCATCGCCAAAGTACGGCGACGTTTGATAAACATCGGGCAAATTAAGCCAAGGATAATCGCCGATAAAGAATAAGCGATTAAGGCCGAGGCTAAGACCAGATTCTTCTCCAAAGCGATAAATGAGGTAACCACCGCATGCTCTTTGGCATAGGAAATCCCTTCATAAGTCAAATCCGTTTTGACGATGTCATCCAACATCCGGTTATAACCTTTTAAGAAGACCTTGGTCTGAAAATCATCATAGTCGGCTTGCCCTTGGGCGGATAATTCGTCTCCCCGAATAAAGGCATGCATGAATTCGTCGACATAAAGTTGCTTTAAGGTAATGGTCTCACCCAAATTGAAAAAGGTATCGGCCCCGCCTAAGGAAACATAGAACTCATTTAATTTCGTTCCATAATAAGTCGCGAATATCTCACCTTGAACATCATCATAGCGGACGTTGATTTCTTCTTTTTGTTTCACGTATTGGTAAAGATAGGCTTTAAAGGTGTATTCCAGGTTAGCGGTGAAATCCCCCACTTCTTGCTTATCGATGGCCGTATAAAAAAGCAGCTTGTTGCCATAAAGAACATGGTCACGGTTTTTCTGGGCAGCTAAGGATGTCTTGGCTTTTTCTTCATAGCCAACGCTTAGTCTTCCTAAAGGATAGACAACAAGATGGAACAAGGATATACCCAAAATAAAGGTCAGGAAAAACTCGGCAAGGAAAGCAAGGGCTCTTCTTCCTTTGCTAAGAGGGGAGATTTCAACGACTTGTTCCTGAGGCTTCGTTTCTTCCATGCCCCTAATTATCTTTGTTTTGGGGTTAGGAGTAAATATTGCTCAGTCCTAAAAACATAAGAAAAGGTCACAACCTTAACGATTGTGACCTTGGAGATTAATCCTTGATTAGGCGAGGAATTCGATAGCCGTGATGACTAAAGAGGTTCCTATGGACGTGATGGTGATTTCGTCGCTGTCTTCTTCGAGGAAGAATTCGACGGTGGCGTAATTTTCGGCTTCAACGTTGGCTTTGTTGGCGAGATTATCTTTGAATCCATCGGAGGTTACGCCGTTAACATCCGCCTTATGGGTGGTCTTCCATCCATAGCCAGTGATGACGACTTTGCCGACTTCTTCGGTTAAGGTGATGGTCAAGGATCCGTTGCCAGAAGCAGTTCCGAGTTTGAGGACGTTGCCAGTGAACCAGGCGGTTGTGCCGCTACCCCCATGGGCCCCACCATAAACCTTGTTGAGGCCGGAGAAGCCCTCGATGATTTCTTTTCCATCATTCAAATCGAAGACGTCCGCCAATTTTTCAGCCTCGGTGATTTCGACGGCTTGCGTTTTCGTACCCAAATCGTAGTACATGTTATAGGAAGCGACGCTGGTGTAGGTGCGCGGTTCGGTAACCGTAACGGCGAGTTGGACAGGATCGCCAACGCCATTGGAAACGGTGATGACAGCTTCGCCAGCGGCAACGCCGGTGATTTTGCCGTTTTCGTCAACGGTTGCGATTTTCTCATCGGAAGATGAATAGGTGATAACCGGGGTACCCGATCCATCGGGGACATTCATGGTTTGGGCGGTGATGTTGGCAAATCCGTTAACTTCGATTCGGGAGGCATCGAGCTCCGCTTTGATGTAGTTGGTAAGTTCTGTGGCTTTTGTGATGTTGAAGCAAAGAT
>CAJOML010000022.1:22989-26478 GCA_905235705.1 uncultured Bacilli bacterium | reverse complement strand
CCTTGACCAACAGCAAAGAATTGCTTCCGTTACGCCAGAGAAAACGGCGTTGGTAATTGCCGCCGCTGGCTCTGGAAAGACAACCACCATCTGCGGAAGGGTTAAATATTTGTTAGAACGGAAGAAAGTTAATCCTGAGGATATTTTGCTTTTATCTTATTCGCGGAAGTCGGCAGATGACCTTGCCTCGAAAATGGCCAAGATTAGCCCTCTTCTTTCGGTTGGAACGTTTCACAAGATTGGACTTGATATCCTTAAAGAAACTACTGGCAATGACTGTGTCGTCGAAGAACAATGGGACGCTATCATCGAAGATTATTTCAGGGTCGAGATCGGAAAGGATGAAGAGGCCCTTAGGGATGTCCTCCTTTATTATGGCTTATATCTAAATGACACCGACCGTGATAGACGCTATTTTAGCGACGGGGCTCTATTTGAGGATTTAAAGAAAGAAGACTATAAGACCCTAAAAGATTGCTTACTGGAACTTAGCCTTGATCCAGGAAACAGGCAAACCATCAAAAAGGAACGGGTGAAATCGGACGAAGAGCTTGCCTTAGCCAACTTTTACTTCATCAACGGAATTGAGTATGAATATGAAAGGCCATACGAAATCGACGTTCATACCCCCGAACACAGGCAGTATTTACCTGACTTTTATCTAAAGGATTATGGGATTTACCATGAGCACTTTGGAATCGATCAGGAAGGACGCGCAAAACAATACGAAGGAGCGATTGAACAAAGATATTTAGGCGATATCCGATGGAAAAGGGTATGCCATTCCCTAAATCACACCAAGCTAATTGAAACTACCTCAGGGGAGTTCAAAGAAGGAAATGTCTTCGAGAAATTAAAAACTAAATTAAATGAGATGGGGGTGGTTTTCAAACCTTTGGGGAAAGAAAAGGTTCAGCAGGCCTTAGAATCCATTTACGAAGGCCAATCTTATAAGTCCTTGATTAATTTAATCAAATCTTTCCTCTCTTTATATAAGGCTCGTTATGAAGACGATTCGCAGTTTGAAGAACTAAAGAAAAGCCCCTTTGTCAGTGGGTTTGCTAAAACGAGGGCTTCCCTATTTCTCACGGTTTGTAAAAGGGTATACAACTATTACATCAATCGTCTAAGAGGCGAAGGCAAAATTGATTTCGATGACATGATTCTCCGGTCTCAAAGATCGCTTTCGCAATCAAGTTCATTCCATTTCAAATATATTATCGTCGACGAATTCCAAGATATCTCTTTCAGCCGCATGAATTTTTTGAAGGCCTTGCTAAATCGAGACGATGGTTCCTTGTTCGCGGCCGGAGACGATTGGCAATCTATTTATCGCTTTAGCGGTTGCGATGTGAATATCATGCTTGAATTCGAAAAACACTTTGGCGCGTGCGAGTTGTATTACATTGGGAACGTGCATAGGAATTCGCAGCAACTCCAAGATATTGCCAAACGATTTGTGGAGAAGAATCCAGAACAAATTAAGAAGAACATTCATTCGAGTAAGTCGTTAGAAAACCCCGTTCGCGTTGTCTATTACGGTAGTTATGAGCCGGATGCGCTTGAAGAGGCGTTCGCCTCAATTTCTGAAATGAACCCGCAGGCTAAAGTTCTCCTTTTGGGGCGAAACAATAAAGACGTTAATAGATTCTTCTCCCCAAATTTTTATTTCAGTAAAAGCAAAGGGAAGTACATTTCGCTGAATTATCCAAAACTTGAACTTAGTTACAGCACCGTCCACGGTTCAAAAGGTTTAGAAGAAGACTACGTAATCCTCCTCTCCGCCAAAGATTCCTCAAACGGCTTCCCAAACAAAACAGAAGACGACCCTTTGTTAAATTTGGTTATGTCTTCTAAATCCCCTTTCCCTTATGCTGAGGAAAGGCGGCTATGGTATGTGGCTTTGACCAGGACGAGGAGTCTTACTTATATTTTGGTTCCAGCGTGGGCGCCCTCAATCTTCATCAAAGAGATACGGGGTGAATATTTTGAATTGAATCCTTATATGAGGGAAGCCTTATCAAGACAAATCTCATGCCCTCGGTGCAAGGAAGGCCATTTAGTTGCCCGTGAAAAAGATGGCGAAACTTTCTATGGTTGCAGTAATTATCCGTATTGCACTTATTCCATTAACGACAAAGAAGCGGTGGCAAGAAACCAAAGATGTCCTTTATGTGGTGACTTCGTGGTAATGAAAGTTAGCCAGTACGGCCCATATTATGCTTGCAGAAACTTTCCGAAACGATGCCGCTTTAAAGTTAAAAGTCATTCTTAATGGGATTGCTTGAAACAAAGACCTTCTTGAAATAATTCCTGAGTTCTTCGTCTTCGCAATAGATATAACACCCCTTTTGCCCACGGCTCATCAATGTCTTGTAAGTGTTACGGATTAACCTGTCGGCAAAGGCCGCATCACGGCAGGTTTTTATATTTGAAGATTTGTCGGATTTTGCAATTTTGGTTTGGTCAGTGATTACTTTTCCGTTTTCATAACGTAGATCCTTCCCGACAATGACCCCAACATAATCGAATTCAAGACCTTGGCAGGTGTGAATACATCCAACTTGCTCGAATGAGGTGTCGGCAATGGCAAAAGGAGCACCATCCCTAAAATTCCATTGGGCTTTAAAACCGTCTTTAAGGAAGATGTCGTAGAGTTCCGGGTTGTGTTCTGATACCCATTCATAACAATAGCCGGCAAGCATACGGGACTTGTTATTGATTTCATTAAGTTCGCGGAGCTTGTTTCTCATTTCGACCGGAGAATCAAAGACACGCACTTCATAATCCAAACCATCAAGCGATGTGTTTGCCGTGTCACGAATTCCAAGGACGCGATCAAGCAAAGCAAGGTATCCGTCGCTTCCATTGCAACGGAACTGAGAGACTAAGTTTAAAGCATCGTCTTCAATGATCCTTGATCCATATTTGGCAGCAATGACCTTTATGTTTTCGGCCGTTCCAATGTCTTTTGTCGTGACCCTTTGGTCTTCGTCGATAAAGAAAACGGTGATTTGACCACTGCGAATGATGTCTTCGATTTGATTATGGCCATAACGGGTGGTTAGACGATGGCCTTCATCTACCAAAATGCAGGGGTATTTATTCACCATCGTTTCTTTTTCTAAAACGACAGGGGACATGAATAGGCCTTTGATAAATTTTTGGGTTTTGTGTCCTTCGGTTAAACGAATTGAGAAAACCTGACGGGGGGCGGCATTTTTCGTCATATAGATGGCGGCATAACCTTTCTTGATTAGGTTGCACATCGTTTGGATGGCGATGACGGATTTTCCAGTCCCGGGTCCCCCTCGAACGATAACGGTATATTTGCTTCCTGTTTTGAGCTTTGTGCTAACGAGGTTATAAATCGTTGCATAGGCAACTTGCTGCTCATCGACCATCGTGAAATGCTCGTTGCCATCAATTAAGCCAAGGATACTGTCTTGCAAGGCTTTCGAAGGCCTTAATTTTCCGTTATCGACAACT
>CAJOML010000022.1:0-22976 GCA_905235705.1 uncultured Bacilli bacterium | reverse complement strand
CGCAGGTTTTGCAATGTTTTCTTTGATAAAACTGCCTAGTTTTTGTCTTTCTTGCTTATAAAAAAGAGGGGCTTCTTTGACGACTTCTTGATATCTTGAATCTTCAAGGGTATCTCTTTCTTCGATGGGATAGTTATGAAGAAAGGCACACGGAACTAAACGGATTGCGTCTTCTTGAATCGAGGCATTGAAATTGGAGATGAGTTGACAATATGAAAGGACTTGCTGAGAGGGATGGGCGACAACGCGGTTAGCACCTCCGACAAAAGTCTTTACGCAGTTTTCCAATACGGTAGGCTCGGCATAGTCCCATTGCTTTAGCTCTATTGCCATGACGGTTTCGATGTCTTTTGCGTTAAGACCGGCCAAAAGAAAATCGACACGCTTGGAAGTCAGGGGGATTTGGTATTCGACAGCCACATCTAAATTAGGATCAACATGGGCGCGTTCTAAAGTGGTGGAGATAACTTCTAATGAATTGTTCCAACTTCTAAATTCATTAAGGGTCCCGCCTACAATATGGTTTTCTTCAAAGAGTTTTTCTAGTTTGTTGGCGATGAGTCCATTGAAGACGTCTTCGTGGAAAGTGGAAAGTTTGCCTGAATAGATAATCATAGCTTGTTGTATTTGCTGCTTTTGCCTTTTGCCTTTTCAATGGGATATTTGGCTTCGTTCTTGCTCATTTTGGCATTGACGATTTCATCCGCGTCCAAGCCAAGTTTGTCTAACATGTCTTGGCAATAGACAATGACATCGGCAAGTTCTTCTTTGACCTGTTCTAGGTCATAGCCATCATCGGACCACTGAAAGCATTCAAGCAATTCGTTAGCTTCAATCGAAATGGACTTAGCTAAATTGGCGGGCGAGTGGAATTGATCCCAATCACGATCGATGGTGAATTGACGGATTCTTTCGATGGTTTCTTTTTTCATAGCCGTTCTCCTAATTTGTAATCCCTAACAACGATTTCTTTAGGGCTTCTCTTAGTTGGTCGTCGCAGGCATAAATATATAATCCTTGAGCCCCGCGGGTAAGCAAAACGCGAAGCTCGTGCTTGATTAATTCTTCTCCAAACGATTTCTTCGTCCCATCGCTTAGGGTTCTTTTTCGCGTTGCTTTGTCGCTTTTGCTTTTGCTGGGGTCGAATACGATTTTCCCATCTCGGTAAGTAATGCTTGGTCCAATAATGACACCGGCATAATTTAAGTCAAACCCTTGAATGGTGAAGGTCGACCCCGCTTCATCGATGGTGGCAGGTTGTTCCGCCCAAGCCAAGTGGGATTTTTTGCCTTTTGAATGTCTTGCGATTTCTCTATTCCAAGGTAAGAAGAAATTGCCGATTTTAACGCCCCAATAAGTCTGACCGGTTGGCTTATGATTCGAACTATATTCCCAATCGTAGGAAGCGATGATTCGTGAGAGGGCGCTGCTCTCCTGGCTTGCTTTCTTTTTAATGGCTTTATGGAGCTCTTCGGGAGAATCGAAGACACGTATTTCGTAGTTTTCGTCTTTTTCCTCGAGGGGGATAACCTCGTTTGACTGAGTGATGGCATCAACCCATTTTTTGGTTGAGGGTCCGCAATGCATACGTAATTGCTCTTTTAACTCGATATAGTTACCTTGCTGCTTTGATAAGGCGATTTTTTCATCGAGGAGATAGCTTTCCCAATATTCCTCGGTTGTTAAAACTTGGTTTTCATCAAACATCACGACCGTGACTCTGGCGCGTTTCATGATGTCATCTAGTTGGTTTTTCCCGGTATATGAAAATTTGCCTTGGGTTAAAAGAAGATGCCCTTCATCGACGAAAACAACGTCTATTGGTCCATCGCTTATTTTTACGGCGTTGATGAATTGAGTGGGCTTAAAGACATATTTTTCTTTGTCGTAGCCAAGCTTTTTAACGATTTCATCATAAACGAGTTTTTGCTCGTCATGGTTAACAAGCAAAGCGCAAGTTAGCTCTTTCCCAAACAATTCTTTGGCTTGATCCATCAAAGAGGCGAAGACCGAACTCATCAACACGGTTTTGCCAGAACCGGCCTCTCCGTGAACGAATATCAATTGGTTTTCCTTGCCCTCTAATATGGCATAGCCAACTTGGGTGACGATTTTATTTTCGGAAATTTGTTGTTCCTTTGTTAATTTGTGGAAAGGGGAGGCTTTAAAAATGGCCGAATCCCTAACTTCTTTTTCAGGGAGGAACAGCTCCTTGTTTTCTTGCCTTAGGGCTTTCCAGATTTTCCCAAAGATGCCATCTAATTCATCAAGGAGGTAATAGTTTCCTTGAGGGTTGCCTCTACGGTTATGGACACGAGCGACGCTTTTTAAGCCAAAGGCATAATCGATCAAACGGTTTTCAATGTCCAAGGTCAACGATTTATTAAAATGTTCATGACCTGCAATATATATTTCAGGATTTACCCCATCGCTTATCATTTCTTTTTGCCAACTCTTGGGGTTATTGACGGCTTCTTTAAGATGCTGGTTTGTTCTTTGGCTGACGTCATTGCTTTCGCCAACATAGATTTGATAAGGCTGGTTGGCGGCGCTTTTCCAGGCGTGAATATATACAATGGGATAATCCAATATATATGGGGATTTATCACCTAAGGCTTTTTGGATATCCGCCTTAAAAGTGGTCATGAAACCTTCTTTTTCCTCAACTTTACAAATGATTGGATTTGGCAAGTTTGGCATATAACAGGATTATAACAAATCGATCTAGGTTGGTTAATAAAAGACACCGCCTTAAAAGCGGCATTATATTGATGGTGGATTCCTTAATTTACCTTATCGGCTGTAAGTGATAAGGCAAAGGAGATTTGGCTTTGGTCGAGGTTTTCTTGATTGTCGGCAACGGTCCCTTCTAGCCAAAGAGAAAGTACATAGAAAGTGTTTCCGGAATCGAAAACGCCGTAATCGGCATAAGAAATGGCGACATCTTCCCCACATACAAACGTGTTTTGTAAAGCGGCGAATGGATCATTTTCTACCGAAGAAGTGTCATATCCTTTTGGCTGATCGGGGAATTCGTTTGCGAATATAGCCCCATTGATTGCTATGCCTTCTATTCCAACCAGAGGAAATTTCGTGGATAATTTTTCTGCCTTATATTGTTTTAGATTCGCCCTTAGCCATTGGGGCTTTTCAATGCCTCCGCAGCTGACATTCCCCATTGTCAGTTCCATATTGGTCCTAAATTTATGCATTCCAGAATACGACGCCTTGATTTTGATTTGAATGTAGCCTTCGGTTACGGGTTTGACTGTATTCCCTTCTTTGGTGGCGAAATTTTCCCCGTCGGCGGATGAGACGGAAGCAAAGCGGAATCCGGCGGATTTTAGTTTGCTGTCCAAATCGGTGAACGCTCCATTGGTTACTGTTAAAGCGGGGTTGGCAACAACCGGCTTGATTAATGTTGCTTCTTGAAATAACAATTCACCCATATCCGGTTTAGCTGTCGATATAGATATGGTTTGAGAGCTAACCGATATGTTTGTTTTGACGGAATACCAGGCAAAGGTGGAATAAGAACCGACGGCCAATGTTGCGGCTGTAAGTAGTCCTAAAACAGCAAAAACAGGTTTGTGAACGGATGTGGACATATTTAGTACCCCCTTAACTCTTCTTATATTTATAAGGGTAATATATTGCGAAAGATTGGAAGTATAAAAATAAAAGCTAAAACCAATTGTTGCGCGTTACTCTTTTGATGCAGATCAGGAGGTGCAGAACAAATTAATTTATTGCTTTTGCGTCCATCCTCCAAAACGGATTTAGGCTAAGCTGCCGCAATTTGATAATTCGTGGCTAAGTATATTTACTGGAAATAGCACCGGCGAAAACAGCTGAGGAACTTGAACCTCTATCTAGTGTTTTATAAACGCCGGCCTTTATACAACCAACTATAAAAACATGCTTAGGCATGATAAATTTATAGGCAGTGATGTTAATTTCTGAGAAAAAACAACCGAGGTTTACCCATTTTTCCGGGTTGTTATCTTTAGATAAAAATCACGATTCTACTTTTTCGCGAGCGAATTCCCGTTATCAGTTATTGGCTAAATTCACCGAAAAAGTGAACATATTTGGGAAGGAGGTATCCGTGAATGACAATTGGACAGAAATTAAAAAAACTAAGAGCCGATAAGGGGATGACCCAAAAAGACCTCGCGGATCAACTACATGTCTCTTTCCAAACGATTAGCAAATGGGAAAAAGACGAAAACGAGCCAGATTTAACAACCATCAGAGAATTGGCCAAACTTTATGGCGTCTCGACCGACTATCTTTTAAGCGAAGACGAAACTCCTCTGAAGCAATCCCAAGCTTCGGCTCAGGCAATAGACCCCACGCCTACCAAAATTCAAATTGATAAGTGCAGAGATTGCGGGAAGGCCCTTTATCAAGGCGATGTGTCCCATCAGTTAGAACGCAAAACAAATAGCGGCATCAAAGAGATCGTCACCGTGTGCGATGATTGCTTCAATAAGCACGAAGAATTAAATAAGCGCAGAGCAGAGTTGAATAAGCCGGTGGCCAAGCCCGTTTATTCCGGTCCTTTGCATAGAATCACCAACCGCAAAGACTCGAGGCCTTTGATTTGGGCTATTGTGATCGGCATCCTTGCAGCAATTGCCGTTTTGATCGCCTGCGTAGTCAATTATCAAGAAGTTGGCATCGGGTGGACCATTGCCGCGCCGTTATTAAGCGGCTACGCCATTATGGCTACCATCTATTGCATATTCACCGCCTCTTATATTAGCGACGTTTTCCTAAGCGTTGCTTCGTGGTCGATAAAGCTCCCTGGTGTGATTTTCACTTGGGACTTAAATGGAATTGCTTGGCTAATCGTAATGAAGATTAGTCTTGCCATCCTCGGATTCTTGCTCGGCGTGGCTACGTTATTGCTTGCTTTAGCCATCTCGGGCTTCCTATCCGTCTTTTCTTTTGTACCATTGCTCATTTATAACAAGACAAACTATTAAGGAGGGAAAATAAATGAGAAAGAAATTGTTGTTGGTAACCGTAGCATCATTGCTGCTAGCCGGCTGTGGCGGAGGCGGTCAGGCTTCATCTTCGAGCCAAACCCCCTCTTCATCTTCAAGCCAAAGCCAAGTCACCAAATATACGGTGACCTTCTCTGGCGTCGAAATGCCTTCGGTTCAAATCGAAGAAGGCAAACAGCTTAGCAAACCTGCAGATCCATCAAAGGATGGATATATTTTCGTGGGATGGTATTTAGATTCCGCCTTTACGCAAGAGGCGAACTTCCCATTAACCATCAACAAAGACACGACCGTCTATGCTCAGTTCTATTCCCATCGGGAAGCCTTTGCTAAGGCTAGAAAGAACACGATAGGCGAAGACGTGGCTGGGTATGAATATGATTACACCCTTGCCGTTACTGCTGGTTATATGGGCGTCTCTTTCGCCGGCAACACAAGCGGGAACGCCAAATACAATAAAAATAGCAGCGACGTGAAATTCTACGACGAGCATTCCAATTCAGGCGCCTTGTTCTATGACGGAACCAAGTATGAGATTCTAAAAGGCGGATCCCTCCATTCCGTTTCCCTTGATGAAAACGGAGTCGTGAAGAAATATTCGATCAAGGAAGTCGGAAGCGCTTATCAATATGATTCCTCTTCCTTTGCTAAGGCCGTCTTTGAATATGACGAATCCAAACTCAAATCCATTCATCAAACCAATGTGCCGAATGAATATAAGTTAGACACTGGTTTTAATGCCTCTGCCGGCATCGCTCTTGTTGGCAATTACGTCAACCATCCGATGGTCGAAAAAATCATTGGCTCGCTTCCTGAAACCGACGTGGATACGGGGATGTATGTAACCTTCTCCGGTGACAAATTGAACTCCTATCGTTATGAAATGGCGATTGATGTCGCTGGCGTCAAATTCAACTTAACCTACAGCTTAACCTTTAAAAACGCCGGGAAAGCTCCAACAATTAGCCCAAAGGTTTTTAATGATACTTACATCTCAAATGCTGATATCGCTTCTGCCAAAACCGAGATCGATGGCTATTTGGATGCCTACAAAAAATTAGAGCATTCTAGCTACGATTTCCTCGTCAAAACCGCGGTCGATTACGAGAAAAAGAACGCGATCAACGCCACGATTGACGGCTTTACCAAACGCAAAGTGAGCGGTGGTGTTTCTTATTATCTTAACGATTACGAAGTTGATAGCGACCACAAGAATGCTGACCTTTATAAAGAGAAAGGCTTGGGCGATAGTCATGGCGCAAGAGTTAAACTCTCCACTGGCGAAGTTCATGACCTGAAAAAGAAAGCGGTTCTTAGTGGCTATTCTGATGTTGCAACCGTCACCCACGAAGGCAAGGACGATTATTATCTCCTTGATGTCCTCTCTGAGATTGAACACATCTCCTTCATTCAAAAGATCAGTGATAGCAAGAACAACAAAGTCACCTATGTCATCGGCGGTGATGACGCTTCCGCTATCGAAGTCCTCGATTTCTTCAACGATGGATTGAGATTAAATCCGCTTGGCGAATGCTCCGTTGATGTCAAGGCCTTTGGTTCTTTCGAGGACGCTTCCGTGAAGGTCAAAGATTTCGAATTTAAT
The DNA here is from genome assembly GCA_905235705.1 of uncultured Bacilli bacterium. Lineage (GTDB taxonomy): Bacteria > Bacillota_I > Bacilli_A > RFN20 > CAG-826 > Alloenteromonas. The sequence continues at coordinate 16,361 of CAJOML010000022.1, read as the reverse complement.
ATTGTTGTCGCCGGGGGCGCCTTGTCCGAAATCAATCTCAGCTTAAATGGGGCTTTCGTTGCTTCCTTCCCTGAGTCGAGGGATTTTGAGAGTGCCGCCGATGCTGGCTTTAAATTAACATACAAATTGACCGTGACCGATAAAGGCGCAACCTACGAACCGGCAGCAGAAGTATCCAAGGTTAAATAGGATAAATCGTCATGGGTTCCAACTTACAAAGACCTAGCATTACCCCTTTTAAAGCTTGGGAGAATATGACCCCCGAAGAAAAGGAGGACTATCTAAAGCAAAAGGAACAAGAGCGCATTCGTCAAAGACGATACGAGGAGCAGCTTGCCAAGGAAAAGAAGCGCAAAGCGATCGCGCTTGGCGTTTTGGTTGTCGCCGCAATTGTCGTTGTCATCGTTCTTATCGTGGTTGCGGTGAACTCGAACAAATGACCAAATATTATGTGTGGGGATTAGGGGCGGTCGGCTATTCTTTCCTAAAGAAGGTTGTCGGATTGCCCATATTCGACCCCGATTCCTTTTATTGCGTTGAACCTAATATCGATAGGAAACAACTGTTTTTGGAGCTTGGTGGCAAAGAAGAGCATTTCATCTTAGATAATATCAACAAAGAGAATTGCCTGGATTTCCTAAAAAAACTCAACAAGGGAGACTATCTTTTAGATTTCGCCACCGATATTAAGAATCTATATATTGTCGAGTATTGTTTGAAGCACGGCATTCATTATTTGTTTACGGCCGACGGGTCGTGGAACCCAGACCCGGAATGGATAAGCGTACATCAGCATTTTCTCGAATATGTGAAACTAAAAGGTGATCATTCTGAAAACGAAGCCACCTCGGTTGTTGCTTTTGGCATGAACCCAGGATTGGTTTCTTGCTTTGTTAAGCAATGCATTCGAGAGATCGTATGCAAAGACGAATCCCCTTATGTCCAAAAGAACCGGAAAAAGCTGAAAGACTTATTGAATAAGAACGAGTTTGCCCTAGTTGCAAAGATGTTGGAAATCACCCATATTCAGGAAGTGGATAACGATGACCAAGAAGTTTCGTTTGGATATGATGAAAATGTTCTTTATTCAACTTGGTGCCCTCGCTCTTATTATTTTGAAACTATTAGTTCACCTGAACTGGCCTTAGGGACGAAGAAGGAATATTTTGCCTATGGAAAGATTTTCGATTGCGACATCAAAGATTTTTTCATTGGCTTATATAACTGTGGATTTGAATATCGCGAGTCGACTTATTCCCCACAAGGCTTTGTCGTTGGCCACATCTCTACCCACGAAGAGATTTTCACGATTAGAAGGTATTTGAGCTATGGCAAATATAGGCCTTCCGTTTATTTTGTTTACTCCCCTTGCGATTATGCGATCAGGTCCGTGCAAAACTATAAAGCCAAAGAACCAATTCATATGCATTTAATCACCAAAAATGAAATCGTAAGCGGTGGTGAATCGGTAGGAGTTATTATTCAGGGCAATCGTTTTAAGACGAGGTATTTCGGCAATTATCTTAAAACCGAGGATATAGATGAATCGGCGACGATTGTCCAAGTTAGTGCCGGGGCATTTGCCGCATTTGTTTATATGGTCGAGCATCCTAAAAAGGGAATGCTCTTTCCTGAAGAGTTGGATGACAAAGAGGTTCTAACCACGGCCAAAAAGTTCCTTAAAGGTTATATCAGCCTTGAATGTCCAAGGATTTCGATGAATTTAGGCAGGGGGAAGAACTGAAGCAAGAATCAGGTTCGCTCAGATAAACCGAGGCCTACCGAACAAATAAGACTAAAGCCACGTGCGAAATAAAAAATGGATGGCACGCTCGATGCAAACCCTCATATAAGTGAAGGGGTTTTCGAACCCGAGAGCCATTTCAAAATCCCGCGATTTGCAGAACAAACTCTCGCTGACCTCCCTTATGTGCTCTAATATCGACTGCTCCTCTAAAACTCAAACAAAGAAAGCTGTTCAAACTCTTGCTTATTTGTTTTGCGCAATAATTCACGTAAAAATTCGTAATCTTTTACGAACTCGTTCGAAATTCGATAAAGTTTGATATTATGCGATTTGCATAGTTCTTCCTTGCGGCGGTCTCTTGCTTCCCTTATAGCGTCCCCTACATGTTCTGGTCCATCAATTTCAAAAGCCATGGTCGGATATTCTCTTGAAAATACGGATTTTGTATAAATGACCGCATCGAGCTCTTGTTGACTGGCTTTGAAATCTGGATCATCCGGAAATAGTTTGGATAAAGGGACGTTTCGTCTCAACGAAAAATTTTTATGGACGCTGAACATTTGTGCCATCGTCTTATAAAATTCATCTTCATTTGCCGACCCATTGCTTCGTCCAATGTTTTTAATTTCTAGACTTGGTGGGATGACCTCAATTTCCCCATTTTTATCGGCGTATCGAATTAACTCGTTCCAAACATCGTCGCCGGTTTTCTGAGCTTTGATTGCTTTAGCGTCGGCGAAAATGACAAGCCTTTTCTGTGCACGTGTAACCGCAACATTGACTATTTCACGATGCTGGGTCATCCATTGGTAAGTCGCTTTTGAAGTATGATGACTCACCGCGGGAGAAAGAATGATTTCACTTGCCTCTGCGCCTTGAACAGAGTGAATTGTGCAAGCCTTGGCATCCTCTAGGCTGATTCCCTCGCGTTTCAAGAGACGATTAATTAGCATCTGCTGGTTCACAAAGGGCGTGATAATAATGATGCCCTTCTTTTGATTGCGTTTGATATATTGAACAATAGCATCAGCCTCTTCTAAGCACTGATTTCTGACCGGTGTTTTGGTGTTTTTGACTTGCTTTAATTCAATTTTCCCTTCCCCGTTTGCGTAATCGAGTTTTAGACAGCGATCATAAAAATATTGGTTTGAAAAGGAGACAATCTTTCTTCCGCATCGGTAGTGGTAGGAAAGTAGAATCTTTTTCGATATGTTGTCCGCTTCTTGCATTGTGACAATAATGCTTTTCCTACAGTAATCATATCGAGAGGATATGTGATATTTTGACATTAAGTAGTCGTTGACATTTGGATCCATAACAATTACGGGTTGTAATTGGTCTTTGTCTCCGACCAAAAGTAACGACTCTGCACGGACCAGGACCAGCAAAGATTTAGCGATGTCACATTGCCCGGCTTCGTCCATAATCGCCAAATCAAACATGACCTTTCCGCTTCCCAGCCTTGAAGCAGAAGAATTTGTTGTAAAGATAATTGGAAAAACCTTCATTAATAACTTTAGGTTTTCATCTATCGACAGCCATTTGTTGAATTCCTCTACACGTGTATCTTCATCGTCGATATCGCAAATTGAAACTAGGGGGCTGAAACGGGGCTCTTTGAGGAGGTTCAATTTTTGAATTGAGGAGAAATATAGATAGGACAAATACCTATTTGAAGAACTGGCCGGCTCGAACAAGGAGATAACTTCGTCGTTTTGGACTTCACGTAGCGAATCTCTCTTTTCCTTTAGCTTCTTAATTTCTTCATCCAGGTTATGTGCGTTTTCACCAAGCTTTATTCTCGTTGCTTTTGCGGCCGAAAGAAACTCGTCTGCTTCTTTTCTTTTTTCGTATTCAGCTAAAAGGGAAACCAATTTAGCGTTTCTTTCAATTTGCTGGTCTTTGATTTGATCGATAAGCCTTTTGACTGGCTCTCCCTTCCATTCAGTATGCGCGTATTCGCGTATGGCAAGCGTGGCCTTTGCTACCTTTTCGGTGTTCCCTAATCTTAAGTAGGGAAATGGAATGGGCTTCTTTTTGTAAACGAAAGAAAGTTTTTCAATAATCCCGTCAACGGGTTTATTGTTCATCGAGGAAACGAGCACAGATTTGTTGTTGAAATATGCCGAAATTAAAACGTTGAAAAGGGTTTGTGTTTTTCCCGTTCCCGGTGGGCCTTGAACGTATGTCACTTTGTCTTTCATCGAATTAAAAAGAACGAGCATTTGATCGATGTTAACCCTTTTATCATAGATAACGATGTCTGGGGTTTTGTGACCGCGATTTTTGAGCGAAATGTCTCCGAAGAACGCTTTTAAAGGGACGTTCAAAGTGCCGTTTTCCTCGCGTTCTTCAATGATGCTAACTGCCCGCGCGATACTGACTGGTGTATTTCTGGCAAGAAAAAGGAAATCGGGTCTAGTGGATACCACCTCCCCATATTCTTTTGCGGCCGGCCGAAGAAGTTCTGCGGCCTCAATTGGGTCTCGATTATAGAGTTCTGCGAATTCTGCGACCTCTAAATCGCAATAGCGATGAATGGAATGGGTCTGATGAGTCGGCCCGTCGACGAGGAAGGATTTATTAAATTTTATTTCGCCGGTTAATTTAAGAGTTTTCTTGGAAGGGTCATAGCGCACTTCGTAATAGGCAACGACAAATTTTTTGTTCCCTGCCTCTACGGCCAAGACGCTGAGGGCAAAAACAATATTGCGGTTTTTGTCACGATCTCTTACTTCACTTCGATAAATTAGGCTAGTTACCGCTTCGATTTGCTCATCATTTAATTTGTGTTCTTTCTTGTCTTTCAGAACTTCGGCGTCAATGCCCGCAATCATCGCATAGTCAACTTCATATGGATCGGCGTCAAGATTATTTGCCTCAACTAAATAATCTAATATGTTGTTATCAAAACTCTTATATTCGAGAAACGAAAAAGCGAGGGGGTTCTTTTCGATTTTGTCGATCAAAATAGGAGGGACATCATAAGTTGTAAAGGATAACATCACGGCGTCTTTAATCGAATCGAAATAAATGGTGGTTTCGCGGGAATCAAAACCATATTTTTTGTTAAACATTTCACCAGTTAGTTTTTTGCTTTGCGGATCGATGTCTTTTATGCAAAACCAAAAAAAGGTATCCCCTGGGGAGCGGGAAGAATTATATGTCACATATAACCATCGCCCCTCTTTGATTGAAGCCGAAATTACCTTCGCAATATGGTTCATCTCGCTAATTTTAATCCCAAATCGTGCGTGCATGCGAGAAAAACAAGAAACGCCCAAACCCAATTCTAAAAAGCACTCAGCCGCTCATCTTCTCGCATAATTAACTTGAGGAGTTTTAAATCATAACTGCAACGACGAAGAAACGCTTTCGAAATGGAACTCACTAGCGAGGCAAGCGAACTAAATTAATGTCGGTCTTCTTTAACGAACCGACTCACCCTCATCTTATCGCCCATCTCCACCTTTTTCGGGATACTCATCAATTGGCCATCGACAATACGAGTTACCCAGCAGATATATTCCTTCTCATATCTATCAAGGGCGAATCTAATCAGCAGCTGATCAAAACCGAATGATTCATACCCCTCTCTGACTTTCTTTAGATATTCGTTACTTGGATTGTTATATTCACGCCCCTCCGCCATGACATAAGCGAAGGCATCGACGGGTCGCCCTCTTAAATAAATGGTGAAAGACTTTTTAATGTAGGTATTGGGATAATCTTCATATCTATCCAAAGAAGCTTCATCGGAAGGAGTAAGCCTATATACTCCGGCGGCGACATATCTTTTCTCATCGGGTTCGATGGTCAGATAGGCGTTATCCTTTTCTCCTTTAAAGGCAAGTCGATAACCCTTAAGCATTGCATCATCAACGCGCTTGGCATTTGGGCAGCGTTGACTCATTTGCTCAGGATTTAGATTATCTCCATAAGCAAGGTAATATCGAGGCGATTTATTTGGTTTTTGCAGGGATTTGGGATTGATATTGTCCATGTGAGGACCTCCTTAATAATCCCATTGTTTCATCTAAATTACAGGCTTGAAAAGAAGCAATCTAGTAGGCGCATTATGCACCGGCGAAGATTCCTGCGCCGAGGCGTATACGGGCCTATATGCGTATGCGTGTCTATTAATATAAATATGCTTAGAGGGATAATCGGATGAAGAAAGCCGCTTCAATCTTGAATCATTCCCAAAGCCTCATCCCAATCCATAACGAAATAAGTGGATGATGACTTATATAGTTCGATGTCGCTTGTGGAATACTCATCATAAATCCCAATGACCTTGAATCCGTTCGCTCTCGCCGCTTTGATCGGCGAAAGGGAATCTTCAAAGATCAAGATGTTCTCTTTCTTTGCCCCGATTCGCTTTGCCGCCTCTTCATACATTTTGCCGTTGGACTTCCCTGCTTTAAATGTTTCGGCATCTAAGAAACAAAGGAAATAAGATTCGATCCCTAATCTTTGCAAAGCAGGAAGATATAAGTGGGGGCTATTCGCGGTAGCTAAGACCATCGGAATCCTTTTTGAAGATAAAACATCTAAGAATTCCTTTGCCCCTTTCTTTAATGGGAGTTCCTCGGCATAGGCCTTTAAAGACATCTGCTTCCACTCGTTAAGGATATCTTCTTCCTTCTCATTAGGAAAATAACGTGTACGCGTATAGTACGCGGCCGCGTTTAATCCTATATGAGCAATTTCTTGCCCATAGGTAGAAGGAAGCTCTTTGCCCCTTTTCCCAAAGAAGGCTTTATCGATCTCTCCCCATAATCCGGTGGAATCTAATAAGGTCCCATCTAAGTCCAGAACGACGCCTTTGGCATCTAAATCGAGGAATTTCATGCCTTATATCCTACCCAAAAATACAAAAACAAAAAGTTTTAAAGAAATCTCAAAATTTTAAATACTACGTATTTACAAAAAATCTTTAAAAAATTTGCAAAAAAATGCTTGACGATTTTTTCGGGAAGAGTATAGTTACATGATTCGCAAGGAACGCGACCGGTTCTCCGGGAGCAAAATTGCGAAGACAGGTTATGATAAATCATAACCTGAAAGGAGAGCAAAAGACGCCTCTTGGGGCTTGCCCCAGAAAGGTCTGCTACCTCGAAAGAGGAAAGTCGATGAGGGAACTTGAATCCTTCACCGAACCGGACAGCTCCGCCGCCAGGTAAACCTGGGAAAAGGAGAGTCCCCGAAGAAACTTAAGGTTATTCCCTTAAGGAGGAAGCGGGTGACGAGGGCTCCTTGATCAAATCAAGGAAAGCCACTGCCGAAGACACCCTGGCAGCTAGGGATTCTAGAAAAGAGGGAACTCCGGACAGCCTTGAAAAAGGAATATCCGGGAAGTGGGAGCATCGAACTTCGTCGAGTTCCCCAGTGGAAAGAGGCCGCCACATGGTAGACCATGAAAAAGACCCCCCTGCCGCGTAAAAGACTCCTGCAATGGAGGGAACACCGCGACGAACGTTAATGACGGAGAGGAATCCTGCCTCTGCTGGTAAACCAGAAAAAACAAGGATGACGGAGGAACTTGGCTAGAGGCCAAGGGAAACCGCCCAAAGAAAGAAGGCAACTTCTTCCTGGGGAAAATCCGATCCTCGAGATAGAATCTCAAAACATCGGCACCAAGCGTCCTCCCTCCGCAAGGGAGAGGGCGAGGGGGATAGGCAAAGGCGAAAGCCCAAGCTTAGAATGGAATCCCAACCATTCCTCGGTAAAACCGAGACATCAAAAAAGGGATGTAACGTGAGTTACAGAGGGGAGAAAAACCCCTGGCCCAGCTGGGAGGCCAAAGGTAAACCGAAAAATCCCAACCTTCCCTATCGGTGAAAGCCGATAAAGATACTACCCTAGGGGGTAGGGCGGAAACCTCGCCGCCAGCTGAAACCCGAAAAAGGGGTTGCGAAGTCGCCGGTCATCGCAAGATGGCAGACGGGTCCGTGATCGTCCGGGAATTCATAACCGGAACGGTGCCAAAAGAGGCTCGAAACCGCTGGAAATGCCTCAACCTTGGGCGAATTTAGCCCGAGGCGGATTCGAGACGTAAGTCCCGGAAGGAAGTCGTTCCACCCTGCAATTCGTAAGTCGGAACGTGGTAGAGAGACCTAAGCAAACGAAGACGTAACTTAGGATCGATATCGAGACCTATTAGGAGTGATCCAAAATAGGCCTAGGAAGATAAGAGTTCTTCTCAGCGGTACACCGCAGAAACAAAAACTTGTCCCTGAATGCTTCCTTGACCAAGCAAGGTTGCGGTAAGGGTCGATCCCCAGATTTCTGGAGAGCGGTTGGTTGGAATCTCCCGCGAGGTAAACCTCAGATACGAAATATCCCGTCAAAATTGGAGCTAAACAGGACGTTAAATCGGAAAGCCGAGCGACACCACGCAGCGATGCGTGGCGTTTTCTTTTGTTTTTGGGTTGCTTTTTGCTATACAAAAAACTCTCTTGGGCTACAATAACGCGGATAAGAAAGGAAACTTAACAAATGTATCGTAAAAACGCTTGGAACAAATATGCGAGCAAAGAAGAAGTGTTCGCCTTCGCCGAAGGCTATAAGAAATTCATTTCCTTTGGCAAAACCGAACGCCTCGTCGTCAAAGAATCCATCCCGATGTTAGAAGAGAAAGGATTCGTCAATGGGGAGAAAGTCTCCTCCGTTAAAGCGGGCGATAAAATCTATTTCATCAACAAAAACAAAAACATCTGCGCCTTCATCGTCGGCAAGAAACCCGTCATCGAAGGTCTTCGTATCCTCGGGGCTCATATCGATTCCCCTCGTCTTGATTTAAAAGAGAACCCCTTCTATGAAAATCACGACCTCGCCTATGGGGATACCCATTATTATGGGGTAGTGAAGAAATACCAATGGGTGACCATACCTCTTGCCCTACACGGCGTCGTCATCAAGAAAGATGGGACCACCGTTGATGTCAATATCGGCGAAGATCCTAATGACCCCATCGTCGGAATCACCGATTTGCTTATTCATCTCGCCGCCGATCAAATGCAAAAGCCGGCTGCCAAAGTCATCGAAGGTGAAGGGCTTGATATCTCTTTGGGTTCTATCCCCGTTAAAGAAGGCGAGAAGGAATCGGTCAAAGCCGGAGTCCTTGCCATATTAAAAGAAAAATATGGCATCGAGGAAGAAGATTTCATCTCCGCGGAAATCGAAGTCACGCCGGCTGGACCAGCCAGGGATTATGGCCTAGACCGTTCGATGGTAGCAGGATATGGCCATGACGATAGAAGCTGCGCCTATACCTCATTAAAAGCCATCCTCGATACCGAGGACCCGGAATTCACTTCTTGCTGCATCCTTGTCGATAAAGAAGAAATCGGCTCGGTTGGGGCGACCGGTGCCCAATCTCTCTTCTTCGAAAACGCGGTGGCGAAATTGCTCTGTCTCCAAGGTAGCAAAGCCCCTGTCTTCGATACCCGTATTTGTTTCGAACATTCAAAGATGCTTTCTTCGGATGTCTCGGCCGGGTTTGACCCCTTATATCCGCAGGTTCATGAAGCCAAAAACGCGGCATATTTCGGACAAGGCCTTGTCTTTAATAAATATCTAGGTAGAGGTGGCAAAGGCGGCTCAAACGACGCAAATCCGGAATATTATGCTTGGATTCGCCACATCATGGATGAAGGAAATATCAATTGGCAAAGCGCTGAAATCGGCAAGATCGATGTCGGCGGCGGCGGAACGATCGCCTATATCCTTGGTAATTACAATATGGATGTTATCGATGCCGGTATCCCCGTCCATAATATGCATGCCCCGATGGAAATCGTTTCAAAAGTCGATGTCTATGAAGCTTATTTAGGCTATAAGACATTCCTTATTGCGAAGTGATCCAATAATTCAAAACAAATGACCGTCCCTAAGCTGTCCAAGACAAAGTGGGGCGGTCTTTTCGTTTCTATTGTCATATCGGCCTTCTTTGCCTAAATCCCACGTTTGGCAAAATCGGAGCTTTCTATTTATCCTAGGGACGCGAACTTAAAAACAAGGAGAACATGTAAACAAAATTCTCGATGAAGGGAGCTTATTTTGACTCTTCTTGCTTCAAGGGCTGTCCCTTTGGCACGAAGAATAAGACGACCAAACCAATTAACTCCACCACAGATAGGATCATGAAATAGCCAAAGAAGCCGATATTTAAATAAACCGATGATGACATCAAATTAAAGCCCGTGGCTAAGGCGTTGACTAACCCCGTCGATAAAGTCAAAGCCGTCCCCAAGCGGTTCTTGCCGACGATATCTTCAAATAGATATGCCTGATAAGCGAATAAGAACGACTTCCCTAAAGAAGCGACGATCATCGATAGATAGGCAAATAAATAGGGGGAATAAGAAACAAAACAGGCAAGCAATGTCGCCGCTAAAGCGGAGACGGATGAGATATAAAAGGCGACCTTCTTATATTTAAACCGTCTTGTTAGGATTGGCATTAATAAAAAGGAAACGAGCTCGCAGGCAACGGCGATGGCGCGGATTAAAGAATAATCACCATCGGGCATACCATTATTTTTCAAGGCGACGGGAAGCAAATAAGTGGAGGCGTTATAGGCGCCTAATACCAAAGTGGTGGAGACCAATATAAGAATCAAACCTTTGGTAAAAAACGGGCGGTTATTTGTCTCACCTTGCTCTTGTTTTTCTTCTTTGGCCTGATTTCCTTTTAAGAAGAAAGAGATGGCTACCCCGGTGGCGGAAAGGGCGCTGGCGAAGAAATAGCAATCGCGGATAGGAAGATTGCTTAAGACGAAATATCCAGCGAACAAAGAAATGATATAGCCGAGCGTCCCGAATAAGCGAATCCGCGCATAAGGGACATTGTGGTTTTCCAATGAAGTGGCGGCATAAGACTCTAAGAAAGCAAACGGGGCACCGTTAAAGAAACTAATCCCAATCGTTAATAATAGAAGCGACCAAAACTCATGGCAAAAGGCAAAGCAAAGGGAGAAAATGACCTCAAAAACCCCGCATAAACGGAATAACCAAAGCGATTTTTTCGGAGTTTTCGCAAACGGGGACAAGATAAAACAACCCAAGAATAAGGCAAATGGGATTACCCCTAATAAGATGGATTGTTGACCGGCATCCATCCCATTATCGATAAAATAATGGGCATAATAGGAAGTCAAGAAAGCATCTCCCATGTAGAAGAGGAGATAAATCGATGCCAATGCCAGGAAAAGAGTTCGTTTAGACACGGTGAAAATGATACTCTAGCCTGTTTCTTTTACAAAGACGATTTGAATTTTCTCTCCTTATTTCTTTTCTTGGGGTAGAATATTGCCCGCTAAGTAATAAAACTAATCATCACCATGACACCTTCTGCACACGACAAAAGCATCTTCTGGGAACTCGTCCGTTTCGTCTTAATCGGCTTATATGCCACCCTCATCGATTTCGCCATCGAAGGTTGGATGACTTCCCTCCTTTCTTCCTCTTTGCAAGGATTAGGGCACATCGCCGCTTTCTTTGCCATGTTCGGCATATCCGCGATCGGCTTTTTGGTCTCTTATCCTTCTAATTGGTCGCTTACTGCGATTTGGGGATTCCGTAATGTCGATGAAGAAGCTTCTAAGAAATCGCGTTCCCTTAAAGGGGCCCTTTGGTTCCTCTTTTATTCGGCCCTTGCCTTACTTCTTGGTGCCCTTATCCAATTCCTAGGCTATATGATTTGCTTAGAATGGACCTCATTAAATATCAACATCCTTGGTGGATTCGATTTCCAAGTGATGTTCGTGGAAAAACATTATGAGATCTTTGCCGCTTGGGCAATCGTCATGATTATCCGCACTTTATTCACTTTAACCTTCAATTACATAACACGTAAATTCATTCTCTTTAAGGCGCCTAAAGAAAACTAAGTCGTCGGTCGTTAAATTGAATGCATCAACTATATTTGATTTTTTCGACTGATCTTTCGAAATTGCTATCGGTTTATCTATGCCTTGACCAGTTGGTTAAGGGGCTCGCCTTGCCAATCTCTATGCATTTAAAAAGGCACCCCTAAGGATGCCTGTTTGAATGATAACTAATGCTTCAAGAATCGATGCACGACCATCAGATTTTGCTTTTTCTGCCGTCGATAGTGAATCTAACCCAGTTATGGAAGGTTGTTCCGCCGGTATCGACGGAGCCGTTTTCAAAGAAATCGTATTGCGATATACGTCCTTTGTAAGGCCAAGATTGTCCGAGGAGAATATCGTAATTGAATTCAACCCTTCCATAAGAGGCGGGAATCAGATATTGCCTTGATTGAGGGGCGCAAATGTTTTTCCCCGTAAACAAAGTTTCAAGCTTGCCAAATTCGATGTCGCCGGTTTCTTCGTTGACTTTGACTTTACGTGCCTTGATGTTCCATTCCGATACGATGAAGCAACCAACGTTTGTGACGGTAAGCTTTTGCTCATTGATCACGGTGCGTGTGGTTTCGACATATTCGGCGGTGGCGTTGATTTTGGCGGTTTTATTATTTTTCAACCAGGAAGTCTTATAGCTAAGCATGACGGCGTTTTCGACTTCCGAGGAATTGGAGCTAAGCGAATTGGAGAGCAAAGCATTAAGGGTATCGGCTTTGCTGGCGTCGCTAGTGTCGGTAATGGTCTCCAATGAAGGGTTTTCGGGGTCTTTATCGCCTTCGACGGCACCGCCATAGACGAGATAACTGATATCGCAATTTTCCAAGGTGGATTGGAATTTCGCTTTGGATTCGAGATCCACACAGCCGGCGTATTTAAAGGCGGCGTTGATTTCGGCTTTGTCCTTCGTGGTTTCGATTTTGAAGAAAACCATCTTTCCATAGCTTGCTTGGGTAATCATCACCAACGGGTTGTTGCCGATTTCGGCCTCAACCTCGGCTTTGGTGACGTCATCGGCAAAGACGACGGTATCGTTTTCCAAAGACGTGTTAACGGTATAGAAGATTTGCTCAAAGGAAACGATGAAGATGTTCTTTTCGACGTCTTGCTTATAATCGGCTTTGATGTTGAGTTTGTTGGCGATTTCGAAGCCGACGTCTAAGCCCGCCTGCCTTTGGTCAAAGACCTGCGTGACTCTTAAAGTCTGCTTGGCGGTAAGTTTCTTCTTTTTCGGGCTATTCATCCATTCGTCGACTTTTTGCTGGATGCCATTGCGGACCTGGGTGCGTTTGGTGGATTTGGCCGTGAATTCGGAATCATATAAACCAGGTAAGACGATGTCAAAGGTGGCTTGGCCACGGTTAAGGTTTGGCATAATAGTGGGGCTACCACTGACAAGCCCTTCATCGGCGATTAAGAGTTGACCGGGGAAAAGGGCCTCGGATTGTTCTAAGGCATGAAGTGAGCCGGAGCCGTTAGTGGCGCTTTTTTGCACTTTTTTGGTGATGACCAATTTGTTGCCTTGGCTTTCCCCTGTGCTTTTCGTATCAAGGGCAACCGCCGGTTTTAAGTCGATGGCTAAGGCGGAATTGGGGTCGAAATCCTGGTTTTTAATGTAATTGGAGACTTCACTGTCGTTGGAAATCTTTAAGTTCTTGATTTCGGGTTGAATCTCTTCGGGTTGGGTGATGTCTTCGCTTTCTTCGCTTTTTGGGGAAGCGGTATTGCAGCTTGCTAAGCCCGTCATCATCAGGGCGCCAAGTAGCAAGAATCCAAGTTTGTTCTTTTTCATTTATTTCACCTCGCTTTCAGTGGGGTTTTTGATTTCCTTTAAACAGCTATGCAGGCAGATGAACAAGATAATGTTGTAAAGGATATAGCAGATCTCGCTGGCGGTATAAATCGAGGAAACCGCGCCTTCGGGGAATTTGATGTAGAAGGCAATGAAAGACAAAACGGCATAAATGACCATGAGGCATAACCCCAATATGACGAAGTTGAACAAAGGGCTCTTTCTGGCCTTCCGTTCGAAGATGCCGTCGATTAATAAGAAAAGGGCAACGGCCAAAGCGAGGTCGGAAATGAAACTAAGGACGAAACCGATGGTTCTTGTCGCGGTGATGTATTGGAAAATGGCCGCAACCAAAGCCAAAACCCCAGCCCCGATGCCAAAGCCGAACGCGGCCGTGCATTCTTTGTTGATTTTCATCGTTAAGATCAATGTCGCGGCGGCGAGGATGATCACAACAAGTCGACCGACACTATAAACGGATTCGAGGGAGAAGAAAACCAGGGTTCCGACTTCACTGAACTGGTGGCCATCCCCAAACGATACGGTAACAAGCGTTGTGATTGCCGAAGCGATACTGATGATCATCGAAATGCAGAATATGATCCTCAGAAACCATAGGGCGCGCAATCTTTTTGATATATCTGTCATAGATACCTCCTTTAAAATTTGCAGCCCATTTTAGCATCTTCCCTTTCAAGGAAAAAGGAGGCTTATCGGCAAAATGGCTTGGGTTTTACGGCCATAATGCTTTCCCCTGCCTTTTCGCGTGGTCGATTCGAGGCTGAGGATTTATACTTATCTTTGGATTTACGGAGAGGGGATGCCACTCGTTTATCCAGAGGAGCGACCACCATGGCGGAAGAAAAAACCAACCGGCGAACCGCCGATGCCTTAAAAGCGATTGAAGACGCGGTGTTTTCCCTTTTGGAAGAAAAAGAATTCGAACATGTCACGGCAAGGGATATCTGCCAACGCGCCAAGGTCAACAAAATGACCTTCTACAAATACCATAACAATAAATACGATGCATTGGCGAAAGCCTTTACTTCCAGGCTTAACGCGGAATATAAAGCCAAAATCCTAGATTTTGATCATCTCTATAAAGACGACATGGATGAGGCCCATTTTCAAGGGCTCATGTTCGTGCTCGATTTCTTTGAGCGTTACCGGGTCGCTTTTTCCCATCTCGTCTCTAGCAGCGGCGATTTTCCGCGAGATGTCGTCTTTTCCGCTTTATTTGCCAATTACCTTCCTTTTTTCTCCGCGGTTATCGGCGAGGAAATCAATCATAGCAACGAATATCTCGTCCATTTTATTTTCGGGGCCTATCGTTCCCTTTTTGAATGCCAGCTGCGCCAATTAGCCCAAAGCCCAAATGGCGAATTCGACCGCCAAGCCGCGGAAAAGGCATGCCGGCTCATCGCCAAATCTTTCACGATGATTTTTCTTACCATGCGCAAAGAGCACGAAGACAAAGTAGAAAGCAAATCCATTTCGTAGGACATTTTTAGCCAAAATGTATTATGTAATATTCCTATGCCGATTTTTTTGATTTCTTTTAGAAATCGCTGATGTTTAAATAATCGCATGGGAAAGACAACTGTTTTTCTTTAGGCATTGTGATGTCGTCAATGCCAGAAAACAGCGAACTTTTAATCCTCTCTTCTAGTGCCGACCCGCCTTAGGCGAGGAAATCCTGCTAGAGCGGACCTATTGTCCCCATATCGAATAATAGAAAGGAAAACACATGGGTTATTTATTTAAGAAATTCACCCCGAGAAACTGGATTGCGATCGTCGTGATTTTTCTCCTTACTCTCGTTCAGGTGTACTTTACGATGGCCATCGTTGGTTGCGTTAACGAACTAATGGCTGTCGTCCAAACCAAAAACCTCGACCAAATCTGGCGTAATGGTTTCTGGATGATCCTCTCCGCCTTGCTTCTTGCCGTTGCCCAGACGATCATCTCCATCATCGCCTCCGCGAATGCGAGTTCCATCGCCACGAGGACCCGTAACGAACTCTATGAAAAGATCAACGCCTTATCCCTTGCCGATATGGCTGGATTCTCCACCGAATCCTTGATCACCAGGACCACCAACGACACCCAAAACGTCCACTTAGCCTTCCTTACCGCCTTTCGCACCGTCTTCGTCGCCCCGATTACCATGGTGTGGTCTATCATCATGCTCGTCCAGACCGCTTCGCCGCAACTCACCGTTGGCACCATCATCTGGCTCGTCCTCTTGGTGATCGCTGTCATCTTCTTGATCTTGTTGGTCATTCCGAAATACAAAGCCGTCCAACGCTTAACCGACGCCTTAAACGTCGCCAGCCGCGAAAACCTCACCGGTATCCGCGTTGTCCGTGCCTTCAATGCCGAGAAATACCAAGAAGAGAAATTCGAGAAGGTCAACACCGATTACACCAAGAAACAAATTTTCGTTGCTAAGGCCTTGGCTTTCTTTACCCCCTTTGTCATGTTTGTCATGATGGGTCTTACCTTAACTATCCTTTGGATTGCTTGCATTCTTCTTAATGGCAATGCCAATATGGATGCCGCGATCGCTTCCTTCTCCGCGACCAACTCCTTCGTCATGCTCGCCTCGCAGATCGTCATGAGCTTCATCTTGCTCATTTCCATCATCCTTCTTTGGCCCCGTGCGACCGTTTCGGCAAGGCGTATTCGTGAGGTCTTGACCCACACCGAATCCATCCTCGACCCCGAAAGCCCGGTCGAATTCAAAGAAAGCGGCACCATCGAATTCCGCGACGTCGGCTATGCCTATCCTGGTTCCGAAAAAGAATCCGTCTCCCACGTCTCCTTCAAAGTCAAAAAAGGCGAAACCATCGCCTTCATCGGTGCCACCGGTTCAGGCAAAACCACCATCATCAATATGATTCCTCGTTTTGCCGATGCCCCCAGCGGTGAAG
>CAJOML010000021.1 GCA_905235705.1 uncultured Bacilli bacterium | reverse complement strand
TCTAATGATAAAGAGGGAGAATTCAAAGGTAAAAAAAAAGGCCCTAACGGATTTAATAAAAATAATAGCAATGATAATAATTCTGGAAATAATGAAAATAAAAGAAATGAAAGCGGAGAAAATGAAAGAGGGGAAAGAAGTGAAAGAGGTAGAGGAAGAGGTGGAAGAGGAGTAAGAGGGGGTGATCGTGGTAGAGGAAGAGGAGGATTTAGAGGAGATGATAGGGGAAGAGGAGGAAGAGGCAGGGGAAGAAACTTCCGATGAAGAAGAAGCGGGTTGGCTGCCACAAGAAGCAAGGGCGATTGAGGCAAGGCTGAGAGTGAATAAGACTTTTAATTTCATAATTAGGCGAATCCTTTTTTATTTGCGTGCACATTATACGGGCATGAAGTAAAATAATTCGTGATTTGAATCACGTTTATGAAAACATTGCTTGAACTTATTGAATCTAGTCCGTTATTAAATAGCGAAAAGCGTCATTTTAAGAAAGGCCAAATCCTATTCCATGAAGACGAAAACTGCGATGCTATCTATATTTTAGAAGATGGCGAAGTCTCAATTTCCTCTTATACATTAAGCGGGGCGGAGATCGTTTATAACGACGTAAAAGCGGGGGAGATGTTCGGAAATAATCTTCTTTTTTCCTCCGACAATCGTTTTAGAGGGAATGTCATTGGGCTTAAAGAGGGGTCAATCTATATCATTTCCAAAGGCAAGCTCATCCAAGCCTTACAATCCGACCAAGAATTCCTAGAACTATATTTGAAGACCCAATCGGATTTTGGCAAAAGTCTAAACGCGAAACTCAAAATCCTTTCTTTCGATAAGGCAAGGGACAGGCTGGAGTTCTTTCTCTCCATGCATCAAGGGGAAATCGCCTTCAAGAGCATAAGCGAATTAGCCAGGTCGCTCTTCCTAAAGCGCGAAACTCTCTCAAGGTTATTAAGCCAAATGGAAGAAGAAGGAAAAATCACCCGTTCAAAGCACCAAATCAAAATGGAAACTGGAATCTAAAAAACAGACTAAAATAAAGAGCGGGAATAAGAAAAGAATGTAGACGCCTGATCAAAGGCATTTTCTTTATCCTTATTAATATATAAAAAAAGAAAGCCCAAGCTAAAAGCAGATGGAAATCGCCGGAGAAGGAAAACTAATGGAGTAAAAAGAAAATTAATTGGTAGTAAATAATTAGTAGTTTCATTTTTATCCACATTTGGAGATAAATTCACAAGTAAAAAACGATTTTGAAAATTTCGGCTTCCAATTTATGATAGATAAATTCTTTATTTTCGGCTCTCTTGTTAACATAATGGGCATTATGCGAAGTTCCTCTTATTTCGAAAAAATCCCGGGATTTTCATCTCCGGGAATTTTAGTTTTTATGGCCTTTTCTTGTTAGGCTTTTCCGATTCGATGGGCTAATTGATCAAGGAGAGTTTCGAGGTCGAGTTCGCGTCGATTGGCGGCGAGAAGCAAATGAATGATGACTTCTTCGGTTGCCACGATGACCCATCCGGAATCGGGCTCTCCCTCGGAAACTGAGATTTCAATTTGATCCTTTTCTAGCTCCTCGGCAAGGATGTCTTTCATTGCCCCTAAAGCGCGGGGATTTAGGCAGGTCGCGATGACGACGTAGGAGGCAAAAGGATTGAATTCCCCTACTTCCACCGAGACGATATCGTCTGCTTTATGTTCGTCTAAGATGGCGACGATTCTGTTTTTCTCGTTTAATGCGTCCATTTTTCATTCATCTCCTAAATAAATCGCAAAGCAAGCTTTGGTGAAGGGATTGTCAGGGACATAACCCTTGTCTTCCAGATATTCCTTATTCGCTTTTAGCACGGTAAGGAAACCGATGTAATAATTCTTTAAGCAGGCATCGATTAAATCCCCCGAATCAAATCCTCGGGTCGGCTCGATTTTATCCGATGCATAGATGATTTTCCCAATGGGACTCATATGGGCTTTTCCAGTCGCGTGGAAGCGCACCGCTTCTAAGATTTCGCTATCGGTAATGCCAAATTCGCTTTGGGCGAATAAGGGCCCGATGAATTGATGCAAGGTCCAAGCCGGGCAAAGACCAATCTCGGGGAAATATTCCTTCATTAGTCGCCTTGCGCGTTCTTCAGGGACGTTTTTGGCGATGTCGTGAATCAATCCGGCGATATAAGCTTGGCTTGGGGATACGACTTTGTTCTTCATCGCGATGAAATAAGCCAGATTGGCCACCGAGATGCTATGACGAAGCCGCTTCGGGCTTAAATAAGCGGCAAGACGCTTAATATAATAAAGCTCATGCTTCTCGATATAGTCGCGAACCTGCAATGAGATATCCAAACTCCTAAGGTTACGGATATTCTCTTCGTATGCATCGCCGATTTTCCCATAAGGGAAACGCTGGACCTTTAAATCGCTTAGTTTTTTGCCATCTGGGACGAGCTTACCATCGCCGGCGATATATAGGACTTTGGCTAAAGACGGGATATATTCGATTTCGTTTTCGTCCAATTTGTTGATTTCTTTGGGTCCTAAGGCGAGATAAATCGTCTTGTGGGGATTATCTAAGCGAATTTGACGAAGGCTCCCTAGAAGGCTTGTTTTGCCTTCGGCATCGATTTCATATGGATCGATGGAATAACCGACCCCATGTTCTTTCTTTAACATCATCACCAGCATTTGAATGCGGTTTAATGCTGGGGCCACCCCTTCTTTCGTCGGCATAAAAACGACTTGGCACCCCAAGCGTAACGATGCGGCGGAAGCCAAATCCAAATGACCGCGGCCGATCGGGTCAAAGCTGTCGCGGATAAGAAGGAGGGATTCGCTCATTTAAAATAAATCCCTTTCTTGCTATGGCGGTATAACAAAGCGGTATGGCCGACGATGAAAACGACTTCGGCATTTAGCCTAGCGGCGACTTCGGCGGCGACTTCTTTGGCGTTTAATGCGCTGTTATTGAGCAATTTGATTTTGATTAGCTCGTTTGCCTCTAGCCCTTTATCGACAAGGGCAATGAAATTTTGATCCACCTCTCCTTTACCTAAAAGGTAAGGCTTGATGGATTGTCCTTCTTTGCGAAGGAAAGCGACTTGTTCTCTATTTAGCATGCGTTTTGATCTTGGCCCTTGTAGCGTAGAGCCCGACTCCTTTTAAGACATAGATTCTCCACTGCTGGTGGTTGCCTTCAAAGCTAAACCAGCCTAATCCGGCGATGCCGATATCCCTTCTTCCTACTTCGTCGATGGTTAGTTCATAGGCATCGTAATCGGAAGGGACTTTACCTTTGGTGGCAGTTGGGATGATGGCACCCTTTTCAAGTTTCTTAAAGAAAAGCTTCTCAGGGTCTTCCGAACGCGTCTTGATCAAATCGACTTTGGGGGCGACGTAAACATCGATATCGGTTCTTTCTCCTTTGTGGAGTTCGACTCTGGCAATGCCACCGATAAACAAAGAATCGCCCTCGGCCATCCTAAACGAGGTCGGCTCCACCGCCTTTACGGGGAGAAGACGCGCCAAGTTAGTTTCATCGACACGGGAGACAACCGAATTGGACAAAGATGTCCCCGGGGTATCGTAAAGATAAGAAGACATATCCAGTGGGATGGACATGACCGTCAATTCGGTGCCCGGATATTTCTTATAGCCGACGGCTTCACCGGTCGGATTGGAATAATGATGGAGCAAAGCCGAGATTAATTGGGTCTTGCCTGAGCCAGAGGCGCCGATGACATAGACATCATGGGCGCGACGTTTGGCGTTGATGATTTCCCAAATGCCGGAGACATCGCTTCCATAAGCCAAAGAAACGAGCATGACGTCGTCTTTGACGCAGGTTAAGCCATCGGCACGGCAGCGATGGGCCACATATTCGCGTAATTCCTCATCGCTAGTTTCTAGGGGCAAGAGGTCACGTTTATTGGCGACCACGATTAAAGGAAGCCCTTGGATGGTGCTGGTGACTTCGGGGATAAAAGAATTCTCAAAAGAGAATAAATCAAGGCAATAGACGATTAAGGCGTCGCTAGCCTCGGCATCCTCTAACATCGAAAGGTAATCTTCGTCGACTTTCGGGGTCTTGGGCGAGAAATTATATTTGGATTCTTCAAAGCAAGAATCGCAGAAAAGCACCTTAGCCCCGAGTTTTAACGCTTCAGGATGGATGTATCCTGGCTTATGGGGGTCATCTCCTTGGAGAATGGCGCCACAATTATGGCAACGGCGAATGAAGTTGAATCCAGACATGTTTATGCCTCCTTCCATGGCTTTAACAAGCCAAGCTTAGCCATCTTTTTCCGTTTTGGGCGGTCGAATAGTCGATTAAACCTTGTCCATGGCGGTTCATCATTCGGATCAAGGGGTTCAAGCAGCAAGGTTCTGACTTTTGCCCCATTGCCGGCTTTGACGTCGGTTTGGATTTGATCCCCGATAAGCATCGCTTCTTCTGGCTTGATGCCCTCGCTAGCCATCAGCTTCTTTAATTTAAAACTAAATGGCTTTGCCATCATGGAGGCGCGCTCAACGCCTAGTTCTTCACAGAAGATATGAACTCTCTTGCCGCGGTTATTCGAGGTGACGAAGCAACGGATTCCCGCCTCTTTAAGATGATTGATCATCTCTTTCGTCTTCTCATCCGGATGGGACACCGAATAAGGAGCCAAAGTGTTATCCAAATCCAAGAAGACCGTCTTGACGCCACAAGAGACGAAAAAAGAAGGATCGACTTCGAATAAGGAATTCGCATAAGCGAAGGGAATCAGTTTTTTCCTCATGGCTATAATATTAAAGCCTAAGGGCTTTTCCTAAAAGCATATTTCGTTATTTTTTGAAGGTTTTTCGTTTCACCCCCTCTCCCTTTTTCCGTTTCATTGAAAAAGTGGCAAGACAAATCCAATCGACAAAATAGCAATCAAGGGTCATTAAAATGAAATATAAAAGCGGCCTGTTATCAATACTAACAAACCGCTAAATAAATACTAATTTGAAGAACTAATTACTTTGTAATTAATTTAGAAGTCATCTCCGAAGATGGATATTTGTTCGAAGCGTTCTTCGATGACCTGTTCTTCCTGCCCTTCGACAGTCTGGAAAGAAGAGTTGGATTCGCTATTTTCCTCAACGTCAGCAACGACTTCTGGCACCGCTTCCTCAGGGATAACGCCTTTGTCATCGGGACCAACGACGGTTCCGCCTTTGATATGGACGGTCTTAATGCTGCGTCCACGTCCGAAACCTTCTAATTTCTTGGCATAACGCTCGCTTGGGGTAAGATAGAAATCTTCGAACACGATCTCTTTATTCTCGCCTTCATCGGTTACACCGATGTAAGTGAAAGGCGCCTCTTTATCGCCGACTTTATCGACGAAGACGAGCTTATGCAATTCCGATTTGAAGCAGCGGAAGACGACATTGGCTTTGGAAAGGCGTTCCCCTACCACCAAGTTATTCAAATTGACCACACGTGTATGGATTAAATCGGTGATCATGACAAACTTCTTGTCTTCGTTAGGATCAAAGGCGAGGATGCCGGCTACAGGCGAGCCTTTAAAGGAAGCAGCCTTAACCCCGCTTGCGGATGTCCCGGAAATCGGAACGAGGGTTTCGGGATAAACAGACACCAGTCCGTTTTCAGAGAAAACNNNNGGAATCGCCTCTAATTAAGGCGGCCCCAACAAGCGCATCGTCTTCACCAAGAAGCTTCATCGCGCGGATTGGACGAGTGAAACGCGTCACGGGGAAGTTGCTTAACCTAACACGCTTGATTTGGCCCTTACGGCTAACAAGGGCGAAAGCCATGGAAGAGGGGAATTTGGATAAGACGAACGCGCATACGATCTTTTCATCGGGAGTGATGGAAATCGCGTAGTTGACGTGCTGTCCTTCTTCCAACCATTTATTGAGTTTGAGCAAATGGACAGGGCAATAAAGGTAATTACCTTTAGAGGTGAACATAACCAAGAAATCGGTGGTTTCGGCTTGTTGGCAGAAGACCAAGGTATCGCCTTCTTTTAAGCCTGGGTAAGCACCATTTTGTCCACCGCTTCCTTTCCACGAAGCCAGGGAGGAACGTTTGACATAGCCATCACGGCTAACGGAGACCATAACCGTCTCTTTGGCAATGAGGTCACGGGCGTTAATGGTAAGCTTGCCAGCTTCTTCTTCGATGACGGTGCGGCGCTCATCGCCATATGTTTTGGAAATGGAACGAAGGTCATCGATAATAACTTGGTTAAGCTTTTCTTTTGAAGAAAGAATGGAACGAAGTTCTCTGACTTGATCGGTTAAGGCCTTGCGTTCATCAAGGATGACATTGACATCGAAATGGGACAATTTATGAAGCGGCATCATGACGATGGCTTCGGATTGATCAGGGGTAAAGCCAAAGCGATTCTGCAAATTCACCATCGAGTCGGCTTTATCTTCGGAAGCGCGGATGACGTGAATGATTTCATCGATCATATCGCTTGCCCGGATTAAGCCTTCGACGATGGAAAGCCTCGCTTCGGACTTGGCAAGCTCGAATTTGGCGCGACGTGTCGTCACTTCGACTTGATGATCGATATAAGTGTCGCAATAGGAAAGGAGGTTCATCGTCTGGGGTCTGCCCTCAACGATGGCCACCATATTCGCCGAATAAGAGGTCTTTAACTGCGTTTTGGAAAGCAAGAAATTCAGGATTGCCTCAGGCTTAAAGCCCGTTTTGATATCGATGGCGATACGTAAACCGGATTTATCGGTCTCGTCACGTACCTCCTCAATGCCGGGGATGGTCTTATCGTGACGGAATTTATCGATGGACCCGACTAAAGAGGATTTGTTGACTCCATAAGGGATTTCCGTGACGATGATTTGGCTTCGACCGTCTTCTTCCACGATTTGCGTTTTCGAGGAAATATCGATACGTCCGCGGCCACTTAGATAAATATCGGATAGACCTTGGGATTGATAAATGATGCCGCCGGTCGGGAAATCAGGACCCGGGACTAAACGCATCAGCGTTTCGATAGGGCAATTAGGGTGTTGAATGCGGTAAATGATGGCGGAGGTGAGCTCTTTTAGGTTATGGGGCGGGATTTCCGTCGCCATACCGACGGCGATGCCGCTAGTGCCATTAAGCAAAAGGTTGGGGAAATGGGCTGGCAAAACAGTCGGTTCCCATTCGGTATCGTCAAAAGTTAAGCCCATGTCGACGGTATCTTTATCGATATCGCGGGTTAATTCTTGGGCAAGTGCGGCAAGGCGAGCTTCGGTATAACGATAAGCGGCCGGGCCATCGCCATCCATCGAACCGTTATTCCCTTGGAAATCGATTAACGGGAGGCGGATGCGCCAGGTCTGCGACATACGAACGAGGGCTTCATAGATGGAAGAGTCGCCATGGGGGTGATATTTACCCATGACCTCACCGACGATATGGGCGCATTTTTTGGTTGGTTTGTTCGATGTGTTGCCGGTTTTATACATCGCGTAGATGATGCGACGCTGAACCGGTTTCAAGCCGTCCCTAGCATCAGGAATGGCACGATCTTGGATAACGTCTTTGGCATAAATATCGAAACGATCGCCCATGAGTTCATCAAGGGTGGAAGGACGGATATCTTCGATGATGGCAGGCGCTTCTTGGACTTTTTTCTTGGCCATTAGTTCTTCACCTCCTCAACGAATTTGTCTTTCTCATTGAAAACGATGTTTTCTTCGATCCACGCCCTTCTTTGCGAAGCGTCGTTCCCCATTAAAACGGAGATACGTTTTTCAACGACAAGGGGATCTTCGATACGCACCTGCATAAGTTGACGGGTGGCTTTGTTCATGGTGGTCGCGGCAAGTTGGTCGGCATTCATCTCACCTAGACCTTTATAACGGTTGATGCCATAGCCTGGGCCGATCTTTTTCTTCGCCTCTTCGAGGGATTCATCATCCCAAGCATAGACGAATTTATGCGATGGGTCGCTCTTTTTATAGACGCGATATAGCGGCGGGCAGGCAATGTAGACCATGCCGTTGGTAATTAACGGCTTCATGTAGTTGTAGAAGAAGGTCAAAAGCAAAATCTGGATATGCGCGCCATCGGTATCGGCGTCGGTCATGATGATGATTTTGCCGTATTTGGCATCTTCGACATCGAAATCGGCCCCCACGCCAGCCCCAATGGTTTGGATGATGGTGGAGAATTCGGTGTTTTGGAGCATTTTTTCCATCGTAACGTTATCGGTGTTAAGCGGTTTACCTCTAAGGGGCAAGATCGCCTGATGGAGACGGTCACGTCCGGATTTTGCCGAACCACCGGCCGAATCACCCTCGACGATGAAGAGTTCGTTGTTCTTGTAATCCTTGGATTGGGCAGCCGCGAGTTTATCCGAAATAATGGCATCGACTTTTTTGGCTTTGCCACTGCGGGCGGCTTCTTTGGCTTTTCTTGCCGCTTCACGAGCTTGTTTGGAAGCCTGGCATTTCTTGACCAAATCGAGGGCGAATTCTTTCCTTTCCGCTAGATAATGGTTGAAGTTAGTGGCGATAAAATCAGCAACGATGGGGGAAATTTGGGCTGAAACGAGTTTGGCCTTGGTCTGGGATTCATATTGAATGGCCGATTCAGGACCTTTAATTGAGATGATACAGGTTAGGCCTTCGTTAATATCGTCGCCGTTTAATTTGGCCGTTTCTTTGATGATATCGTTGTCAATCGCCCAATCGTTGACGGCTTTGGTTAACCCAGTGCGAAGACCGGCTTCATGGGTACCGCCATCGGAGGTGCGGACGGTGTTGCAATAGCTATAAAGGTTTTTATTGTAATCTTTTTGGCACCAGCAAAGGGCGACTTCGATTTGGATTTCCGAGGACTCATCGCAGAAATAAGCAATATCCCCGATGCGTTCTTTGTTTTGGGTGAGGACTTCCACGTATTGGGCAAGCCCGTTTTCATAAAGGAATTCGTGGGTGAGCTTATTACGTTCATCGGAAAGGATGAAGCGGATTCCTTTCAAAAGGAAGGCCTTTTCCTGAAGGTGGTTATAAACGGTGTCCCACTTAAAATTGACCGTGGTGAAGATGGTGGGGTCAGGTTTAAAACGGACTAAAGTTCCGTGTTTTCTGGTATTTCCGATGGTTTCAAGGGGAACGGCCAAATGGCCGCCTTTTTCAAAACGGATGTGGCGGATGAGGCCATCACGGCAAACGGTGATATCCATCCATTCGGAAAGGGCGTTGGTAACGGTCGCGCCGACACCATGCAAACCAGAAGAGGTGTTGTAGTTCTTAGCCGAGAATTTGCCACCGGAATGTAAGGTCGTGTAAATCAATTGGACCGCCGGGATGCCGCTTTTCTTATGGATGTCGCAAGGTACGCCACGTCCTTCATCTTCGACCGATACCGATCCGTCCTTATGCAAAGTGACGCGAATGGTATCGCCATGTCCGTTCGCGGCTTCGTCAACCGCGTTATCGACAATCTCCCAAATCAGATGGTGCAAACCCTGTCCGTCAGAAGAGCCAATATACATCCCAGGGCGTTTACGAACGCCTTCCATTTCCGAAAGAAGCTCGATATCATCGGCCGTATAGTTAGATTCAATGAATTCGTCGTCTCTCATATATGGGTAACCAGTCAATAGACTGCGAGTAATTATAGCGCAGACTTTCGTTGAAAATCACGTTGAAATAGGCATAATATCCCTGTCGCAAGGAGAAAGAAAAATGGATATTTACCAAGTAAATATAATCGTTGCCGTTTGTACCATTGTCGTTTCATATCTTTTCGGGTCAATTCCCACCGGCGTTATCATCGGTAAGATTTTCTATCACAAAGACATCCGCGAGTTCGGGTCAAAAAATAGCGGGGGCACCAACGCCGCAAGGGTTTTGGGAAAGAAAATCGGCATCCTCGTCATCATCTTGGACATGCTTAAGACCGTCATCCCCTTCTATGTCCTTTGGGCGATCCTCACCTTCTCATCGCTAAGTCGGTTTATGACCTGGGGTAACGGATATTTCGCCGCCCCCCTCTACATCTGGGGCTCCGTCCTCTTCTGTGCATTAGGCCATTGCTTTTCGGTTTTCCTCAAGTTCAAAGGCGGAAAAGCGGTCGCTTGCTTTATGGGGGCCAACGTTTTGACCTCTTGGATCGAATTCGTCTTAGCCGGATTCACTTATCTAGGCGTGGCCAAAGGAACAAAATACATTAGCCTGTCTTCAATCATCGCTGGCATCGTCGGAAGCCTCACCGCTTGGGTCATTGCCATTATCGCGGTTTCCGTTCCATGGAATCCTCATTGGCTTACCTTCATGTTCGGCTTCGAGCAAGCTCCGTTCCTGGGGATCGAGTTCGCCATCGTCGATACGTTCGTCTCCATCTTACTAATCGTCAGACACAGGGCAAATATCAAAAGATTAAAAGAAGGCACGGAAAGTAAGAATCCCTTTGCCAAAGTAGAGAATAAGTAAGAAATTAGTAGTTTTTAAACGCTGTGGAAACGGAATGTGAGAAATCTCATGTTTCGTTTTTTCTTTCGATGAATTCTAAGTTTTTCGTTGACATATTTTTTGTTTTCCACATTTTTTGTCAACTAACATCTTAAAAATCTTTTTTCGTTTTTTTTGCAAAATCAAAACCTCCGTAAATGGCTTCTAAGACATTTTGATCCTCCTCCCCTACTCTTTTCCTATCCTCCATTATTTCGTGCCTTAGGAGCCGTTTTCATTTTCTTATTAGGGCGCTTTTTTCGTCTTCTCTATGCTGTTCTCCAGCAGGCGAATTAGATCTATTTTTGCACCGCGATTTCAGGCGGCCAGTTTCCGTTTTTAATTCGTCCTTCTTGTATCGCCATTTTGTTTCTTTCTGCTTATTTATGCCCCCCTACTGCTCCTAGTCAAAACAAACTCACGCGTATCAAAAAAGCCACCTCTAAACGCAAGGTGGCTTATCGGGAATATTTAATTGAGTTTATTCAAGACCGAAGATGAAGGGGTAAACAGGCTGTTCTCCGTCAATTTCGACGAGCTCTAGGTCGCGGAATTTCTCTTTGATGAGCTTACGGAAGGCAGCTTTGTCTTCCTCTTTTGCATCGATTCCATAAAAGACGGTGATTACGGAACGGTCCTCAAAGTCAGGAACGCCTTTGATGGTGGCTTCAACGGTTTGCAGGAGATTCGGCCCGCTGGTGACGAGTTCGTTGCCCACAAGGCCCATATAATCGCCCGCGTGGATGGTGATCCCGTTATTTGAGGAATCGCGAATCGCCGGCACCACTTCCGCCGAGACGAGGTTTTCGATCGAGGAATTGATGACATCGACGTTTTCGGCGAAAGACATGCCATCGAAATCAATCATCGAGATGGCGCTATAGCAATCCATCGGGGAATGGGAATGGATGACCGTGATTTGACTATCCTTATATAATTCGGCGGCCTGTCCAGCCGTGAGGATGACGTTGCCATTATTGGGGAAAACGACGATGTGATCGGCATTCACTTTCTTGAAGGCTTTGGTAAAATCCTCAGTCGAAGGATTCATGGTTTGGCCACCTAAGACATAATAGGTGACACCCATGTCCTTAAATAAGCGGCCAATGGCCTCAGTCGGGGCGACCGCCACGACGGCGAAACGCTTACGAGGCGAAGTCTGTTCCATCTCCTTAAGGAGAACTTCTTGATGTTGAATCGACATGTTCTCCATCTTAAAGGTGACGAATTCGCCAAACTTCTGGGCGTATTGAATCGCATAATGAGGACGCTTGGTATGGACGTGAACCTTAACAATCGTCTCGTTTTGGACGGCGACGATGGAATCGCCAATCGTCGAAAGATAATCGATCATGTCCTGAAGAACAAAGTTCTTAGGTCCGTCTTTGGCGTTAAGTAACTGCAGAATGAATTCGGTACAATAACCATAATCAAGGACGGAATTTTCATCGAAAGGAACTTCTCCGCCGGTGGCGGCAAGGCCATTGGAAGGGCCATTAAAGTCGATATCTTCTAAGGTTTCGCCAGAGAAGAAGCGTTGGAAGCCGACCATGATGGAAACGATACCAGCTCCGCCGGAATCGATGACATTGGCTTCCTTCAAGACGTCTAATAATTCAGGCGTATTGGCGAGGGAACGTTCCATCACGGGGAGAAGAGAGTTGAACAAATCGAGATAATCGTCGAATTCGCCTTGCTCTTCAAGGAATTCGTATCCTTCACGGATAACCGTGAGCATCGTGCCTTCAACCGGTTTGACGACGGCGTGATAGGCTTTTTCCTTGCCTTGGCCAAAAGCGCGGATGAAATCGGGAATGGTGATTTCGTTAACGCCTTCAAGCCCAGCGGCAAGGCCGGAGAAAAATTGCGAAAGGATGACCCCGGAATTCCCTCTGGCGCCAAAAAGCATGCCGTTAGCGAAGGAGGCGGCGAGTTCACCGCAATCGGGGAGATCTTTCAAAGCACCGATGCCGCCAAGATAGGTGGCGCACATATTGGTGCCGGTATCCCCGTCAGGAACGGGGAAAACGTTTAAATCGTTGATATGATCACGCTCGAGTTTGATGGCACGGAAGCCATTCTCAAGCATGCCACGGAACGTGGATGTCGAAAGAGTTTTCATGGCTCATCCCAATCAGATCGTGACTTCTTTGCCGAAAACGTAGCTGATGACGGTACCAGGACCGACGGAAGCGCCGATGATCGGGCCTAAGTCAGCGACGACAACCTCTTTGGGCTTGGCAAGTTTAAGGATTTCGTCCTTAAGATATTCAGCGCCCTCAAGATTATCGGCATGAGAGACATAAACGGTTTTGTTTTCGATGTCTTCGGCGGCTTCGACGGTAAGTCTGGCGGCTTCTTTCCAAGCGGCTTTCTGGCCTTTGACTTTATAAGCGGCAAGATTTTCGCCATTGCGGGTGGAAATGATGATGGGCTTAACGGCAAAGAGATTGCCAAAGAAAGCGCTCGAAGCGGAGACACGTCCTGCCTGTTTAAGATATTTAAGGGTTTCGACAACGCCGAATTGATTGAATTTCAATTTGTTCTCTTCGATCCAAGCCACCACTTCGTCGAGGGTTTTGCCTTCTCTTAGAAGCGTGGAGGCGCGGATTGCCATTTCGCCTTGGCCAAAGCCGGAGATTAAAGCATCGATGACTTCGATGCGACGGTTTGGATATTTGGCGCGGAATTTCTTGGCGATGACTTCGGCAGCGCGGACGGAGGCGGATAATTTGCCAGAGCAGGCGATGTAGAGGATGTCATTGCCTTGGGAGAGGACGCGTTCGAATCCTTCTTCGAAGACGGGGTTGGGGACTTGGGAGGTGAAAACGCGTTTGCCATTACGCATGACATCGTAGAAATCTTTGATGGTCAAGCCTTGATCATAGTCCAAGGAAGCAACGATTTGGCGGTCGTCAATAGAGACGGTCATCGGGAAATAGTCGATATCGTATTTTGTACGAAGTTCTTTTGTAAGGTCGCCGGTGGAGTCGATAAATACTTTGACTGACATTTTGATTTGCCTCATTAAATATTGGTGTTTTTCTTCATTGAGTTCATGACTTGGCGGATTTGCGCTTCAGAGGGTTTGCGCCCCATGGAACGGAACATCGCGCGAATGGCGGCTTCGGAAATCGGGGGATTCTTCTCCAAGGTCCGTTTGAAAATATAACGGGCGATGAAGAAGCCGGCGGCGGCGCCGATGACTAATGTACCGATGACCAGCGAGAACCAGCCGACATCCCATCCAAATAAAATTTGAAGGGACATCATTAGGCCCTCCCGTCATATTTGCCAGTGGTCGTATCGACGGAGATTTTCTCGCCTTGTTCGATGAATAAGGGGACGCGGATCTTCATGCCGGTTTCAAGGGTGGCGTCTTTGGAACCGCCATTGGAAACGGTGTCACCACGGACGCCCGGTTCGCATTCGACGACTTCAAGGATGACCTTGGAGGGGAGCTGGACGTCGAGGATTTCGCCTTCATAGCTCATCATCGTGACTTCGCTATTGGGGGCGAGGAAGGGGATGATATCACCATAGGTGGTCTTGGCGAGTTCGACTTGTTCATAGGTTTCCCCGTTCATGAAGACGAGGGTTTCGCCACCATCATAAAGATATTGCATGATGGATTTGTCGACGTGGATATCCTCAACCCCATACCCGGAGTTACGGGCAAGTTCGGTGATGGCGCCGCTGCGGAGGTTTTTGACCTTCACTTTCGCGACCATCTTACGCATGGCGGTCTTGTTGAGGAGGATATCGATGACCCGGTAAAGATTGCCTTCATCGATGAAGTAATTTCCGGGACGAAGTTCGGTAACGTTAATCATTTTTGGATTCTCCTTTTGATATTGCGTTTAACGCGAAGGAATTATATTACATATAATCACCCTAAGGGAATAAAAATCGCCCTGACGGGGCAAAGGGAGAGGCACGTGAACGTTTTTACTCCCCTCTCCTCATTGGAGAAATGGGTTATTTGCCTTTTCGAAAGCGATCGTTGTTTTCTTTTCATGACCTGGGTAGACAATCGTCTGCTTAGGCAATTTCTTCAACTTTTCCAGCGAAGAATCCATAAGTCTAGGCTTTGCCCCGGGAAGATCGGTCCGCCCAACGGAAAGGCGAAATAAGGTATCGCCTGAGAAAAGGATGCCTTCATGAGGAAGATAAAAGCAAAACGAGCCGGAAGTATGGAATGGGGTGGCAAGAGGAAGGATCGTCGTCCCTAATTCAAGGGATTCGCCATCGCAAAGACGGATTGGCGAGATATCAGGAAAAGAAAGGGGGATATCCCAGTCTTTTGATAGATTCAGATACGGGTCACTTAAATAAGAGAAATCTTCTTCCCCCATATAGATGGGAACGTTTTGGAAGAAAGGATCGCCAAGATGATAGATATGGTCATAATGGCCATGGGTCAGCAAGATGGCTTTTAGCGTCGCTTCTTCTTTATCTAAGGCGGAGATGATGCTCCGCTGTGGTACCGGGCAATCGAAAAGCAATGCTTCTTTTGAATCGAGGATAAGCAAATAGGCGTTGCAAGTAGAGGCGAATTGAATCAGCTTCATGGGCAAGAAAAAACGGACCAAAGGCCCGTTTGGTTTCTTATTTTCTCTCCTTGTGGAGGGTCATCTTGCGGCACTTGGGGCAATATTTGGAAATCTCCATCTTGACGGGATGGGTTTTCTTATTACGGGAAGTGATGTAGTTTTCTTCACCGCATTCAGTGCATTTGAGGATGACTTCGTCACGTTTGCTGGCCATAGTTAGTTTCTTCTTTCTTTTTCGCGAGCACTATCGTAGCATACACCCATAAGGAATTCCAACAAAAATGGCAACTTCGCGTCAAAAAACCAAGAAAATCCAAGTCGGCGACCTCTTTATCGGGGGTCAAAACAAGGTCTTGATCCAATCCATGGCTAATATCAAGACGAGCCGCGTGGAGGAGGTTTCCGCCCAAATCAATGCCTGCGCCAAAGAAGGCGCCGATTTGATGCGCGTTTCCGTCCTTGACCAAGAAGACGCAAGGGCCATCAAAGACATCAAAAAGAGGATTTCCCTCCCTTTAATCGCCGATATCCATTTCGATGTCACCCTCGCTTTGACCGCCCTCGAAGGCGGGATCGACGCCATCCGCATTAATCCGGGGAATGTCAAAATCAATCCCCTTTTCGCGGAATTCATCGCTAAGGCCAAAGCCAAAAACATCCCTATCCGCATTGGGGTAAACGCAGGTTCGGTTTCCAAAGATACCTACCTTTCTTCTTCCTCCCGCGTGGAAGCGATGCTAAAGACATTAAAAGGGCATATCGATATCTTAGAAAGTCACGACTTCCATAATATCGTCATCTCGGCCAAAGCCTCATCCATCTTAGAGACGGTCGAAGTCTATAACAAAATCGCCGAAATCTACGATTACCCTTTACATTTGGGCATTACCGAAGCCGGCCCGAAAGAAACCGGCATTATCCGTTCTGCGGCCGGACTTTCCCCGTTACTATTAAATGGGCTAGGCGACACCATCCGCATCTCATTAACCGACGATCCGGTCGAAGAAATCAAAGCGGCGA
Source organism: uncultured Bacilli bacterium (assembly GCA_905235705.1). Lineage (GTDB taxonomy): Bacteria > Bacillota_I > Bacilli_A > RFN20 > CAG-826 > Alloenteromonas. Next base: position 4,042 of record CAJOML010000021.1, on the reverse strand, counting down.
AACGTTTACTTCACGATTTAGGTTTGTATCCTGATTTCCCGACATTTATCTCTTGCCCAACTTGCGGTAGAACCGAAGTCGATTTGCTTCCTCTTGCAAGTAAAGTACGGGCCTATTTAGAAGAAAACCACATCAATAAGACAGTCGCCGTCATGGGCTGCATCGTCAATGGCCCAGGAGAGGCAAGCCACGCCGATGTGGGAATCGCCGGTGGCAAAGGGGCGTTCGTCTTATTCGCCAAAGGCGAAAGGATTGCTTCCTTCAAAGAGGAAGAAGCCTTCCCGCGATTAATCGAAGCGATCAAAAACCTAGAATAAAAGGATGGGGGCGGCCCATCCTTTTGCTTTATTTTTTCTTTGCCTCGGCCCGATAATGGGCGTCACGTTCTTTACGGATTTTATCCTTGATCGCTTTGCGACGGTATTTCCGTTTGACCTTCTCCACCGCTTCGGCCTGGCGTTTTTTATAACCTGGCTTGACTTTCTTTTCCCGCGACAAGGCTTTGGCTTTCCTGACTTCAAGACGTTCTTCGTCGGAAAATTCCTTTTTCGCGCTTAATTTGCGTTTGGGCAATAACCCGACTGGGTCAGGCGTCAATTCGTCACGTTTGAGGATAAGGAAATCGAATTGGACTCCCTCCTCGATGAGGCGTTTTGGCAAACGAGTCGAATCGGCGGTATAGAAGATATAGGAATCGCCTTTCTTCCCGAAACGTCCGCTTCTGCCGGCACGGTGATAATAATAGGCGAGGTCGCTAGGCAAATCCAAAGAGATTACCATATCGACATCGGGGATATCGATGCCGCGACTTAGTAAATCCGAGGCGACGATGACGGCGAACTCATTCTCTTTGATGCGGCGAATGACCGTTTTCCTTTCCCTCGTCGATAAATCCCCATGGAAGGCGATGGCGGGAAAGCCAACGCGCTTAACGGCTTCATAGGCTTTGCCGATATCTTCCTTTTTGGAGACGAAGACCAAAGCCAGATAAGGGCGCTTAATCCGTAAGAAAGATGACAAAGCGTCGAATTTATCTTGATGTTTGATATCGATTAGATGGTGGCTTACCCCGCTAGCGGTCTTATTTTCCCCGCCATCATAGGCAAACGAAGCCCCGATATAACGGGATAATCTCACCTTAAGGTTTTCTTCTAACGTGGCCGAGAAGACCATGGTGGCGATGCCTTCGTTAAGTTTGGAATAAATCTCATCGATATCATCGAAATAACCAAGTTCGCAAAGCATATCGGCCTCATCGAGGACAAGTGTCTTCACGCCCCTTAAATCAACGGCGTATTTATCGGAAAGGATTTCCTTTAATCTCCCTGGCGTCCCGATGATGAGCTGAGGGGACGCGGAAAGGCCTTCGCTATTTTGCGAAGATTTGACTTCGGAAGAGATAAGCCTTACCTTGAAGGAAGGAAAATATGGGGTAAAGGCGAAGGCGAATTCATAGACCTGGCGAGCGAGTTCGCGGCTAGGGCAAATCACCAAAGCCTGAAGGCGGCGGTCTTCGAAGTCGAGCTTTTCCAAAATCGGGATGAGATAAGAATGGGTCTTGCCTGAGCCGGTTTGGCTTTGGCAAAGAAGGCTCATCCCATTTAAGGCTTTGGGGATGATGCGTTCTTGGACGGGGGAAGGCTCTTTATAGCCAAGTTCCCCAAGCGCGGCCACTAGGCGCGGAGACAAATTTAAAGAGGCGAATGTTGACATGGGCCCATTATACTTTCTTTTTCCTCCTCTTTGGGGCAAAATTGAGCCATGGAAACGATTTTGTTACAACCTAACGGCTATTGTTCCGGGGTTAAACGGGCGATTGACCTCGCCTTAAAAGAAGCGAATAAGCAAAGCAAACCCCTTATCATGCTTTCCCCCCTTATCCATAACGAGACCGCCTTAGCCAAACTCGCAAAAGAAAATATCCAATTGGCCCAAGGCGATCCCATCGATATCATCCTTGATGCCCCACGCGGCAGCCGCATCCTTTTTTCGGCCCACGGCCACCCTTTCTCCTATGATGAGCTTTGCTTATTAAAAGGACATAAAAGTTACGATTCCACCTGCCCTTTTGTCTATGAAAACATGCAAAAGGCTGCCACTTGGGAGGGGGCGATTTGCTATATTGGGGAAATTAGCCACGAAGAATGCAAAGCCTTCCTTGCCAATGTGCCGGAAGCACTTTGCTATGAACTCCCGGAAAAGAAATGGAACCCCCTCAAATTGAAAGGGAAGAACCAGCCGGTTGGCATCTTATGCCAAACCACCTTAGGCAACAAAGAAATCGAGGAAGCGATCGAAGATATCCGTTCTTTCTTCCCCGATGCGACTGTTTTAGGGATGAATTGCCCATCCACGAGGGCGCGGCAAGAGAATATCGAACGTTTATCGGATGTCGATGCCTTAATCGTCCTAGGCTCAACCACCTCTTCCAATTCCAAACGTCTTGCTAAGATCGGCAAAGAAAAAGGACTTCCCACCTTCCTTGCCCTTGGCCTAGAAGAGGTTAAGTCCTTGGATTTATCGTCTTTTAAGAGAATCGCTTTGGCCTCAGGGGCTTCCACCGAAGCTGAGACAATTCAAGAAGTCTTTACTTACCTAAAGTCCCTTTGATCTCATCGCGAATCGCGCGGTAAAGACGCTGATAGGATTCTTTTTTCTCGGGGGAGAGGTTCTTGTCGAACTGCGCCCCCACTTTTTTACGGATTTCTTCGAGCCATTCTAGATATAGGGGATCCCTTTTCTTTCTTAGAATCGGTCCAAAATATAAATCGTTGCCTGAATATGGCACGGCGACATTACCTTTTGCGAAACGGATAAGGAAATAATAGATTTTGTTTTCTTTGACGATGATTTCGTCATCGATGAAATAGCCTAAGGCACATACCCTTTTCCTTACCGCCACCAAATCGCGATGGGGGTCGCAGATGATATAACGTATGGCGTCGAGCTTTTCGGGGTGTTTTTCCAATATCTCGCAGGTAAGAAGCCCTCCCATGCCGCATAAGGCAAGGGTATCGATTTCGCTTGATAAATCATCAAGCCCGTCGCTTAAGGAACAACGGATGCGGGAAGAAAGGCCGTTATCATCGACATTCCCTTTCATTCGCATGAAGGGACCGGCTTTGTTATCGATGGCTTGGGCATAGGAAATCTTGCCCCTTTGGATAAGGGAAATCGGAAGAAGGGCATGATCGGAACCGACATCGGCCAAATATGACCCCTCTTTCACCATCGAGGCGATTGCCTCAAGCCGAATCGACAGCTTTTTTGCCACTTAGCGGCGTCCTCCTTTATCGATATAGAGGGCGTCACGATAATCGCCAAGGCGTTTGGCGCGGGTTGGATGACGAAGCTTGCGGATGGCTTTGGCCTCGATTTGACGGATACGTTCACGGGTAACCCCGAATTCACGTCCGACTTCTTCCAAGGTCCGCGGACGGTTATCGTCTAAGCCATAACGAAGGCGAAGGACGCGTTCTTCACGGTCGGTGAGGTCTTTCATGATCTCGTAAAGTCTGGGGTTTCCCATGATGACGGTATCGAGAACAGTGTAATCATCATATTTAAAGTGGTCCTGCTGCAGGAAGGAAAGCCTCTGCCCGGGCGTGATGGAAACATCACCCTTCGTGGGCTCCAGCTGGCCCGAGAGGATACGGAGGAAGGTGGATTTTCCGGCACCGTTCGCACCGATCAGCCCGTAGCAGTTTCCTTCGGTAAACTTGATATTGACATCTTCAAAAAGCGCTTTTTTTCCTACACGCAGCGTTACATTATTTGCTGAAATCATCTGAACACCTCTCTATGTTATCTTGTATTTGCCGGGCGGAACATTCCGGATCAGGGATGCCCGGCGCCTTATTCTGACCTTGTTTCTCTGTATATTTCGGAAACGATATCCCCGATGGTCCTGTTATCCGTTTCCACCGTGATATCCGCCGCAGCGATGTACTTCGGAAGGCGGGCGTTCATCAGGCCCGTGATGTATTCCACATTCATGTTTCCTTCCAGAAGAGGGCGGTGGTGGCGCAGGCGGACCCTGTCG
>CAJOML010000020.1 GCA_905235705.1 uncultured Bacilli bacterium | reverse complement strand
ACTTGCCATTGCCATGGTCATCTTGATGCACTGGACGACCCAACGTGAAAAGGTTCCTCCCTTCATCATGGAGTTACCTGCTTATCACGCTCCCCAATGGAAGGCCTTAGCCATCCATATCTGGGATAAGACCAAAGGCTTCATTAAGAAAGCTTCGACCATCATTATCTTAGCCGCCTTATTTGTCTGGCTCTTCTCCAACTTTACCCCGTCTTGGCAATATATTCCTTCCCTCAAAGACGAATTCGGACAACCCTTGCCCGAATATGAAGGCTCTATCCTTAAGAACCTCTGCCAGATGATCTCCCCCATCTTCTATCCGCTCGGATTCGGTAATAACCTTGCTGGAAACGGCTGGGCCTTAACCCTTGCTTCCGGCCTTGGCTTAGTCGCCAAAGAAGTCGTTGCCGATGCCCTCGAAGTCGTTTCCGGAGGGAACGTGGCAGGACTTGTCACCGGAACTGGCATCTCCTTAGGTGGACTTGTCGCCTTCTTGGTCTTCAACCTTACCACCATTCCTTGCTTCGCCGCGATCGCTACCGCCAAAGGCGAACTCCCCAAGGGACAACTCAAATGGACCGTCTTGTTCTGGCTTGGCACTTCTTACGTCGTTGCCTTAATGACCAGGCTTGTCTTCGATTGGGTTTGGACCCTCGCCATCATCATCCCCGTCATCATCGCTATCTTCGTTTGTGCCTATCTCTGGTATAGGAGAGCTTGTCGCAAAGAAGCGGAAGCGAAAGCCGCTGAATAAAAATTATGTTAGGAACTATCATTTCGGTTATCGTCGTTGCCCTTATCGCCGCTTATATCATCGGTATCTTTGTCTACGACCATTTCCGGAAAAAACGGGGCGCCCCCTCAATCTTCGTTGATGCATGCGAATCGGAAGGTCATGGCAAGCGCCTCGTCAGGGAGTTCCGCAAGAAATACAAGAAAGGAAAATAAATATGCAAAAAGCACGCGCATTGGCATTCATTCTTCCTTCTCTTCTTCTCGTTAGCTGCGCAAAAGCCCCACATAAAGAAATCGAACGTGATGACGTTCTGACTTATTTGGAAAGGGATTCTCTCGCCATCGCCGCCTTCGGTGAGCACCTTGACGCCGCTTCAATCCATACCTGGGCTTATGATGAAAGTGGGGAAAAAGGCATCGTCCTAGCCGGATATGACGAAGAAGAAAGCATTTATTTTGCTGATACCACATTCGTCGATGAAGGCGAAGAGATCCATACCGCCGCCTATCTCGTTACCGATGAAGAAGGCGAAGAGGTCGTCTTAGGTTATTCCGAGGAAGACGAAGAATTCGTCGAAGTCGAAGATGAAGCAAAAGCGAATGATTATAAAGTCTTTATCAATCTGACCAGCCTATCTTTCGAGGTCATGGCCCAAGAATGGGTCGATGATGCCCTTGCCGCCCTTGCCACATTAAACGGGCTCGAAGCGCTCCTCGACGAGGAAAAAGAACCCGAGGAAGGGGATCCTTATCTCAATATCATCGGTGAATATTATCATGAAGACGATGAATCTTATTCCTTCGGCGTCAGCTATGAATATTCCGTCATTGCCGAAATCGACGAAGAAGGTGAAGTCACTCTTGACGAAGAAGACGAAAGTTACGTGGCCGTCGCCCTTACCCTCACCATGACCAAAACTGACGAAGGGTATTACTTCCCGACTTATTACAGCAACCCCGAAAAAGGGAAAGGCGAAATTGAATTCGAATACAACTTCGGCAATCCCTTGGAAGAAGAGGAAGAATAAAAAACGAATTATCGGTAAGTACCGAACCTCCTTAACTCGATTAGCGTCACCCCGAAGGTGGCGCTTTTCGATTGGATCGGTGTGGTTTTTCTTGATGAACGGTGGTGCCTTTTCTATAATAGCCCTGCCTAAAAAAGGCGTGTGGGACTTTAGCTCAGTTGGGAGAGCACCTGCTTTGCAAGCAGGGGGTCGTCGGTTCGAGCCCGATAAGTTCCACCATTTTTTATTGCCTCAATTTAGATACCTTATAAAAACGTTAGAATCTCCTTCTAAGCGTTGATAATGAATCAAACCAGTTTCTAGACGATAGCGAGGACAGCGAGGCTCTGCGACCTATTTTTGAAGGAATTGGAGCTCAACCCGCATCGCGCTCCAAGGGTCTGGCGCACGATATGAATCGCGAAATAAAGCAAGAAAACAAGCGTGCGACATTGCCTATATTCTGCTCCAACGCTCGCTTGAATACACAGCAATTAGTACACGATATAGCCAAAGTGGATATCTCCTAGTTAACAAAAAACGCCTGGTCCGACGTATGGGCCTGGCGTATTTTTGTGTGACGGGCACGTCACAGGCCTGAGGTGAAAGTCCTCGTTGGGTGGCCTTGTAAAGAAACCCAATATAGCCAAACCCAACCTTACTCGGGCGACCGAGGCGGGGAAAGAAGGGCGAGGCGAAACCAAGACCCTACGAACAGGAACCCGATAGGAGGCGCAGTCGGAGAGGCGAGTCGGCAAAAAGCGACAGAGCCCACAAGGTAAGCCGACAGCGTAGATTGGGAGGGCGCTTGGGGAAAGGCCTGGGGCTTACCCCGTGAGGCCTCGCCGAGGTGGACATCCTAGACGTCTTCAAACGAATATAGTAACGCCACCCAGCAACAGCGAACGGCGAGGAGTCAGCAGAGGCCATAGTACCCGAAAGGGGAAGGGCCGAACCAAACAACCGCCATAGTACGAATGGCAGTCGGAAGCCACATCCCGATGAAGCGTAGGGAGATTGGAATCCGAGCGGAAAGGAGGAAAAGGCAAACGCATGAGCCTTCTCGAGGAAACCCTAAACGAAGCGAACATCGAAAGAGCCGTCAGGGCCGTCATGGCCAACAGGGGCGCGCCCGGCGTGGACGGGATGAGAACCGAGGAACTGCCGGGGGTTTTCGCGTCGCATGGGAAGGAAATCGCGGAGGCGATACGGAACCGAACGTACGAGCCCATGCCCGTCAGGCGCAAGGAGATACCCAAGCCCAGCGGCGGGGTAAGGAAACTCGGGATACCCACGGCGAGGGACAGGGTGATACAGCAGGCGATATCGCAGGCGATGTCCCCCAAGGCCGACGTCTTCTTCTCGGAGTCGTCGTACGGGTTCAGGCCCGACCGAAGCGCCCAGCAGGCGATAGTGAAATGCCTCGAGCTCTTCAACGACGGATACGGGTGGATAGTCGACATAGACCTCGCCAAGTTCTTCGACAACGTGCCGCAGGACAGGCTCATGTCCAAGGTGCACCTCGTGGCCAATGACGGGACCATAGAGTCCTTGATTCGCAAGTTCCTCAAGGCTGGATGCGTCACCTCGGAAGGACTCGAGGAGACGGAAGTGGGAACCCCGCAGGGAGGACCACTGTCCCCTCTTCTTTCCAACATCTACCTCGACGAGCTCGACAAGGAGCTTGAGGCGAGGGGGCTTAGGTTCTGCAGGTACGCCGACGACGTCGTCATCCTCGTAAGGAGCCACATGGCCGCGAAGAGGGTGATGGCCTCGATAGTCTCTTTCATCGAACGCAGGATGAAGCTCAAGGTCAACGCGGAGAAGACGAAGGTCGTCCCGCCGAATGGCCTGACCTACCTAGGGTATTCCTTTTACAGGAACAATGGCGACGGAAAGTGGAGGGCGCGCGTCTCGGACGAGAAGTTCGCCTCCCTGAAATCCAAGGTGCGCCTGCTCACCAAGAGGAGCGACCCGACGCCGACCAAGGAGACCTGCAAGCGCGTCAGCCGACTGCTCGCGGGCTGGATAAACTACTTCAGCCTAGCGGACATGAAGGTGCGCATGGAGGCCCTGTGGCAATGGCTCAAGGGCAGGATTAGGGTAATCATCTACAAGAAATGGAAGAAGCCGAAGAAACGGGAAGAGGCATTGCTTGAATGCTGGGAAATCAGGAAGCGGCTAGAGGACCTAAGCGGGCGGAAGACGCCCGAATGGGGAACGAGGCGCGACGCGAGGGGCTTGGCCCACCAAGGCAACCGATACGCCAAAATCGCGAAAAGCGGGACGTTCGCCCAATTCGTGTCGGACTCCCTGCTGGAACTCGGCGGACTGATGAACCCCCTCAAGTACTACCTCAAGCGTAGGGAGGCGTTATGTTGATTGGAACCGCCGTATGCGGAAAACCGCACGTACGGTGGTGTGAGAGGGCGGGCGAGACTAAACCCTCGCCGCTTTGCGCAAATCACAAAAAAGTTATTTGACAAAGTCGTCGCAACATTTTAGATACAAAGAAAAAGAAGATACATTTTGTTGCATCCTCTTATTCATTTAACGTTTGCGGAGATTTTGAAACTTTTTTGCCTTAAAAATCTCGATGAATGGCTTGCTCAGGCAGTTTGCTAAAAATACCTATCTCGCATTAAGCGCGCGTGACGTTTATAATTTTGCCTATGGGCAAAGATCTCGATTTCAGACTGAGCAAAAAACTAGACCACATCGCTTTCATCATGGATGGAAACGGTAGATGGGCCAATCTCAGGGGGCTTCCCCGCCATCTTGGCCATAAGAAAGCCTGCGAGATCATCACCTCTATCTTTAAAGCCTGCCACGAACAAGGGATTAAAGTCGTTTCCCTATATGCCTTTTCCACTGAAAATTGGAATCGTCCCCAAGATGAAATCGAACACCTGATGGATTATCTCGAAGAATATTTCCATCGCGAAGAAAATGAATTATCCGCCATGGACGCCAAAGTCGTTTTCTCCGGTGATTTATCAAGGCTGAGAAAATCGACCTTCGATATCTGCGTGGAAGCCTTGACTAAGAGCAAGGACCGTAAAGGACCGATTATGAATATTTGCCTCAATTATGGGGGGAGAGACGAAATCGTTCGCACCACCAAACGTTTAATCAAGGAAGTCCAAGAGGGCAAACTCCAAGCCGAGGACATCGATGAAAATGTCTTTATGTCCCACCTAGATGCCCCTTTGCCGTCGGTGGATTTAATGATTCGGACTTCGGGAGAGCAACGTATCTCGAATTTCCTGCTCTACGAACTTGCCTATGCCGAATTCATTTTCACCCCTGTTTATTGGCCTGATTTCGATAAAAAGGAATTAATCCGTTGCCTTAAATTATATGAAGGACGTAATCGTAGATTCGGAGGACTTAAAAATGGCTAACGATAAACATTTGGTTAATCAGCTTGACGAAAAAAAGAAAGCTTCCATGACATCACGTATCATCGTGGGTGCCGTCTTGGCCGTGACTTGCATCCCTGCCTTGGTGGTGGGATCTTGGTTTTGGTTTGCCATCGTCTCTTTCTTCTTCCTTGTCGCCGTGTATGAGATTTGCCGCGCCAAGCAAAAGAAATATCCTTGGTATGTTTGGGTGATTACATATGTCATTTGCATCATCTACATGTATTGGTTCTTGGTCAAAGACAATGTCTCGAATTACCTTGCCGCCCAATCCGCGGGTACGGCATGGTCATTCACTTTGGAACAAGGCTATAGCGAGCCTAATTTAAGCATCTATGCCATCATCGTTGCCTTAGGTGGGTATTTGTTTGTTTCGTTAATCAACAAAGATTTCGATTTTCTCGATGTCTGCTATTTCGTGACGATGACCATTTTGGTCTCTTATGGATTCCAATGTTTGCTCTTCCTCCGTTACCATCCATTCGTTTCTTGGAATGGGGTAGCTGATACGACCGCCCCCACGTTTAGGTTCTTTCAAAGCGCGATTGTTGTGATTTTCATCGTCATCGCGGCTTTCGGGAACGACACCATGGCCTATTTTGTCGGTATGTTTTTCGGCAAACATAAAATGACCCCGCGTTTATCTCCCAATAAAACCTGGGAAGGTTTCTTTGGCGGCTGGATTCTTGGTGGCGGATTAACCTTGGCCTTTGCCTTGATTTGCGATGCCAATGGCTTCCCGATGTTGCCTGGAGTTAAGACTTTTGGCGCTGCCGAGTCAAAGTGGTGGGCGATTGTCTTACTTAGCTTCACCTTGCCTATCATCGCCGTTTTCGGTGATTTGGTATTCTCATCCATCAAACGTCATTTCGGCTTCAAGGATTATGGAACTTTATTAAGGGCCCATGGCGGCGTGCTTGACCGTGTCGATTCCCTTATCTTCTGCGCGATGGCTTGCTCCATCCTCATCGTCATTATCGAGAAAGGTTCAGGATTCTTTGTATGAAAAGGATTATCCTATTAGGCGCCTCGGGTTCCATCGGGACGCAGACTCTAGATATCATCGCCAAATACCCCCAAGAATTCCTTCTTGTCGGTTTTTCCGTCGGCAAGCAAGCAAGCAAGGCCGAAGACATCCTTGATCGATTTCCTTCCGTCAGGGCCGTTTGCTTCCAAGAAAAAGATGCCGCTTATGCCTTTAAAGACGATCACGAAGAGCTTGAGGTCCTCTATGGCGATTCCGGCTTAGTTGATCTAATCCAAGAAAACGAAGCCGATATGGTCGTCAACGCTTTGGTCGGTTTTGTGGGACTTGTGCCAACGATTAAGGCATTAGAGGCAAACCGCATTGTCGCCACGGCAAATAAAGAATCTTTGGTCGTTGGGGGAAAACTCATTAACGACCTCCTTGATCAAGGCAAAGGCAAAATCATCCCCATCGATAGCGAGCATGTCGGGGTGGCAAAATGCCTCGCCGAAGCCGAAGAAAGGAAAATCGCCAAAATCAAGATTACCGCTTCAGGCGGAGCATTACGCGATTATCCCTTGGAAAAGCTTGATGAGGTTACCCCTGAGCAGGCTTTAGCCCATCCGAATTGGACGATGGGAAAGAAAATCACCATCGACTGCGCGACGATGATGAATAAAGGATTCGAATTAATCGAAGCCTGTGTCTTGTTCCGTCGCAAGATGGACGATTTCTCAATATTGATGCACCGCGAATCTCAAATGCACGCCTGCGTCGAATATACCAATGGACGATTGCTTTGCGATATCTCCTCGCCAGATATGCATGGACCGATTGAATATGCTTTATTTGAAGGACAGGTCGAATTTGAAATCAAGCACGTCCGTTCCTTGAAGAAATTAAAGAACCTCCATTTCTTTGATTTCGATCCTTCGCGTTATCCGTGCGTTGAGCTGGCAAAAAAAGCATATGAACTCGGTGGCAACGCGACCGCTATTTTAAATGCCGCCAACGAAATTGCCGTCAATGCTTTCTTAGACGGGCAAATCGCATTCACGGATATCGCCTATTTGGTTGAAGAAGCCCTAAGCGATATCCCTTTAATCGGCGAACCGACTTTAGAAGACCTCATCTTTGCCGATACGATGACACGTAGTTATTGTTTAGAAAGGATTCGCTTAGCCAAGTAATATGTGGTATCAGACCCTCCTTTATATCCTCATCGTTATTTTGATGCTCGCCGTCTTAATTTCCATCCACGAGGCGGGCCATTTGGGCATGGCCAAATTATTCAAGGTCTATTGCTTTGAATATTCAATTGGTTTCGGCCCTGCCGTTTTGAAGGTCAAGCGGAAGAAAGGGGAGACTTATTTTACCTTACGTGCGATTCCTTTAGGCGGGTATGTCTCGATGTACGGGGAAGAAGGAATGGTCCCCGAAGAAGGAATGGAAGCCCCGCCTGCCGAGCGTTCTTTGGCGAATGCGGCAATGTGGAAGAAAATCCTCATTCTTGTTGCTGGGGTTACCCTTAATTTCATCCTTGGCATGATTTTGGTTTATATCGGTGATGCCGCCTTCCCGGTGTATTACTACGCGAGGTCAGGGATTGTAGATGCAGAGACCAGCCAAATGGCTTCGGTCACCTTAGATTCTATCTATGGGCAGGATTTAGCCTCTTATATCGAAGGGCAAGCCTTAGAAGGTTACACCTCAAGCGATTATTATATGCACGTCGTGCCTGTAAAATTGGGCGATTATACTTTGCCTGTCATCGACGATGACGTTTATTTCTATGTCAAAGATGGCGACACCTATAAAAAAGGCGATGTGAGATATGTCGCCGTCTATAACCCCTCCACTTTAGTGGAAGATCACGAATTAGCTGCTTCCATCGATTTATATCCGGCTTCGACACAGGCCGCCGATCCCATGTATCAAAAAGTCGGAGTTAACGTCGTGCCTAAACTTCTCGACGATGAGAATAATTCGTTGAAATTGGATTTAAAACGATATAGCGATGGCGAATATATCGATTTGGATATCACCTTTGTGCCTTTGAAAAAAGGGGATTCGATTGCAACCCAATATAATGAGCACCGCATCGTTGGAAGCGGGGAATCATTCTTCCGTTATTCCATCAAAAACGGCAAATTCGAAAATAACTCGATTCGTCTCCTCACCATTTCCGCCCATAATAGTTTCACTGAGGGCTGGCAAATGTGGGCGAGCGACTTCCCTAATGCCTGTGGGGCAGTCGTCAAAGGCTTTATCTCCTTGTTCCAGCCAGGCGGGTTTAAAAACCTCTCGGGCATCGTTGGCATAACCGCCGCCATGCCGCAGATTACCGCCAGCGGGGGAGCACGTCTGGTCTTCTTCTATGCCGGCATGATTTCCGTAAATCTCGCCTTCTTCAATCTTCTTCCCTTCCCAGGTTTAGATGGATGGCAAATCCTTGTCACCGTCATCGAAGGGACGACGAAGAAGAAAGTTCCCGAAAAAGCCAAAACCATCGCCACCATAATCGGCTTTGGCTTATTAATCGGTTTAGCCGTTGCCGTCACCGTCAAGGACGTCATTGCCCTATTTATTTGAGGAAAGGAGGGACATATGCAAGAAAAAATGAATCGATTCCTCCGTTCTATCGGGATAGAGGAAAGTGAAGACTTCGACTTAGATTTCGTTTTAGTCGGGCGCAACCCATACCAAAAAGAAAGGGTCGATATGGTCGTTTCCAAGGTTGTCCCTTGGGAATATTCCTTATTGGACCGTTTCATTTCGGCGAGTGTGAATATCCACTACCCATATTCCCTCCGCTTCACATATTTGAATATGCCTGAGGCCAATGACGTCGTCTCTTTATTGGCTGATTGGTATTTAGCTAGATTCTCCACCCTTCCCCCGTGTGGCATTGAAGAAGAAGGGGAAGAAAAGCTTTCTTTTATCTATGCCGATGAAGAATCCCTAGAAGCGGGGAAGGATTGGGAAAAAGATTTCCTCTCCCTCATGAAATTCATCAATTACCCATTTGAATTTAGTTCTAAGGTCAAACCCTTTAAGGCGGAAGAAGAACCCCAAGAAGAACCTCCTATGGGCCTAGAAGAGATGCCTGAAGAAATTGGAGATACCCCTGCTAGGGAAAGCGAACCTTTCATCGAGGGAGAAACAGAAGAAGAAACTCCTAAGATGGCTTTAGAGGAAATGCCCGAAGAGCCAGTTGAGAATGAAGAAACATCTTCCCTTGCTGAAGCGGACTTTAACGAAGAAGCCCCCAAGACGGATCTAGGGGATATGCCAGAAGAATCTAGCGAGATTTTATCCGATGGGTTTATTCCGGAAGAAGATTTCACCCTAGAGGAAGAAACTCCTAAGATGGTATTAGAAGAGATGCCTGAAGATAACGAAGAATCTCTTTCCGATGAACCCTTACCCGAAGAAGAAAAAGGCGAAGAAGATGAACTGCTTGAAGGGGTGGAAGATTTAAAACCCTCTAGCGAGGAACCTCTCCCCGCAGAAGAAGCAAAACAAGATTCCATCGACCTCCCTCTCGATGGCGCGCAAGCCATCGCCAAAGACGAAGCCAAATTCAAAGCCGAGGCGGAAGAAAGCCTTCTTGATGAGGCGGAGCGGAATCTCTCCATCATGCTCGAAGAAAGAGCGAGAAAGAGGGTTTGGGAAAGAGGCGACTATAAAATCATCAACCAAATCGATGATATTTACGCCCTTGAAGTCGGCAATGTCGATTTCTTTGGCGAAGTCTTTTCTAACGATATCCGTAACTCCTCCAAAGGCAAGGTCATCCTTACCTTAGGGGTTGGTGATATGTCAAACGCGATTAACGTGCGTGCTTTCGAGGCCAAAAATCTTCCCAAGACCACCCTTGAGAAATTTGTGAAGAAAAGCTTTGTCCGTGTTCGTGGGGCGATCGACAAAGACCGTTATACCGGGCAAAAGGTGATTATCGCCCATTATCTTGATCCCATCGCTTCGCCGAAGAAAAGAGAAGATCCAGAAGATGTTAAACGCGTTGAGTTGCATCTCCATACCAATATGTCGGTCATGGATGCCGTCCCCGATTTTAAGTCCTACTATGACGTGGCCAAGGGCATGGGCATGGACGCGATTGCCATTACCGACCATGGCGTCGTCCAAAACTTCCCCGCCGCCCAGGCTTGCCATGATGAAGACCGGAAAGCCTTTAAATCGGGAAAGAGCCAACGTGAACCGTTAAAGATTATTTACGGGGCCGAACTTTATATGTTCGACCTTGAACAAAATTACATCCAAAACCCTTGTGACCAAAAGCTTACCGAAGCCCGTTATTGCGTCTTCGATACCGAAACCACCGGCTTATCGGCCCGTTATGACCGTCTCGTTGAATTCGGTGGGGTCATCGTCGAAAGGGGCCGTGTCATTCGCCGTTTTGATACATTGATCAATCCCGAAATCGATTTGGAATATGCCGCCGAGGCTTTGGCCATCAACAAATTAAGTGCCGAAGAACTCCGCAAAGCCCCGACTTTTAGAGAGATTTTACCCAAGATTCGCGAATTTATGGGGGATTTGATTTTAGTCGCCCATAACGCTTCGTTCGATATCGGTTTTATTAACGCCGCCTTGCAACGCGAAGGCCTTGCCCCTTTAACCAACCCCGTCATTGATACCATTCCGATTTCTCACTATCTCTTCCCCGAAGCCGGGCGTCATACCGAAGGTGCCTTCCTAAGGAACCTAGGCTTAAACGTTTATGATGAGAAAGACGCTCACCGTGCCGATTATGACTCAGAGAAATTAAATGACGGCTGGCAAGAAGCCATCATCCGCCTTAATCACGAATTCCCGGGTATCACCCATCGCGATTTGCAACACCTTATGGTTGCCCGTGGCGATAAAGAAAAAGATGACCCTGAGACCTTTGATAAAAAGGAAGCCAAATTCAACGCTTTCTGCCGTCACTTACGCGAATACCATGCCTGTGTCTTAGTCAAAAACCAAGAAGGCCTTTCCGATCTTAACCGCATCATTTCGGAGGGACATACAACTTATTTTGAAGGGCGTTTCCCCAAGACCCCGCGTTCATTGTTACAAACTTACCGTAAGAATTTCTTGATCGGCACGGCTTGCTTTAATGGCGAGATTTTCGAGATGGCCTTAACCCGTGACCTTTCCACTTTGGTCGAAGCCATGCAGTTCTATGACTATGTCGAGATTCAGCCGATTGAGAATTATTCCTATTTGCTCAATATGGGCAGGGTCCAATCCAAAGAACACTTGATCGAAGTCTTGAAAGACATCATCGAAGCGGCTAGACAAGCTGGCAAGCCGGTTGTTGCAACGGGGGACTGCCATTACGTTAATCCTGAGGACAAAATCCTTAGGGATGTCTACATTAATGCCAAAGCCAAAGGCGGCGGTGCTCACCCGATGAACCCGCCAGCAAGGGCAAGGAAGCCCCATTTTGAAAACCCTGACCAGCATTTCCGTTCAACTCGTGAAATGCTAGATTCGTTTGAGGCGTGGCTGGATAA
This sequence comes from uncultured Bacilli bacterium, assembly GCA_905235705.1. Taxonomy (GTDB): domain Bacteria; phylum Bacillota_I; class Bacilli_A; order RFN20; family CAG-826; genus Alloenteromonas. The sequence continues at coordinate 21,729 of CAJOML010000020.1, read as the reverse complement.
AGACCTCGCTTATGAGATCGTCGTCACCAACACACGTTATATCTCTTCGCTTATCGATAACGACATCACGCCTGTTTCGGATGACTTATTCGCCCCCAACCGTAACCTCCCTAATTCCGAGGAAAAGATCCGCGATCTTTGCTATGGCAATTTTGAAAAGAATTATGCCTATACTTTCGATGATGATCCGGTCGTGCATGAAAATATCGCCAAATTAAAAGGCCGTCTTGACCGCGAACTCGAAGGGATTATCGGCAATGGTTATGCCGTCACCTATTACATCGCCTATCGCTTGATTAAACTCGCTAATGAAGAGCCTGAACACTTCATCGTCGGTTCGCGTGGTTCGGTTGGTTCTTCCTTTGCCGCCACGATGGCTGAAATCACCGAGGTCAATCCGCTTCCGCCGCATTATCATTGCCCGCATTGCCATTATTTCGAATTCGGCGATGCCGAGAAATATAAATCCGGCTTCGATTTGCCCGATAAGACTTGCCCCAAATGCGGTCATAAGCTTGATACCAACGGGCAAAACATCCCGTTTGAAACCTTCCTTGGCTTCCACGCGGATAAAGTCCCTGATATCGACCTTAACTTCGAAGATGAATCTCAGCATAGGGCCCATAACTACACCAAAGACCTACTAGGGGAAAAGAACGTCTTCCGCGCCGGGACGATTGAAAAAGTCGCCGAGAAGACGGCTTTCGGCTATGTCCGCGGATATTTCGAATCCATCGGCAAGAACCCGGATGAAATGAACACCAATTACATCGCCTATATCGCGGCTAAATGCGAAGGCGTTAAGCGTACCACCGGGCAACACCCTGGCGGCATCGTCGTTATCCCTGCCGAGCATTCCGTCTATGACTTTACCGCCGTCCAGCATCCAGCCGATGACCTTGAATCGGAATGGCTTACCACCCATTATGACTTCCGTTCTATGCATGATGAGGTTTTAAAACTCGATATCTTGGGCCACGTTGACCCGATGGCGATGCGTTTTTACCGTGATCTCACAGGGGTAAGAATCGAAGATATCCCGATGAATGACGAAAGGGTTTTATCTTTGTTCCTTTCACCGAAAGAATTAAATCTCCAACGTGATTTCCTCCATCCTGCCACCGGGGCGGCGGCTTTGCCAGAATTTGGCACGGCCACCTGCCAAAGGATGTTAGATGTTGCGCGTCCGCATTGTTTTAATGACCTTCTCATTATTTCTGGTTTAGCCCACGGCACCGATGTTTGGGCCGGCAACGCCGAAGACCTTGTCAAATCCGGCAAGAGTTTAAACGAAGTCATCGGATGCCGTGACGATATCATGACTTACTTAATTTCGATGGGCTTAGACCCCTCGATGTCTTTCAAAATCATGGAAGACGTTCGTAAAGGTAGGGGCCTAAAACCGGAAAACGAAGAAGCCATGCTCGCCCATAAGGTTCCCCAGTTCTATATCGATTCCTGCAAGAAGATTAAATATCTCTTCCCTCGTGGACACGCGACCGCTTACGTCATGATGGCTGTACGTGTGGCTTATTTCAAACTCTATTACCCGCTTGAATTCTATGCCGTCTTCTTCTCGATTCGTTCCGATGCTTGGGATATCAAGGCTATGATTGCCGGTGAAGATGCCGTCATTGGACGAATCCGCGAACTTTCGGCCAGGGCTGGCTCAAGGGATAATCCGCTTAGCAACAAGGAAGCGGCGATGCTGGATTCGCTTCAGGTCGCCATCGAGATGTTAGAAAGAGGATATCATTTCGAGAATTTCGATTTGTATCGCTCCGACGCGAAGATGTTTGTCGTCGATCACGAAAAGAAATCTTTGATTCCGCCTTTCAATGTCATCGATGGGCTTGGCTTAAGTGCCGCCAATTCGATTATCGAAGCCCGCGAAGAAAAAGATAGCGAAGGCAATAAGAAGCCTTTCCTTTCGAAAGAGGATTTGCTTTCCCGCGCCAGCAAACTCAATAGTTCCAACTTAAAGAAGCTTGAAGAGTTCGGCGTGCTTGATGGTTTGGGCGAGACAAATCAAATGTCTTTGTTTGAATTCCTATAAGGAGAAGTATATAATCCATTTCGCGGTTTTGCCGCTGATCGGGACGTAGCACAGCTTGGTAGTGCGCTTGGTTCGGGACCAAGAGGTCGCGGGTTCAAGTCCCGCCGTTCCGACCATCCTTGCGCTCGTAGCTCAGCTGGACAGAGCACTTCCCTCCTAAGGAAGGGGTCGGACGTTCGAATCGTCTCGAGCGCGCCAATCACCAAGAAGATACTGGCTTGCCCAGTTTTCTTATTTTTCCCTGGGTTTTGCATGGATATTGTAGGAAATGTAAACCAGAATTGCGCAATTTTTGTGCCTGCCAACAAAAAGCGGTGGAAGGGAAAAAGAAAAGCATTATCATTATCGCTAGGAGGACAAGACTATGTCGATTAGATTAGGAAATCGCCTTGCCGGATTAAGAAAAAAACATGGCTTCTCGCAAGAACAGCTCGCCGATGAACTCGGTATCTCGCGTCAAGCCGTCTCGCGTTGGGAAAACGGGGAAAGTACGCCTGATACCGAAAATATTATTGCTCTTGCGGGTATCTACAATATTTCCGTGGATGAATTAATCCGCGCGGCAAAAGAGGATGAAGAAGCCGAGGTCGTCGAATCCGAAGTGGTGGACCCCGCTTATCAAGTGGAGGAAGAAGAAAGTAAGAATTGGGTCTTCTCCGCCATGTTCTTATTTGCCTTGGTCGCTTATTTAATTGCTGGATTCTTGTGGCGCACCCCTGAAGGAGGAGCGGTTGGTTGGGCATCGATGTGGATCCTTTTCCTCGTTCCCGTCCTCGCCAGGTCCATTGCTAAGGCGATCAAAAAACGTCGCTTAGTCGAATTTAACATGGCCGTTTTGGTGACGATGGTCTTCTGCGGAATGGGGATTATCGGCTCCTTCTACGGGCAAAATTTCTGGCATCCTTATTGGGTTATGTGGTTTGCCGTTCCTATTTTTTATTCGATCGTTCCCCACATCCACGGCAAAAGAACGAAGTAGAGTTGCTTCTTTCCTCAAAAAACATTTGACAAAGAATGCCATTCTCACTATCTTTAATAGGCGCGGAAAACGCGTCTATGGGCCTTTAGCTCAGTTGGGAGAGCGCCTCCATGGCATGGAGGAGGTCATCGGTTCGAGCCCGACAAGGTCCACCAATTGCCAATTACCCGGATCGATTAGGTTCGGGTTTTTTCATCGTTTTAAAACGATAGTCTTGAATAAATAAGGATAAAAAGAGGATAATAACCGAGCCGTAAGGCAAAATGGGTGTTTAGCTCAGTGGGAGAGCGTTTCCTTCACACGGAAGAGGTCGAGGGTTCGAAACCCCCAACACCCACCAGTGCCGCCTTAGCTCAACTGGCAGAGCAATCGCCTTGTAAGCGATAGGTTGCTGGTTCGATTCCGGCAGGCGGCACCACAACTGTAGAATTGGTTCGATACATTTGTGTCGAATCTTTTTATATCTTTGATATTGGAAATAAGTCGGTTAACCGATATAATTTAAGCATGACATTCTTAGATTTACTTGCCCTACAGTTTATTCCTTGTCTCGAGATAGCGGAGTACCTAAAACAACTTTAACTGATATTTCTTCAGGAAAAGCTGATATTTTAGAATGTTCTGGTAAAACACTATTAGCAATTTCTAAGAGCTTGGGAGTATCAATAGAAGATTTGCTTTCTCTAGAAAGAGAAGAGGCAAAAACATCATTACCAGAATTTTTGGTGGATGCCATTACTGAATATAGAAAAGCAATTCGTAAAGATTGCACTTTAGTGGATTGTTATAGCGACCAATTGAATAGTTCTATCAACGTTGCAGAAGTAGAACATCTTATTTCTAAAGAGCAAGCAGATAGATTAAGAGCGAGATATTTTTAGGAGGATTTATGATGATTGATTTTACTAATTTACCAACTAGAAAAAAGGCTTACGGTGGTGCAAACGGAAGTAAACTTTCTGTTGTTTACAATAACGAACTCTATATGCTTAAACTCCCTATGCACGCTTTAAAGAATCCAAATCTTTCATATACAAATAGTTGTACTTCCGAATATCTTGGATGTCATATTTTTAATATGCTTGGAATAAAAGCTCAAGATACATTATTAGGAGAATAAGAATACCATGGCAAAGTTAGAACTGTTGTGGCTTGCAAAGATTTTACTTCACCGAATACCACAATCGTTGATTTTGCCTCCGTTAAAAACCAAATTATTGATTCTGCTTCTAACGGATATGGAACTGAATTATCTGACATTCTTGATACAATTCAAAAACAGACTGCGGTTGATCCGAAAGAATTAGAAGAGCATTTTTGGAACATGTTTGTTACTGATGCTTTCATTGGTAACTGGGATAGACATAATGGCAATTGGGGATTCTTATATAACCAGGAAACTGACGAAATGAAGATTGCTCCAATTTTTGATTGTGGTTCCGCTTTATTTCCTCAGATAGATGATGAATTAATTAAAAAAGTTATATCTTCTAAAGCCGAAATGAATGCACGAGTTTATGATATGCCAACATCAGCTATTTTAGTGAATGGAAAGCGTGGCAATTATTATCAAATGATTACCTCGTTAGAATATAAAGGATGCAATGAGGCTATTAAAAGAATTGTCCCACATGTCAATTTAGAAGAAATCAATTCACTGATTGACGATGTGGAACAATTAACTCAGTTACAAAAAGATTTTCTCAAGAAAATTATAAAGCTTAGAAAAGAATTGATTCTTGACAAAGCTTACCCAGAGGTTAAATAGTTCTAAATTTTATTTAGAAATTGGAATGCGATTTTGTTTCAAGTGCCACTTTTTTCCGTTATCATTTCCCCATGCCTCATATTCATATCGTCTTACATGAACCCGAAATACCCCAGAACACGGGGAATATCGCCCGCACCTGCGCAGCGACAGGTTCTTCTTTGCATCTAATCAAGCCCTTAGGTTTTTCCCTTGATGATAAATATATGAAAAGGGCGGGATTAGATTATTGGGATTTATTAGATGTCCGCGTCTACGAAAACATCGAGGAATTCTATCGAGCAAATCCTAACGCGGTGATTTATTATTTCTCCAAGAAAGCCCATCACGTTTATACCGAAGTCAATTATCCAAAAGATGTCTATTTGATGTTTGGGAAAGAGACGAAAGGTATCCCCGAAGATATCTTATTAGCCCACGAAAAAGACACCGTCCGCATGCCGATGAAAGAAGGTCTAAGATCGCTTAATCTTTCTAATGCCGTCGCTATCGCAACCTATGAGGTATTAAGGCAACATCATTTTGAACACCTTGCCCTTGAAGGGAAGTTAGGGGAGAAGAAATGAATCGGGAAGAAATCCTTGAAAAAACCGCAGAATTCGCCTTTTCTTCTTGTTCTAGTTTTGATCCAGGGCACGATAAAGACCATCTTTTGCGGGTAAAACGGCTTTCTTTAGAAATCGCTTCTTCTTATTTTTGCGACACTTTTTTGGTTGAAATGCTAGCCTATCTTCACGATGTCGAAGACGATAAATTCGCATCCCATTCGAAAGTGGACGATTTCCTTTCTCGCCTAGATATCGAAGAAGAGATTAAGACAAAGATTCTTTCGCTTCTCCCCTTTATGTCCTTCCATAAATACCCAACTCTTCCCGGGGACTTCCCTATCGAAGGGAAAATCGTCGTGGACGCAGATCGCCTTGATGCGCTTGGGGCGGTAGGGGTCGCAAGGGCATTTTCCTATGGGGGAAGCAAGGGCAGGAAAATGTATGGCTCTTCAGATTCGACGCTTGCCCATTTCGAGGAAAAATTATTGCATCTAGACCAATATCTTCATCTCGATGCGTCAAAGGAAATGGCGAAAGAAAGAATGGATTATCTAAAAAGCTTCTATGCTCGTTTCAAGGAGGAAATTCATGATGGAAATTAAAAAGTTTGCCCCCGAAATCTTCACTTGTTTTGATTCGGGATTGGCGATGGTTGGTTCAGGCAACCTTGCTCACCATAACGCGATGACCATTTCCTGGGGGCAGATGGGAACTTTATGGCATCGTCCCGTTGTCACCGTTTTCGTCAAGCCAATTCGTTTTACCTATTCCTTCATGGAAGAAAACGAATATTTCGTGGTAAGCCTATTTAAACCTTCTTACCGTAAAGCAATGGGCATCATGGGAAGCTTATCCGGACGCGACGAAAATAAGGAAATCGTCGCCGGCTTAACCCCAATTGAATATAATGGGCACGTCCTTTATAAAGAAGCCAAAATCAGTCTTATCTGCCGCAAGATTTATCATAACGATCTCGTCAAAGACAATATTCCAGCCGAAGAAATTGCCCATCATTACAGCCAGGAAACACCTCATCGGATGTATATCGGGGAAGTGGTGGAAATGGTCGAAGACGCTTCCCTATCCTAAGGATAAAAGCTAAACTGAAAACGAAACAAACCGGAGGGGATATCGTGAAAATTGAATTTGATACGAGAGTACAGGAACTAAAATTTGAAGTCCTTAAGGCGATTGCCAAAGGATGCTTTGAAGATAACCTGCTTGAAAGATATTGGAAAATCCCTGAAGATATCGTCTCTGGCCCAAAGCCAACGATGCGTTGCTGCATCTATAAAGAAAGGGCCATCGTTCAAGAGAGGATGAAACTCGCTTTAGGCGGGAATAAAGAAATCGATAATGTCATCGAAGTCATCAAAGTCGCTTGCGATGAATGTCCTTTAGGTGGCTATGAAGTTACCAATCGTTGCCGTGGCTGCATTGCCAGGCGTTGCTTAAATGTTTGCCATAAAAACGCGATTCATTTTGACGAAAAGACCCATTCCGCGATCATTGATAAGGACCTTTGCGTTAATTGCGGGATGTGTGCGAAAGCCTGTCAATATAATGCCATTCAGAATTTCCTCCGTCCCTGCGTCGAGGCGTGTAAATTAAAAGCCATCTCCATGGATGAAGACCAAGCCGCCGTCATCGATGATGAAAAGTGTATTCAATGCGGGGCGTGCGTTTATCAATGCCCCTTCGGCGCGATTATGGACAAGTCGTGGATGAAACCTGTGATCGAAGACTTAAAGAAGTCGGAGAACGGAAAGAATTATCCTGTTTATGCCATAGTCGCTCCGGCCATTGCTTCCCAATTTAAAGATGTTAAACTCGGCCAGGTAGTCACTGCCTTGCACAAACTTGGTTTTAGCCATGTCGTCGAAGCGGCTTTAGGGGCCGATATGGTTGCCTATGACGAAGCCCGAGAATTAGCCGAAAAAGGCTTCTTGACCTCTTCTTGCTGCCCGGCTTTTGTTAGTTTCGTGCAAAAGCAATTCCCGACGTTGAAAGATAATATCTCCCATAACCTTTCGCCGATGATGACGATTGCCAAATGGATTCGACAGCATAACCCCGAAGCCAAGATCGTCTTCGTCGGTCCTTGCATCGCCAAAAAGAAGGAAATCCAAAAAGAAGAGATAAAACATATCGTTAATTTCACTCTGACTTTCGAAGAGATTCAGGCTATGCTTGCCGCAAGGGAAATCGAACCTGAGTCGCTTGAAGAGACTCCTTTGGATGACGCTTCCTATTATGGACGTATCTTTGCTCGCGCCGGCGGGCTTACCGAGGCCGTCAAAGAGGCCTTAAAAGAACAAGGCTCTTCATTCGAAGCTAAGCCAATCTCGGTCGATGGTATGGAGAACCTCCGCATGGTGATGGCAAAGGCAAAATCGCCTGCCCGTGAATTCAATTTCATCGAAGGCATGGCTTGTAATGGCGGTTGCATCGGTGGCCCTTGTTCCCTTGCCCACGAATTCAAAGACAAGATGGAAGTCGAGAAATATGGCAAATCCGCCGGCGAACGTACCATTCAAGAAGCCATTAAGGATTATCAGGAATAAGTTATGAGAGAACCGCTCGCATTCCGCATGCGCCCAAAAACCTTAGATGAAGTCATCGGGCAAACCCATTTGGTCGGTGAAGGGTCTTTTTTACGCAAATCAGTGGAAAAGAAAACGCCCTTCTCGATGATTTTCTTTGGCCCTCCAGGGACTGGTAAAACCACAATTGGTGAAGCCTATGCTCGCTCTTTAGGCATCCATTTCGTGTCCTTAAACGCGGTCACGTGCAGCAAAAAAGATATGGAAGGGGCGGTCGAAGAAGCTAAGATTTGGCGACCTACCATCCTCATCATGGATGAAGTCCATCGTTTAGATAAAGCCAAACAAGATTTCTTGCTCCCTTATGTCGAAAACGGAACTTTCTTCCTTATCGGGGCAACCACCACGAATCCATATATTTCTTTAAACCGCGCGATAAGGTCGCGTTGCCGCTTATTAGAAGTCAAACCCTTAAGCGAAGAAGATATCGTCACAGGCTTAATCCGTGCCCACGATTCTTCTAGCGGCTTAAATGGGACGCCGAAAGTTAGCGAGAAAGCGTATTCGACCATCGCTAGGCTTTCTGGCGGGGACATGCGCTTCGCTTTAAACATTTTAGAAGTTGCTTCGGTTGCTTTTGATAATGCTGACGAAGTAGATGAGGCGATGATTTCCTCAATTGAAGCCGTTCCGAATTTAGCGATGGATAAAGACGAAGAAGAACATTATGATTCCGTCTCCGCCTTGCAGAAATCGATTCGTGGGTGCGATGTCGATGCCGCCTTATATTATTTGGCCCGTTTATGTATTGCCGGCGATTTGGATTCGATTAAGCGTCGGTTGCTTGTCACCGCTTATGAAGATATCGGTCTAGGCAATCCTAATGCCGTCATGCGTACCCAACTGGCCATTGCCGCGGCCGAGCAGGTAGGTTTTCCCGAGGCGGTCATCCCCCTTGGCGACGCGGTCGTCGATTTATGTTTATCCCCTCATTCAAAAGCCGGGTGCCTAGCTATCCAAGAAGCCATGGCTTTTGCCGCGAAGAAGCCTTTCCTTGTCCAGGATTATTTGAAACTCACGCCTGTAAATATGAAGGAAGCGGATAAATACCCCTATGATCGCCCTGACTTATGGGAGAAAATCCAATATCTACCCGACGAATGGAAAGACACCCAATTCTTTAAGTCATGGAATTCTTCCACTTACGAGAAAGCCTTAACCGAGAACTATAATCGCATGAAGGCTAATGGCAGAAGTAGCGACCTAGCCAAATTAAAGAAAGGCAAATAATGTCTCTTACCTATCGCCTTTTGAATCCTCAAAGCCAAGATATCGATAAGGTTAAAAACCTGTTTTTGACCGCGTTTACCGAAGATGAACGACCTTCTTATGAAGTGATGGTTTCGCTAGAAAAAGCTGCGTTTTGCGAGGTTAAAGAGGGAAATGAATTCATTGGACTTCGCATCGATTTGGAGCGAGATGACCTTGCTTATCTTTTCTTTTTAGCCGTCGGACCTAGCAAACGTAATCTTGGTTATGGCGGAAAAATCGTCGATGATTTTCTTGCCGATCATCCTCATCAAAGATGTTATTTGCTCGCCGATGATCCTGCGCCCGAATATAAAGATTATCCAATGAGGTTAAGGCGAGTCGGCTTTTATAAGCGTCACGGGTTTATCCCTAGTGGCGAGAAAATTAACGAATATGGAGTCACCTATATTTTCCTTGCGCATGGCTGTGAGGTGAAAAGGGAAGACCATCTGAATTTGATGCGCTATCTATTAGGTGAGAACTTCAAATATTACCAATACAAATGAAAACGAGGTCCCTGGTTAAAACGATTTTGATTACGGGGCTTGCTTTGACCGTCCTTTATTTTGGTGGCGGCGCGATTGCTTATGGGGCGGTAAGCGCGGTTGTATTTTCTCGGCGTGAGGTCAACGAAGATATTGCCTATATTTATAAAGTCAGAAGCGACTATCCTTCTTTATCTACTCGAAGCGAGCATTCCTTTCTTTCTGGGAATAATACGTTAAGAGGCTATCTCTATTCTGCCTTTTCACCTAAAGGGCTCGTTTTAGCCGTCCATGGGATGGGCTCGAATTCGGATTCAGACGACGCTCAATATCAACAATGGTTTCTTGACCAAGGGTATGACGTTTTCGCTTTGGATTTGACTTGTTGTGGGAATAGCGGAGGTTCTTCCTTTAAGTCTTTGGCCCAAAGCGCGCATGACGTGGCATCATGTTTCAACTATTTAACAAGCCAAAACCTCCTGGAAGACCAATTTATCATGGTTGGCCATTCTTGGGGCGGGTATGGGATTGCCGCTTCGCTTCAATTAGGGGTAAAGGCGGATAAGGTGATTACGTTTTCCGCTTTTGATATCCCTTTAGATACGATGATGGAATATGCTAGGTCTTACGCTGGGGGGATAGCCGATTTTTCTTATCCTAGCTTTGCTCTTGATTCCTATATTGTTCAAGGGAAAGACGCTTCTTTATCTGCTTTTGATGGATTAAAGGTAAGCAACACCAAAGCCTTGGTCATCCATGGCGAAGAAGATAATTCGGTCAAAATCGATGGCAATAGCCTTTATCGAAGAGCTAAAGATTTGCCTAATGTAACAACCTTAACCTTGCCAAATGTTGGCCATGCTGGTCCATGGAGAAGCCGCGTTTCGCTAGATTATGTCAAAGAAGTGGTGGAATCTAAGCTTAAAGAACGCAGTGAAGACAAAAAGGTTTTCCTTGCCTCCATCGATAAAGAAAAAACAAGTCAGCTTTCTGATCAAGTTTTTTCCAAAATCACCTCCTTTTTGACTGAATAAGAAGGGGAAAGTCCATTTCTAATCGAAGCTTTTTAAATATTTTCACGTTTTCGCTTGCAACAAAATAAAAAAGGTCTATAGTTATCGGTCCTCAAGAATTATTGAGGCTTAAAAATTGCTAGAAAGGAGGTACTTGCTATGGATTACAAGTCCGAGAAAGAAGAAGTCAAAACCGAGTCGGCTCCGCTTATATATAAAATTGCCGATAATCTTGTCGAGTGCCTTTATATCAATACCGCGGAGCTCTCTAATACGGGTGACTCCTTCTAATTAACCAGAGGGATTCCTCAAAGTTACACCCATCCTCGTGATGGGTTTTCTTTTATCAATTTTCGGTTACAAACGTCTTTTAAGCATTTATAATAGAGCCCGCTGGAAACAGCATGCGCCTGTGGTGAAATTGGTAGACACGATAGACTTAGGATCTATTGCTTTGCGGCGTACAGGTTCAAATCCTGCCAGGCGCACCAAAATAGACAGACTGAGACAATACAATAATATACAATATTATTGAACAAAAATTGTCTCTTTTTGTTTACTCGTTGCAAAATGCTATTGAATAGCCTTACTTGCTATACTTATCTTTAATAAAGTCGATGAAGTTTTCTTCGAGTGTAGAGAGTTGATGACCCTTACGCCAGACGAAGAGGTAATCGACTTTTTTCTCTTCGCCTTCAATCTCTTTAGAAATTAAGGAGTTATTCATAATATAAGCTGTCTTAGGGAAGATAGATATACCCACTCCTCGACCCGCCATAGCAGCGGCATCTAAGTAGTTATCCATTTCACAGACAATATTTGGTTCAAAATGGCCTTTTTTAAACCATTTAACAATCGCGTCTACATGTATTTTTCTACTAGGAACAATAATCTTTTCATCTTTTAATTGTTCGATAGTGATTTTCTCATTAGGGGATTTCGCTAATGGATGGTCTTTATTCATTAAGGCGACCATCTTTTCTTCACCAACTTTAAAGCTATTTAAAAGTATTTGATCATATGGAGAAGTAATAACGGCAAGCGAGATTAAACCCGCTCTCATTTTGTTTATAAGATCATCGCTATTACCATCTAAGATTCTAAACTTCACGTGTGGATGCATTTTTAAGAATTCACTAATCCATTCCGCAGCAATATCAGGAGCAGTACCTTCAACTAGACCAATACCAATCGTGCCACTTAAACCTTTATTCATTAATAAGATTTCATTAATGGTTTTATCGTTTAATAAAAGGATGTCTTTAGCTTTTTGATATAAGTATCGACCTTCATCAGTTAACTCTAAATGTCTTTTACCTCTAATAAATAAGGTCGTATTTAATTCTTCTTCCAAATGCTTGATTTGGTTAGATAGAGGTGGTTGACTCATCATTAAAATCTTACTAGCTCTAGTAATGTTTAATTCTTCAGCAACAACGACGAAATATCTTAATGTCTTTAAATCCATATAAACAATCCTTTACATACAAAAAAGATATGATAACTATAACATTATATATATTTAAGTATATTAAATCAATGTGTTAACATACTCCCATATTAATGGAGTTGTCGAAATATGAAATACATCTTTGTGACTGGCGGGGTTGTTTCAGGATTAGGGAAAGGAATATGCGCCGCTTCTTTAGCCCGTTTATTAAAGCAAAGAGGATATAGTGTTAAGAATCAAAAGTTTGATCCTTATTTAAATGTTGACCCAGGTACTATGTCTCCTTATCAACATGGTGAAGTATTTGTCACTGATGATGGAGCGGAAACAGATTTAGACTTAGGTCACTATGAAAGATTCACTAATGTGCCTTTAGATGCTTCTTGCTCTGTTTCTTCTGGTAAAGTCTACTGGAATGTTATCAATAGAGAAAGAACAGGTGGCTATTTAGGCAGAACAGTTCAAATCATCCCTGATGTCATTGATGAAATCAAAAGATTGATTTATATATCTGAACAACAAAACATTGATATCGCAATTTGTGAAATCGGTGGTACGGTTGGTGATATTGAATCTTTACCGTTCTTAGAAGCCATTAGACAAGTCGGTCAAGACAAAGGTAGAGATAACGTTATTTATATCCATGTCCCATTAATCGTTGAAATACCTGGTAGTGGTGAACTTAAAAGTAAACCAGTCCAACATAGTGTACGAGAACTCAACTCTTTAGGTATCCAACCAGATGTTCTTGTTTGTAGAAGCACACAACCATTAACGCAAGAAATCAAAGATAAGATTGCTTTATTATGCGATATCGATAAAAGAGCGATTATAGAGAACTTAACAGCTTCTAGTATTTATGAAGTACCACTTCTTTTAGAAAACCAAGGTTTAACTGATATTGTTTGTGAAAAGTTACACTTACCAATTACTAAACCAGATTTAGAAAAGTGGACTTTAATGGTAGATAAGATTAAGAATGCCCATAAGAAAGTTAAAATCGCTTTAGTGGGTAAATATACCCAATTACATGATGCTTATTTAAGCGTTGAAGAATCAATCTTCCACGCCGCTAGTGCATTAGACGCTAAAGCGGAAATCCTTTGGATTGATAGTGAAAAGATTACAGAAAAGAACGTTAAAGAAACATTAAAAGAAGCAGATGGTGTCATCATCCCAGGTGGCTTTGGTACACGTGGTATCGAAGGCATGGTGGAATCCGCTAAATATGCTAGAGAAAATAACATCCCTTGCTTAGGTATTTGTTTAGGTATGCAAGTGATGGTCATTGAATACGCAAGAAGTGTTTTAGGTTATAAAGACGCTAATAGTAGTGAATTTGATGAAAACACTACTCACCCAGTTATCGCTTTGCTACCTGAACAAGTTAATATCGTTGCTAAAGGGGCCACTATGAGACTTGGTAGCTATCCATGCTCATTACAAAAAGATTCCTTAGCAAAATCCCTCTATAACAAAGACATGATTAATGAACGTCATAGACATAGATATGAATTTAATAATATCTATCGTCAAGACTTTATCGATAAGGGTTTAAAACTCAGTGGTTTATCTCCAAATAAGTCACTTGTAGAAATCGTAGAAGCTCCCGCTAATAAATATCATATCGGTTCACAATTCCATCCAGAATTTAAATCTAGACCAACAAAACCACACCCATTGTTCGTGGGTTTAATCTCTAACGCGCTTGATAAGAAAAAAGGCAAATAATTATGCATGAAATTGTCTTAGTTATTGACTTCGGTGCGCAGTATTCAGAAGTCATCGCGCGTAGGATTAGACAGAACAATGTCTATTGCGAGGTATTACCTTGGACTACTTCGACAACTTTCATTCGGGGTAAGAATCCAATAGGCATTGTTCTTTCTGGTGGTCCTAGTAGTGTCTATTTAGAAAACTCCCCAAAAATTGATCCTTCAATCTTTGAATTAGGTATTCCTGTTTTAGGCATTTGCTACGGCATGCAATTAATGGTCACTTTACTTGGTGGTAAAGTTACTCCCGCCCAAGACGATAAGGGTAGAGAATATGGTAAAGCAGTGGCCCACTTCAACACACACTGCCCCTTATTTAAACGCTTACCAAATAGAAGTATTGCTTGGATGAGTCATGGTGACCATGTCGAAAAGATTCCTAGTGATTTTAAAGTGAGTGCCACCACGAAAAACTGCGAGTACGCTGCTATCTATAATGAAGAAAAGAACTTCTATGGTGTGCAATTTCACCCAGAAGTGGAACATACACAATGTGGTAAAGAAATGATTAAAGCTTTCCTTGAACGTGTTTGTCACGCGAAAGGGGATTGGTCAATGAAAGACTACTATAAACAAGCCGTTGAAGAAATAAAAAAAGAAGTCGGGGATAAGAAAGTATTATTAGCCCTTTCTGGTGGTGTTGATTCTTCCGTAGCCGCAGTCTTATTAAGTCACGCTATTGGTAAAAATTTAACATGTGTTTATGTTGACCATGGCTTTATGAGAAAAAACGAAACTGAAGAAATCGTTGAGCGGTTCTCTAAATACGACCTTAATTTTATTAAAGTCGATGCTCGTAAAGATTTTATGTCTGCTCTAGAAGGCGTTAAAGAGCCAGAAAAGAAAAGACATATCATTGGTAAAACATTTATTGATGTTTTTAGTAAGGTCGCTAATGAACTTAAAGGCATTGATTATTTAGCCCAAGGCACAATCTATCCAGATGTTATAGAATCAGGTTCAATCAATGGTAACACCATTAAGAGCCATCATAACGTTGGTGGTTTACCAGAAAACCTACCATTTAAAAAGATTATTGAACCTCTTTCTTAATTATTTAAAGACGAAGTGAGAGAGCTTGGTTTAGAAATGGATATAGATGAAGCATTAGTGTTCCGACAACCTTTCCCAGGTCCAGGTTTAGCGGTTCGTATTATCGGAGATATCACTTATGAGAAATTAGATATTCTTAAAGAAGCTGATTATATCTTTAGAGAAGTGATCGCTAAAAACAAATATCAAAGAAAGATTAGTCAATATTTCGCTGTGTTAACTAATATGCAAAGCGTTGGTGTGATGGGGGATAAAAGAACTTATCAATACGCTATCGCGTTACGCGCTGTTAGTACAGACGACTTTATGACTGCAAATTATGTGAGACTTCCTTATCGAGTATTAGATGAGGCGAGTAGAAGAATAGTCAATGAAGTCAAAGGTGTGAATAGAGTGGTCTATGACATCACTAGTAAGCCACCGGCGACTATCGAATATGAATAGGATAATTATGAAAATCGTTTCAGAAGAATTTGGAAAACTTGTGTTCAATGAAAACGCTATGCGTAAAGCCTTGAGCAAAGAAGTTTTTGATAAATTAGAACAAACAATTAAAAATGGTGAATCACTTGATTCATCATTAGCCCATAAAGTCGCAGAAGCCATGAAAGACTGGGCTATCGCTAATGGGGCTACCCATTATACTCACTGGTTCCAACCACTTACAGGTATTACCGCTGAAAAACATGAAAGTTTCTTAACTAACGTGGAAAGTGGTAATCCAGTTTTAGAGTTAAGTGGTAAAGAATTAATTAAAGGTGAACCAGATGCTTCTTCTTTCCCATCAGGTGGATTAAGAAGCACCTTTGAAGCTAGAGGTTATACCGCTTGGGATCCAACAAGTTATGCCTTTATTAAAGACCATACCTTATGTATTCCAACAGCGTTTTGCTCCTATGGTGGTTATGCTTTAGACAAAAAGACACCATTACTTAGAAGTATTGATGCTTTAAATAAAGAAGCCTTAAGAGTGTTCAAGGCTTTGAAGATGAATGATGTAAAACATATCGTCACCAATGTTGGTCCAGAACAAGAATACTTCCTTGTTGATAAGAGTCTATTTGAAAAGAGGTTGGACTTATGTCTTACCGGTAGAACGTTATTCGGCGCTCCCGCACCAAAGGGTCAAGAATTAGATGACCATTATTTTGGTGTTATTAAGCCACGTGTTACTCAATTTATGGAAGAAGTCGATAGAGAACTTTGGAAATTAGGTATATCCGCTAAAACAGAACATAACGAAGTGGCACCAGCCCAGCACGAACTCGCTAATATTTATACAACATGTAACTTAGCGTGTGACCAAAACCAATTAGTAATGGAAATCATGACTAAGATTGCGGATAAACATCACTTTGTTATCTTATTCCATGAAAAGCCATTTGATGGTGTAAACGGTAGTGGTAAACATAATAACTGGAGCATATCCACTGATACGGGTATTAACTTATTACATCCAGGCGATACGCCATTTAAAAATAGAGTCTTCCTTCTTTTCTTAGCCGCGATCATCAAAGCGGTTGATGAATATCAAGACTTATTAAGAATAAGCGTAGCGTCAGCCTCTAACGATCACCGTTTAGGTAAAAATGAAGCCCCACCAGCTATTATCTCCATCTTCTTAGGTGATGAATTAACTAAAGTTTTAAAAGCCATTGTTAATGATGAACTTACTTATGAATCACATAAAGAAAAGATTCTTTTAGGTAGTGATGTCTTACCAAGTATTAATAAAGACAATACTGATAGAAATAGAACATCCCCATTTGCCTATACTGGTAATAAATTTGAATTCAGAATGCCAGGTAGTAACAAAACGGTTTCTGATGCCAATATGGTCCTTAATACCGCGGTGGCTAATTCCTTAAAAGAATTCGCTGATGTTTTAGAGGGCGCCAAGGATTTAGATAAAGCCATCTATGATTTAGTCAAAGATACCGTCAAGAAACATGAACGCATCTTATTCTCTGGCAATGGCTATAACGATGTTTGGGTATTAGAAGCGGAAAAACGTGGTTTATGTAACTATCCAACCACCCCAGATGCTTTAGCCCACTTATTAGATGAAAAGAACATCAAGTTATTCGAACAAGAAAAAGTCTTAGGTTTAGAAGAACTCAAAGCTAGACAAGAAACAGACTATGAAAACTATATCAAGTCTTTAGAAATCGAAGTTAAGACAATGATACATATGGCCAGAAGAGACATCATGCCAGCTATTAACAAATACGTTGGTAAATTAGCGAGAAACGTCAACGAAATCAAAGCCATTTCTAAGAACATTTCCACTGACTATCAAGTATCCGTCCTCAATAAGTTAAGCGAAAACTTAACCAAGATTAGTGATGATGTTGATTGGTTAGAAGTGAAATATGAAGACGCTAACAAGATTGAAGATGTCGAAAAAAGAGCCTTCTTTATTAAAGACACATTATTACCATCTATGGCGAAGCTTAGAAAAACCGTCGATGAGTGTGAGTCATTGATGCCAAAACATTATTGGCCAATGCCAACATACGAAGAATTATTATTCTCTGAACATTAATAAAGAAAGGAAAACCTAACTTATGATTAAAAGATATTCTCATAAAGAATTTGAACAAATCTTCTCTGATGAAAATCGATTCAACAACTATCTCATTATCGAAGAAGCCGTTATTGAAGCTTACTTTAAGTTAGGTTTAATTCCTGAAAAAGATTATGAGGCTATTGTTAAAAAGCCCATGTTGATTTAGCCTCTATTGAAGAAATTGAAGCCATTACTAAACATGATGTGATTGCCTTCACTAGATCAATCTCTCTTCAACTTGGAGAAGAAAAGAAATGGTTCCATTATTCATTAACATCCACTGATGTGGTTGATAGTGCGCAATCTTTAACCTTAAAATCCGCGAATAGCCTTCTTTTAGAAGATTTAGATAATTTAATCGATGTCACTAGAAAAATGGCTAAAAAGTACGAAAAACAACCAATCATGGGTCGTACACATGGTATGCACGCTGAGATTACTTCTTTTGGTCTTAAATGGGCCTTATGGTTTGATGAATTAAATCGTTGCAAAGAAAGATTCTTAAACGAAAGAAAGAATATCGAAGTCATTAAATTAAGTGGTGCGGTAGGTAATTATGCGAATATCCCAATGGCAGTGGAAGAATATGTCGCTAAAAAGTTAGGGATGGAATACGCTAAAATTTCCACACAAGTCTTATCTAGAGATAGACATGCTGGTTATATCTTCTCTTTAGCCCAAATCGCTTCTTGTTTAGAAAAGATGGCCACTGAAATTAGACACCTTTCTCGTAGTGAAATTGGTGAAGTTCAAGAACCATTCTCTAAAGGTCAAAAAGGTAGCAGCGCTATGCCGCATAAGAAGAATCCAATTGGTTGTGAAAACATCTGTGGTTGTGCACGCTTAATGAGAAGCTATGTTGATGTGGCTTTAGAAGATAATAACTTATGGCATGAAAGAGATATTTCTCATAGCTCCGCGGAACGTATTATCTTACCTGATGCCTGTACGCTTTTAGACTATATGCTTAAAAGATTCACTGGTATTTGTAAAGATTTAGTGGTTAACACGGAAAAGATGAATGAAAACATTCTTCTTCATTATGGCGTGACTTATTCTGGTGGTGTTCTTTCGTAGAGGAATTCTAATATTTTGAATCAATAGTTGGGATTATTACAGTCGGAATAATTTGTTGAAAAAATAAATAGGGATTACTACAGTATGTCAAAGACATTGTTGCTTATCACTCCGTCATCTGAAATAGAGGCGGAGTTATTAATTAGATTTTGGTTAAGTTTAATAAACGCTATATTTTCGTTTAAGGCAAATTCCTCTTTAATTAATCCTATCTAGAAGGCTAATGGGGTAAAAAGATGAAATATGGATTCATGGGGCGGTTTATTAAATAGGCTTTTAGCAAAATCGCGTTTGAATATATAAGCAAAGAAAGGGCCGCCGAAATCGGTTTTAAGAAGAGCCCCAAATACGAAATAAAGAATCGGAATAGACGCAACCATCTTCTCTATGATTTTTTCTGTTTCTAGGTTAATATGCATTCAAATAAGTAAGGTGAAGCAAAATGGAAAAACACATTGAAGAAGTGGCAAAGAAGATTGAAGTCTTAACGCATTCGAGCATCCGCATTTGCGACAAAAAGATAATCTACATCGACCCATTCCAAGTCGATAAACCTTATCACGATGCTGATTTAGTGTTTTTCACCCACGAACATTTTGACCATTTTTCGATTGAGGATATTTCCAAAGTCAGGAAAGAAAATACCAAATTCATCATGCCTGTATCGATGAAAAGCCAAGGCTCTTCTTTAGGGAACTCTATTTTTATGGAACCGGGAGAAGAGGCCATTATCGAAGGATATAAGGTTGAGGCGGTGCCGGCATATAATCCATTTAAGCTTTTTCACCCCAAAGAGCGCGGCTGGGTTGGCTATAACATCGAAGTTGATGGGGTAAAGATTTATGTTGTCGGTGATAGTGACGTCACCGCGGAAGCCAAAGCGGTGAAGACAGATATTATTTTGGTTCCCTGCGGAGGCAAATATACGATGAATGCCGATGAAGCGAGCTTCTTGGTTAACCACATCCATCCATCCATTGCCATTCCAACCCATTATGGGCAAGTGGCAGGAAACGAAAATAGCGGCCAAGAATTCGCAAATAAAGTCGACCCTTCGATTAAGACGATGGTCATTAAGCGTTATTAGATTCTAAACTAGACGAGAAATAAGCCGATAAGAAGAATAAGAACTGGCAGGGCGCGTAGAATGACCATATTGGTCGATAAGCGTTGCTAATGCCTAAGAAATTTAATCCGACAAAGAGATCGCATCCGATAAATAAAAAGAAAGCGCCGGAGATAAGAATGAGTTGAAGCCGTTTTTCTTTGTTAAAGAAGATCAAAATCGTTGGCTCGATGAAATTCATGATGAGATTAACCGCATAATAACCAGCTAGTGTGGTGATTGGATCGTTTTGTCCGTTAATATGCAAGATCAGCAATGTGATGGTGCCAAGTAATAGCCTTGCTGCGATAGAGAAAACCAAATAACGGAATTCCTTATGTGCGAGGATAAATAAACGAGTGGTGTGGGCAACCTGAGCAACAATAAAAATGATAACCCCAATAATCGGATGAATATTGAAAATGAGGAACATATCCGCGGCTACGGTTAATCCGGTGGCCAACACTAAGAAGAGATTGGGGAGAAAAGATTCGCCGCTTTTATCAAAAAGAGTATCGAATAGAAATAACGTCAAAATAAGTGCAAAAATCGCGCAAATATAGGTTGCTTTGATTTCATTTGAAGGCAAACCGGAGTTGAAATAGTCATCGCTAGCGAAAGCAAAGAACAAAATTCCGCATATGATAAATGCGATGATTAAGATTCCCCTCCGAAAACGATTTTTAAGCATATTAGTCCTTTAATTTGTTGATGGCTCTTTGGGCAAAATAAATGCCAACGCAGATTTCATCATAATTAAAATTGCCAAATCAAGAAGCGGGGCGATGAAGCGGAGAGCATTTTTCATGTGACCATTTTAAACATCTACTTTAAAATGAAAAAGTGATTTCCCGTTAGGAGGGAACATCTGAGGTAAAAAAATGATTAAGATTTATGGCATGCCATCTTGTCCCTATTGCGCATATGTTGAGGAGCAAATCAAAAATAATCCCGAGTTTGTCTATATCGATATTGGCAAAAACGTTCACGACCTATCCGTATTTTTAGATCTTCGTGATCACAATCCAGCATTTGAACCCTATAAGGCGAAAGGAGATGTCGGTATCCCTTGCTTCGTTAAAGAAGATGGGACTGTGACGTTGGAGCCAAGTGAAGTGGGGCTCCATTCGCTTAGCGAGACAAAAGCCTGCCGGCTGGACGGCAAGGGGTGCTAGAAGCGCCTCTTTTTTGTAAGTAAACCCACCCCATTAATACAATTCTTTTATCCTGCCGTTTATCCCCTTCCGACTATCCTAGAAGCGACTAATCCAAACAGCTACAAGGAAGTGTAAAAAAACGAGAGCCGAAGCCCTCGTTTTCGTCAGTAGTATCCCGATTATTTCTTAGGGACGTTGTATTGCTCGATGATTTGTTCGGCGAGCTTGATGCAGCGTCTGGCAGCAAGATCGGATTTGACCTTGAGATAAAGCGGGGTTTCTTCGAATTTCTTGACGTCAGAAGCGTCTTTGACGGGCACCGGAGAGTCGACGAAATCCTTAGGATCAAGGCGGAAGTGGACCTTCAATGTCTTACCTGCAAAAGTGATGAAAATCAATTTTTCCCTCTTATAAGAGAAGGTTTCGCCAGGAATCGATTTACGATCGTTGAAATCATATTCTCGTAAAGCGGCGACGATCATTTTATAACGTTCGCGCGTTTCTTTATCGGAACGGCGCATCTTATTTTCGAATGGAACGCGTTTGCGACGTTGACCGAGGGAGGAGAAGATATCTCCTTCTTCATCTTCGGAAACCTCTTCTTCGGCTTCCTCTTCGGGCTCTGGCTCCGGTTCGGGCTCGGGTTCCGGTTGAGGCTCTGGTTCAGGTTCCGGTTCGGGCTCGGGTTCGGGCTGGGCCTCGATTTCGGGTTCTTGCTCATGATGGAATTCGACATTAATGGATTGGTTAAATGTGGCAATCACAGCGAAGACAATGCAAGCGGCAAGGCAGGCGATGAAGACAAATAAGACGATGGGGAAGACCAAAGCAACAGTGCCT